>NZ_CP069338.1:672500-1008750 GCF_016859125.1 Archangium violaceum | reverse complement strand
CACCGGCCGGCTGTGCCCGGCGCCGTGCGAGGCCGCCTGCGTCCTCAACATCGACCAGGAGCCGGTGACCATCGAGCAGATGGAGAAGGAGATCAGCGAGCGGGCCTTCGCCGGGGGCTGGGTGCGTCCCCGTCCGCCCGCGAGCCGCACCGGCAAGCGCGTGGCGGTGGTGGGCTCGGGGCCCGCGGGGCTGGCGGCGGCGGCGCAGCTCAACCAGGCGGGACACAGCGTCACCGTGTACGAGCGGGATGACCGGGCCGGAGGCCTGCTGCGCTACGGGATTCCCGACTTCAAGCTGGAGAAGTCCGTGGTGGACCGGCGGCTGAAGCTGATGGAATCCGAGGGCGTGGAGTTCCGCTGCGGCGTGGACGTGGGCCGTGAGCCGGGCTTCCGCGCGCTGCGCGAGCAGTACGACGCCGTCGTGCTGGCCATGGGCGCCAGGAAGGCGAGGGAGCTCGAGGTGCCCGGACGCGAGCTGTCCGGCGTGGTGCAGGCCATGGACTACCTGGAGCACCAGAACCGGGTGGTGGCGGGACTGACCCAGCTCGAGCCCCGGCTGAGCGCGGCGGGCAAGCGGGTGCTCATCCTCGGAGGTGGAGACACGGGCTCGGACTGCCTGGGCACGGCGCTGCGCCAGGGCGCGGCGAGCGTGACGCAGGTGGAGTTGATGCCCGCGCCCCCGAAGGTGCGTGCCGAGAGCAACCCGTGGCCGCGCTGGCCGCTCATCTTCCGCACCTCGTCGAGCCAGGAGGAGGGCGGGGCGCGCGAGTTCGGCCTGATGACGAAGAAGCTGGTCGGCACGGACGGCCGGCTCCAGGCGCTGCACGCGGTGCGGGTGGAGTTGCAGCGTGAGGCGGGCGGAGCCCTCCGGCTGGTGGAGGTGCCCGGCTCCGAGACGGTCTACGAGGTGGACCTGCTGGTGCTGGCCATGGGCTTCACGGGGCCGGACACCGGGGCGCTGGCGGAGGACCTGGGCGTGAAGCTCACGCCGCGAGGCAACGTGCTGGTGGACGCGAGCTTCGCCACGTCGGTGGACGGCGTGTTCTGCGCGGGCGACGCGAGCCGGGGCGCGAGCCTCATCGTCTGGGCCATCTCCGACGGGCGTGAGGCGGCGAAGGCCGTCGACACGTACCTGTCGCAGGAGGCCTCCGCCTTGCCGACGCGGGGCAAGGACTGCTCCTTCGGCTGAGCCCGTCCGGGTTCTCCTATCGGCGGATGCGCCGCCGCGTCACGGGGATGTCCACGATGGGCGCGGCGCTTCCGTCCGTGCCCACGGCCGAGGCCTTGCGCACGCCGAGCACCAGCCGGCTGCCCTCGGGGCCCCGGATGCGCTGGACGGCGTTCGCGAAGCCCATCTCCACGACGGGGCGCCCGTCGATGTGCACGATGCTGTCCCCCGTGACGAGCCCCGCCTCGGCCGCGCCTCCGCCCGGGGCGATCTCGCCCAGCACCAGCGCGTCCTCTCGCGGGGCGAGCACCGCCCCGATGCCCACCAGTTCCACCTGAGGCTCCTCGCCCTCCTCCGTCTTCCGCAACTCGATGGTCAGCGGGGGCGCGGTGTCTCCACGCGCGGTGATGCCGGAGAGGATGCGGCTGTGGTGCCCGGCGGCGGAGACGAACAGGGACAGCTCGCCCGGGGGCAACCCGTCGAGCGTGAAGTCGCCCCGTGCGTCCGTGAGGGCGTCATAGCGCAGGGACAGCGCTCCCTCTCCCGTTCCCACGCCCTCGACGGAGATGCTCGCGTGCTCCAGCGGGACTCCCGAGCCCTCCTCCACCACGCGCCCCGCCATCTTCGTCCCGCGCGAGAGGGAGAGGTCCGTCGTCACCGGTCCCGAGGCCCCTTCCGGCACCTCGACCTGCGCCTCGGATGGCGCGTAGCCGGACGCGGCCGCCTGGAGCACATAGCTCCCGGCCGGTACTCCTGCCACCACGTAGCGGCCCTGCGCGTCGATGAACGAGTGCTGCGTGAAGACGTCCCGCTGCAAGGGCCCTCGCTTCGTGAACACGGCCAGGGTGAAGGAGGGCAGCGGCCTGCCCGTGGCCGCGTCGCGCACCGTGCCCACCAGCCTCGTCCCCGCCGCGAGCGTCAGCACCAGGTCCTTCCGGCCCGTCCTCACGTCTCGCAGCTCCCCGGGCGCCAGTCCCATCGACCTCGCGGTGACATCGTAGGTGCCCGGCTCCAGGCCCTCGAGCGTGAAGCGTCCCTCCGCGTCCGTCAGCGTCTCGTACCCGAGCTCATCGCCATACCTGCGAGGCCAGGCGCTCGAGGCGGATGTCACGGACACCAGGGCCTGGGGCACGGCCGCTCCTTCTCCGTCCACCACGCGCCCCGCCAGGGACTCTCCCGGAGGGGCGGCCTGAGCGCTCTCGCGCCTGCCCAGCTTCAACACCACGCGGCGCGCCAGCGCGGCCGAGGGTGTCACCTCGGCGCGGGCGGAGGCGTAGGCCGGGTGGCGGGCCTCCACGCTGGCGCCTTCCGGTGCGCGGAAGCGGAACTCCCCGCGCGCATCGGACGTGAAGTGGTCCGACGTGGGGAAGAGCACCGACTCACCCCCCCGGCCCGTCAGCACGCGCACCTGCGCTCCAGCGACGGGCTGTCCGTCCGGGTCCTCCACGCGGCCCAGCAGCTCCACCTCGGGCGTCAGGGCGAGCACGATGTCCGAGATGCGCTGGCCGGGCACGGCCGTGAATCGGATGGGGCTCTGTCCCCACTCGGGGCCGAAGGGCAGGTAGCCCCGTGCCGTCACCACCGCGAGCTGCCACGTGCCCGCCGTGGGCGGGACGAAGCGGAAGCGTCCGTTGGCCTCCGTGCGCGTGGACGCGGCGCCCCCCGCTCCGGCGAAGGTCAGCTCGGCGTTCGCCACGCCCTCACCCGTGGTGGCCGAGATGACGAGGCCCTCGAAGGAGCCCCGCGACTCGGCCGGGTCCTCGGCGTGCGTGGCGGGCACCAGACGCGAGGGGAGGGCGGTCGCGGCGTGCGGGGATTCCGGCCTCTGTGACGTTCGTGTTCCGGCGCGAGCGGGTGCCGGCTTCGAGGCCCCCGCGCCTCCTGCCCGTGGTCCATCGGGCACCCGCTCCCCACCGTCCCCACGGAGCAGGACGAGCAGTCCACCCACGAGCACCAACACGATGATGAGCAACCAGACTGTGCGCTTCCGGTCCATGGCGCGAAAGGCTAGCGCAACGGACGGGATGGCTCTTATAGCCTCGCGCCGCTTCAACCCACGGAGGAACACTCATGAAGCTCTATGGTCATCCGGGCAGCACCTGCACCCGAAAGGTCCTCACCACGCTCGCCGAGAAGGGCCGCGAGGCCGAGTTCGTGTTGATCGACCTCTCCAAGGGCCAGCAGAAGTCGCCCGACTACCTGGCGAAGCACCCCTTCGGCGTCGTCCCCTTCCTCGAGGATGACGGCTTCACCCTGTACGAGTCCCGCGCCATCATCCGCTACCTCGACGCGAAGCTGCCGGGGCCCAAGCTCACCCCGAGCGACCATCCCTCCTTCGGCCGCATGGAGCAGTGGCTCAGCGTCGAGCAGTCCTATTTCACCCCGCACTGCATGGCCATCGTCATGGAGCTCGTCTTCAAGCCCATGCGCGGCGGCACGCCCGACATGGACAAGGTGAACAAGGGCCGGAGCGAGAGCGCCAGGGTGCTCGATGTCGTCGACCGGGCCCTCATGTCCCAGGCCTACCTCGCGGGCGACACGTTCTCGCTCGCGGACATCTCCTGGCTGCCGTACCTGCAGTACCTCTCGGCCACTCCCCACGGCACCCTCATCACCGAGCGTCCGTTCGTGAAGTCGTGGTGGCAGCGCATCAGCACCCGTCCCTCGTGGAAGAAGGTGAACGGCTAAGCCAGTTGAAGTAAGTCCTGTCAGGGGGGGCTCGCGCAGGACGAGCCCTCCGTGCTTGCCCCGAATGCCGCAAGCGGACCAGCAGTCGAACAGTATCGGGATGGAAGGCCTCACCGGCAGCAGGTCGAAGCTTCGCATCGGCGTCAGCACCCCACGCCCAGTGCGGCTTGTACCGTGCCGTAGGGCTGCCGGAGAATGGGGCCCTCGTCGTCCGTCGGAGCAGAGGCCTTGCAATCTCGGTCGAAGGAGAGCCAACACGGTGAGCGGTGCTCGTATGCAGACCTGGGTGAAGGCCATGGGGATGGCATCGGCTTTGGGGCCACTGGTACCAGGGTGCGCTGCCTTCCGGGCCGGGCTGGTCCGGTCGGCTCCAGCTCCCGATTTCGAGACCTTCTTTCCCGGAGACGAGGAGCCCGGCACCGTGGCGATACATGCGGCGGGCGCGGCCACCTATGGCTTCTCCGGAGTGGGTCGGTTGGTGGCTCTGTTGGTGGAAACGCTGGTGGACCTGTGCTCGCGTGAGAACCTCGAGCACCTGAGCCCTGGGGCGGGCCTGTACCTCGCCCTGCCGGATCCGGAGACGCGCGGCTTCACCACGAGGAAGGAGCCGAGGGACGAGGATCCCCCCGACGCGAGCAAGCGCGTGGCCCTGCTGGCGGAACGGGTCGTGCGCGGAGCCTGGGAGGTCTTGGGGTTGCCTTCCTGGAAGGGTCCGCTGCGCGCATTCCATGGAGGCACCGCCGCTTTCGCCCAGGCGCTGGCCGCTGCGGAGGAGGATCTACGCGCTCGACGGACTCAAGCCGGGCTCATTTGCGCGGTGGATAGCCTCGTTTCCTCGCGGACGCTGGAACTCCTCAACGAGGAGGGCCGGCTCAAGACGGCCGCGCACCCTGTGGGCCTCATGGCGGGCGAGGCCGGCGTGGCGCTGGTACTCGTCCCGCCCCCTCCGGCCAGGACTCAGGTGCCGGAGCCGCCCGTGCTCGTCCGGGACGTGGTGCTGGACATGGAGCCCCACCTTCGACACGTCGGGCGTCCATCCGATGGGCGAGCCATCGCTCGGTGCGCGCAGACGGCACTGGGGCCCCTCCCCCCTGGCGTACCTCCTCCCGTGCTCGTCCTGGACCATGATGGCCAGCAGCACCGCGCGCACGAGTGTGGAATGATGCTGCTCCACTTGAGTGCCCAGGAAGCGCGCTTCCGCGACTGTCGTATCTGGTTGCCCGCTGAAGGATTCGGCGCCACCGGTGCGGCCTCTGGAGGAGTGGGCACCGCCACGGCGCTCCGGGCTTTGCGGCGTGGCTACGCTCGTGCCCCGTCCCTCCTCGTCCTTTCCTCCTCAGACACGGGAGAGCGTGCCGCCATCCACCTGGCGCTGGCCCCGGGCCGCGCGGGCTGAGCGCGAGGACACCCGGCGAGCGGGTCCACGCATCACGAAGAGCATCTGGCTCCAGTCTTCGAGGCAGGGTCCTTGGCCATCTACCTGGGCTGCCCCTTCGCCGCCTGGAGGTCGGCCAGCAGGCTGGCGCGCGACGTGCGATACCGCGCAAGCACTACCGAGAGAGGCTGGTGCAGGAGTCGGCCGTCACCCAGGTCCGAGAGCAGCTCCCGGCAGGCGGGGGTGGAGGCGAATGCCCCGCTCAGGAGATGTCGGCGCGAGGCCTCGTCCCTGCCACCAGCGGAGGGCAGCTCGCAGCGAGGAATCTCCGCCTCGAAACCGGGGGAATCGATATCGTCGAAGACGGTCACCCGGAAGCCCGGGCCCGGCGCCATCGGCAGAGCCTCCGGGTGCGACCACAGCCGGTGGGCCACCAGCCCCAGCCCGAGGCGAATCGCGTACCGCGCGAACACCTGGCAGTCCTCATACCAGGCGTCCTGAGCCTCGAAATCGGGAGGGGGGGGTAGGCGAAGCGCTCAACGGCGGTGACGAGCGTCGCGTGCTCACCCGGGTTGAGCAGATCACGCAGCGACAGAGCCGCACTCGCCCCACTCGGCGCCCCTTCATCGGACAGTCCGAGGGCGTAGCCGAAGTAAAAGCTCTCCTGCTCATGGCCCAGACCCAGCCACGCCAACTCATCGGGACGGGCCCAGCGCTCCCGCTCCAATTCGGGCACGGGCAGGTACCGGCGGATGACGAGCCAGTACGTGTCGGCGAGGGTATCGACGAAGGCTTCGAAGGCGAGGTGCGATGACATGCGGCTCGCGGTGAGTCAGAGCTCCAGGCCTTTCCAGCCCTCGGCGGGGTAGGTGCGGAAGCCGGTGAGGCCCGCCTCGTTGAAGGCGGCGAGCACATCCTCGCGGAGGAGGATCAATCGGCGCATGCGGCTGCAACGGAAGAGCTTCGCCTCAGGGGAGATGGCGTCCGGCTTGAGGGCGAGCTTCTTGATGCGGCCAATCTGCTCCTTGTTGATGTTGTTCATCTTGTAGTCGGAGCGCTCCATGTCGATGGCGTCCTCGCCCCCGAGCAGGTTGAGGATGGCGTAGTTCTCGGCCACCACGTTGCCTCGGTGGTCCTTGAGCGCCACGGGGAGGAACTCGGCGTTGGGCACCTTCAGGGACTCGATGAGCTGCCGGGCCTTCTCGGAGACGATGAATGCGCTGAGGATGTTGGGCTGGAAGTCGTAGAGCTTCCGGAAGTCAGGAAAGCTCTTCGAGAAGACGACCTCCGCCCGGCCAGGGAACTCGCGGGCCAGACTGATGCCCTCGTCGAACTTCCAATCTGCCGGGCTGCCCTGTGGGTACGCGTCAATGACCGCACCATCCTGGGAAGCCGTCTTCAGGACAAAATAGTTCATACGCTGATGCTCCTCAGAAGAGCGCCCCGTTCTCGTAGGTGCTACTGCCCTTCTCCGGGGCGAAACGGACGTTGTCGTGGACGTAGGTCTGGCCCGAGGTCACCGCGGCCACGACGACCTCACTCAGGCCAACGATGAAGTCCCAGAATTCTTCTTCCAGGTCCTTGAGTTGCTCGAAGAGGTCCAGTTCCACGTCCTTGTGGTCCTCCCCCTTGTCGATCTTCGCCTGAATGTCCTTGGAGATGTCCTTGAGCCGTCCCATCACCCGCTGGGTGTAGCGGGGGTGGTCGCCCGGGTGCTGGAGCAGGGTGTGGACGGGCACGGCCCAGGACTCCTTGGGGAGCATGATGATGTTGTGGCCGTGGTTGAGGTTGTAGTCGGTCAGCAGGATGAGCCGGAGCTGCTGGTAGGTAAAGCAGGGGCCTCTGGCGGTCTCGTAATAGAAGGCAGAGCCCGGAAGGATGTGGTGCGCCTCCCAGATATAGGGAGTGCTCTGCCCCACCGGCTTGCCGTTTTCCTCTTTCGCCTTCGGGCTGAAGTTCTGTACCGGGCCGCCCGGGAACTCGGCCATCTGCCGCACCATGTCGCGGATCTGCTCCAGATGGGGGTGTCCGAAGTTGCGATAAACCCCGCGTCCGTTCTTGGCGCGGATGTAGTCGGAGCCCCGCTGGGCGTACTCGTCGTCCTTACCGAACACTCCCCCCTGGCGGAAGCAGTAGCCGCAGTGTCCCCCACCGAGTGGCAGAAGCAGGAGGAGTACGAGGATGAGTTCCTCTGGGCTCGCGTGCTGCAAGAGCTGGCGCGTCAGGATCATCCCTCTCTCCCCTCATTGGAGTGCTTGCTCACCCGGTTGGAAGAAGTGGGACAGGAGGCACATGCCAGCCGGTGTGGACTGGTCCGCGCCCTGCTCTCCGGGAATCAGAGTGCCTTCGCCGAGTACTTCGCCACGGCCCGGATGGAATACGAGGAAGAGACGGAGAAGCGCGCCCGAGCTTTCGCCACGCCCGTCACTGCGTTCGCGCCCCACCGCTTCCTCTGGCTGGAAGGACTGGGCCTGCTGCGCCTGGGTGAGCGAGCGGGCTTCCAGCTCACGGACATGATGTACCGCTATTGCCCACCGCTCGCGCGGGTGCCCATGAAGGTCCGGTACACCGGGGACTGGGCCATTCGCACCCAACCCCGCGCATGACCGCATGTCACCCACCAGGCCACCAGGGACTCCTCACCAGACCGGTGCTCGCGCTCTGTGGACCCCGTGCGGTAAGTAATATGTGCCCTTCGGAGGTAGACCCATGGCCGTCAACACCGGTGTCAACAAGATGTCCGTCGTCACCAAGGACAGCGACGGCACCACCGTGGCCTTCCCGGACGTGTGCAAGACGCCCAGCCCCGGAGGCCCCGTCCCAATTCCCTACCCCAACGTGGCGAAGTCCTCGGATACCGCCAAAGGCACCAAGAAGGTAACGGTGGGCGGAAACCCGGTGTGCGTGAAGGACTCCAACTTCAGCACCAGCACGGGCGACGAGGCGGGCTCCGCTGGCGGCGGCGTGGTCTCGAGCAAGACAAAGGGCAAGGCCGAGTTCGTCAACTTCTCCTTTGACGTGAAGTTCGAGGGCAAGAACGTGGCGCGCGCCATGGATCTCATGCTGCACAACGACAAGAACACGCCTCCCTTCCCGCTCATCCAGGGACCAGTCATCGCCAATGGAGGAAGCGCGGGCAAGTCCAAGTGTCTTGTCTGTGATCACGACATCTAAGCACACCCAGTCGACAGGAGCTCGACCAGCCGTCCGCGCTCCGGTGCTCGGAGGGCCGTGAGCTCCCTCCGGCCGCCCCGGGGCATGACGTGCCCCCACCGGGTCCACAATCGAGACGACCTGGTGCTTCTGGTGACCCCCTCCCACTTGAAGGGTTGGGTTTCCCCGTCCGGGGCAGAGGCCCCACGGCCGAGGGTCCGACGACCGCGAATCCCGTGTCGCGGCAGCGGACAAATGCGTTCGCTGGGGTTATTTTGGAAGTCATGTCACAGGAACCACTTGAGAAGTCATCTCCCCAACTCGGACCCTGGTTGGGCCGCTGGCTCAAGCGGGCGGAGCTCCGCGAGCTGGCTGGAGAAGAGGTATACGCGAAGGGCCATTCACTGGTGATCAAGGACCGTGTGCTTCGGTGGACGGTGGAGGGCGACACCGTCCAGGGCGAGGTGCGGGGACGTGGCGGTGTGTTCCTCCCCGTGCGGGTGTCCGCCGACGCGGACGGTCTGGACCTCGACTGCCGGTGCGTTCTCTTCCTCGAGTCCGGCGTCTGCGAGCACGCGGTGGCGCTCGGGCTGGCGCTCCTGGAGCGCGTCTCCCCCGAATCCAAGACCCTTCATTCAGGCTCCTCCCTCGCGGAGCCTCCTGCCCGCACCCATGCGGACGTGCAGCAGTGGCTGGAGACGCACCACGTCACCCACCTGCGCCGTGTCCCCCTCTCCGAGCTGGAGCCCTTCCTCCCGCGTGGCTTCAGCGTCACCCACAGGCTGCACTCCCTCGACTCCCTGCCCATCGTGTCGTTGCTGGATGGGACACTGCCCGTGTTCCCGATGGCCTTCGCCCACGCTCGCTCCACGCTCGAACGGGCGGCCTGGGAGCTGGCCAAGGAGGAGGTGCGGCGGGTTCGTCAGGGGCTCGACTGGGAGCGCCAGGCCTCCCGGCCGCCCCCCACCGATGCGCGCCTCATGCCCCTCGTCCAGGCGCTCCAGCAGGTACGCGCCCGCATTCGGGAGCATGCGTTCCCCCGCCTGCTCTCCGAGGGAGAGCTCCAGCTCCTCTTTCCCCCGCGGGACAAGCCCCTCGTGGTGCACGCCCATGAGATGTCCATGGCGAGCGGCCCGTCGAGGACCCATGGCTACACCCACCGCCAATGCGTGCTGCTGGAGCTGCCGCGGGTGCTCGAGGGAGAGGACGCCGTCAGCTGCTCGGTGTGTGGGCCGGGAGCCCCCCCTCGTTGTGTTCACGCGCTCTCGGCGGTGGATGGGCTGCTCGGCGCGCTAGGGGATGTCCGGCGGAAGCGGGAGAACGCGGAGCTCGCCGAGCTCCTCTTCGTGCTCCCGGGCCGGCAGTTCCTCCTCACGTTGGAGAAGGCCCAGTCGCTGGCGCGAACCCGTCAGGAGTCCCGAGCCCCCGCCCTCTCCGTGTCCTTCCGGTTGGAGGGGATGAACGAGGGGGAGCCACGCCTGCGGCCCTTCCTCCACCGGCCGCTCAAGCGGGGCGGCTGGTCCAAGGGCTCACCCGTGTCACCCTTCGAGGAGCGCGATGCCCTGGCCGTTCTCTCCTCGCCCGAGGAGGTGGAGGCCTTCCAGTTGTGCCGCATGCTGCCCCAGCAGTACAGCGCGGAGGATCGCCGCCGACTCCTCGTGCAGAGCCTGCGTCTGTTGGCGCACAGCCCCCGGCTGGTGCACGAGTCGATACTCGGCAAGCCGCTGCGGGTGCGCGAGGTGCCGCTCGGCTTCGTGTTCGAGGACACGGAGGAGGGGCTGGGGGTGCGTCCCGCCGTCGGGGGCACCCCGGTGTCGCCGGGTGTGTGGCGTGAGCTGGTGCGGAATCAGGTGCCACAGCCGTGGCTCTATCTGGAGCCCGAGTTACCGCGGCTATCGCTGGTGTCCGTGTCTCCCGAGGCGCTCGCGGTGCTGGAGTTCGTGGTGAACCATGGGGGGAGACTGCCGGAGGCGGTGCGCGGAGAGCTGCTGCGCCATCTGGGCGGAGTGGAGTCGGCCTTCCCCGTGTCCCTGCCACCGTCCCTGGAGGGGCGCGAGGTGCCGGCCGAGCCCGGGCTGCTGTTGCGTCTGAGGCCCACGGGCGCGGAGACGCTGGAGGGCGCGCTGCTCGTCCGGCCCCTGCCCGAGGCCGCGCCGCAGGTACCGGGCGAGGGCGCCGAGGTCGTCCGGGGCGTGAGAGGGGGCGAGCGTGTCCGGACTCGCAGGGATCTGGAGGCCGAGCGCGCCGAGGCGGCGGCGTTGCTGGAGCGGCTGGAGCTGCCGGTGGAGGCGCACGCCCGTTTCACCTTGGAGGGGCCGGAGGCGGCGCTCGGCTTCCTCGAGCGGTTGGAGCCCCAGGTGGGCCCCGCCCTGCGCGTGGAGTGGGAGGATCGGCCGTGGAGCGTGGTGCGCTCGCCGGACGCGCAGGGCCTCAAGGTGGAGGTGCGCCGGGAGCGGGACTGGTTCGGCGTGCAGGGCGGCGTGCAGTTGGAGGGTGAGCGGGTGGCGCTGGCCGTGATGCTGGACGCGCTGCGGCGCGGGCACCGCTACGTGCCGCTGGCACCCGGCCGTTGGATGCGGCTCACGGATGCGCTGCGCGAGCGGCTCTCGCCCCTGGCGGACGTGGCGCACGCCTCGCGTGGACGGTGGGAGGTGAGCGCCGCGGCGGCGCCCGTGCTGGACGAGTTGGCGGAAGCGGGAGCGGACGTACAGGCTCCTCCGGACTGGCTCCGTCTGGCCGGGCGCATCCGCGAGGCCCAGCGGATGGAGGTGCCGGTACCCGCGAACCTGAAGGCCGAGCTGCGCGACTACCAACGCGAGGGCTTCGTCTGGATGGCGCGGCTGGCGGCCTGGGGTGGGGGTGGGTGCCTCGCGGACGACATGGGGTTGGGCAAGACGCTGCAGGCGCTCGCGCTGCTGCTGCACCGCGCGGAGCAGGGCCCGGCGTTGGTGGTGGCACCCACCTCGGTGTGCTTCAACTGGCTGCGGGAGGCGGCGCGCTTCGCTCCCTCGCTGAAGGTCCACGCCTACCGCGAGGCGGAGCGGGAGTCGCTGCTCTCCGGCCTGGGCGCCGGGGACGTGGTGGTGGTGAGCTACACGCTGCTGATGCGCGAGGCCGAGCGCTTCGCCGCCGTGTCCTTCGCCACGCTGGTGCTGGACGAGGCCCAGGCGGTGAAGAATCCCGACACGGCCCGGGCGAAGGCGGTGCGGGCGCTGAAGGCCGAGGCGCGCATGGCCCTCTCGGGCACGCCGGTGGAGAACCGGTTGTCGGAGCTGTGGAGCCTCTTCCGGCTCGTCTTCCCGGGCCTGCTGGGCAGCCGTGAGTCCTTCCGCGAGCGTTTCATCGGCCCCATCGAGCGCATGAAGGATCCCCGGGCGCGCGCGACGCTGGCGCGGCTGGTGCGGCCCTTCCTGTTGCGGCGCACGAAGGGCGAGGTGGCGCGCGAGCTGCCTCCCCGTATGGAGACGGTGGTGCCCATCACCCTCTCCGAGGGCGAGCGTCAGCTGTACGAGGACACGCGGCTGGCGGCGCTGGCGCGGCTGGAGGAGGCGCGGGGCCCGAAGAAGCGCTTCGAGGTGTTGGCGGCGCTCACCCGGCTGCGGCTCGCGGCCTGCCACCCGAGGTTGGTGGACGCGGACTCGCCGCTGTCCTCCTCGAAGCTGGAGCGCCTGCTGGAGGTGGTGGACGCCGTGCGCGCCGGGGGGGGCAGGGCGCTCGTCTTCAGCCAGTTCGTCAAGCACCTGGCGCTGGTGCGCGAGGCGCTGGAGGCCCGGGGCGTGCCGCTGCAGTACCTGGACGGGCAGACGCCCGCGGCCGAGCGGGAGACGCGGGTGGCGGCCTTCCAGCGGGGCGAGGGCGATGTCTTCCTCATCTCGCTGAAGGCGGGAGGCACGGGGCTCAACCTCACCATGGCGGACCACGTCCTTCACCTGGACCCGTGGTGGAACCCGGCGGCTGAGGACCAGGCCACGGACCGGGCGCACCGCATCGGCCAGACGAAGCCCGTCACGGTGACGCGCCTCATCTCCGAGGGCACCATCGAGGAGGCCATCCTCGCGCTGCACGAGGAGAAGCGGGACCTGGCCAACAGCCTCCTGTCCGAGGCGGATGGGGCGGCGGCGCTCTCCACCGAGCAGCTCCTCTCGCTGCTGCGTCACGGGCCCGAGGAGGAGTCCACCTCCGGGGCTTCGCTGCCCGAGCCCCTGGCCAGGGCGCGCCCGCGGCTGGCCGAGGCTACCCGGCACCCGTGAGGACACGGAAGTCGGTGGGCTTCAACCCGAGCCGTGTGAGCGCCATGCGGGCCCGCGGGTGGAGGAAGGTGGCGAGCTCCACCTCCCGCTGCCGGGCATAGCCGCTCTTCACCACCTCGGGCGTATGGCCCGGGTGACACATCAGCTCGGTGACGCCCTCCTCGGGGAGCGTGGCGAGGTGCTGCTCCAGTCGCTCCAGCGTCCAGTAGGCCTCCGCGCCCGCTCCGCCGATGAAGTGGTCGTTGGTGGGCACGCCGAGGGCCCGCAGCGCGCGGCGCATGTCTGCGTCCATGGAGCGCACGGGCAGCAGGGCCGCGCGGGCGGCTCGTGCCAGGCCCTCGAGCACGCCGGGGTGGCGGTGCAGGCGCTTGTGCACGTCCACGTGCGTGGCCGGCCGGCCGAGCAGCGCGTCCAACCGCTCCAATTGGGCGAGCGCCTCCGCCTCCACCACGTCCGGCGTCAGGTGCTGGGCGAGCGGCTCCGAGAAGGCACCGTTCCGGAGGAAGCGGCTGGGAAACGCGGCCCACACGGGAAGGCCCTGGGAGAGGTTGAAGTGCAGGCCGAGCGACAGCCCCCGGGCCTCGCGAGCGGCGGTCCCGGAGTAGGGCGTGTTCACCATCAAGGTGGCCGAGGAGACGATGCCCTCCTGCATGGCGCGGAGGATGCCGCGGGTGACGGCCGGGTCGTACCCCAGGTCGTCGGCGTTGATGATGAGGGCACGCCTCGGAGGGTTCACGCGCGGGCCTCGGTGGGCTGGCGGCTCCGCACCACGGTGAGGAGGAGCGCTCCCAGTCCGAAGAGGATGGTGGCCAGCGCGGCGAGCCCGCCCAGCACGGGCACGAGCCCCACCAGCGTCAGCAGGACGAGCCCCACGAGTAGTGCCACCACGAGGTGGGCCCCCGCCTTGTGGAAGCGCTCGAGCAGCCATCGGCCGATGAGCATGCCCACCACGGGGAAGCACAGCGCGATGGCGAGGGCATGGAGGGCGAGGATGAAGAGGCCGATCCACCAGCCTCCGAGGAACAGGCCCACGAGGAAGACGAAGATGGCGGCGATGGGGATGCCCACGAAGAGCGCGGCGCCCCAACCCAGGCTGGGCAGGGGTTGTTGGCGCAGCATCGCGGGCGCGCGGCGCGCGAAGTTGGGAGAGAGGAGCACGAGCAGCAGCCCCAGCGCGAACAGTCCGATGAGCGAGCGAGCCCAGAAGTAGAGGCCCAGGAAGGGGCCCCGGCCCCGGGCGCGCTCGGGGTCGAACCGCTCCACCGTGCCGGCCACGACGGCACCGGGGGCCATCTGCGCGTCCCGGTCTCCGCGGTAGCTCAGGTTGCCGCCGATGCGCGCGCCCTCGTTGAGCCGCAACGTGTCCACCTCCGCCCGCACATCCTGTCCCACCGGCGCCGATAGCGTGAGCGTCCCCGCGGCGGCGTGTAGCTCGCCCACCACCGGGGCGTTGACGCGGGCATCGCCGGAGGCGAGGTAGAGATCCCCGCCCACGCGGGCTTGAGGGGTGAGTATCAGGTTGCCAGCGGCGAGTATCGCGTCCTCACCCACGGGTCCGCTCACGAGGAGCTCGTTGCTCGCGGCCCGGAGGCTGCCGCGCACCTGACTGGAGATCCGGCTCCTCGCGGAGGCGGACATCACATCCCCCTCGACGGTGCCGGAGATATCCACCTGCTCGCCCGCGGCGATGACATCTCCCCGCACGGTGCCCAGGATGCTCACGACTCGGCCGAAGGCGTAGAGATCCTCGTCGATGACCTCCTGGGGACCGACCTGCACCAGGTCGCCGCTGCGGAACTCGGCGGCCAGGGCCAGACCGGGCATCAGCAGGGCCCCGAGTATCATCAGGGTGGGGAGGCAGGAGACCTGGCGCCTCCCGTGGCGCTCGAGCTTCGTGGTCATGACGCATCCCTCCCGCGTGTGGGTACCCAGCTCAACGCTGGAGGCCACCTGTCCCTCGGACAAGAGGCGGCGGGCGGCCATGCCCTCCACCGCAGGTGCCATCGGCTTGGGTACAGGGCTCAACGGTTCGTCAGGGACGCGGGTGGTCGAAGAAGAAGCGCCACATTTCCCGGGTCGCGTCGAGGTCCTGCGTGGTGTAGCCGAGGTGCGGCGGAACGAGCCCTCCAGGCCAGGTATGGCCGCCGCCCAGCACGGTGCAGAGCGTGACGGACGTGTTCTGACCGCACGTGTCGTACGTTTCGCAGGAGCTGTCGCCCTGTGCGTAGGTGTTGACGGTGTTGCCGGCGCAGAGGTTCCGTCGCGCCCAGCGCTCCACCGACTCGCGCGCGGACGGGTAGGGACCGCCGAAGAGGATGTTGGCTCCGCCCTCGTAGAGGATGGTCCGATCGTCCGTGCCGTGGAAGTGCATCACCGAGACCGGGCGCACGGGCTCACAGGGGGAGTAGCCCTCCATTCCGGCCACGGGCGCGATGGCCGCGAACTGCCCCGCGCGCTCGCAGGCGAGCCGGTAGGAGAAGAAGCCTCCGTTGGACAGGCCGGTGGCGTAGATGCGCTTCGTGTCCAGGCACACGCGCGTGTCCAGCTCCGCGAGCATCGCGTCCACGAAGCTCACGTCGTCCACGCGGGAGATCTGCGCCGGTCCACAGCACACGCCCGCGTTCCAACTGCGCGTGTCCTCGTAGCGGGGATCCGTGGTGCCGGTGATCTCCATCTGGTTCAGGCCACGGGGATACACCGCGATGAATCCCTGGGCATTGGCCTGCTCGGACATCCGGCTCAGTCCCTCCTGCTCCTGTTCGTTGGAGCCGAAGCCGTGGAAGGAGAACACCGCGGGGGTGGGCTTCGTCGGGTCATAGCCCGTGGGAACGACGACGCGGTAGAGCCGGGTGCGCCCCTGGTGCGTGAGGGTCCAATCGTAGGTGCCGGCGCCCACGGTGAGCCCGGTGCACGAGGTGCGCTCCGGGAGTGGCGCGGGGGCAGGGGCCGAAGGGGGCCCATAGTCCGGGAGCTGAGGGGGCGGCGTGGTCTCCGGCTCGGAGTCGGAACAGGCCGCGGCGGTGAGCAACAGCGCGGCGGCGCTGAGTGCGTTCAGTGGAAAGGGGCGAGCGTTCATGACGCCATCAGCTCTAATGATCCGGGACGCACGCGTCAGCGAGTGATGCCGCCTTCCGCGGGAATCGAGTCGCCAGTGAACGCTTCTGCTCGTCGACATCGTTCACCCGTCCCGCATGGACGAGCACCTGACAGAACGCGCCTTCCTGGCACGGCCGCGAACGGTTCGGTCCGGTACCCTTCCGTCCCATGAATCCGTCACGCATCGAGCTGGGTGAGCTCGCGGTGGACTTCGTTCGCGAGGGGGGAGTTCCGTATGCCGTGTTGCTTCCGCCCGGTTACGACTCGGGGGGGCCGTACCCGCTCGTGCTCTTCCTGTACGGGGGGGGCGGCTCACGGCAGTCGCTCGTCGAGGCCAGGCCGGTGTTCGAGCAGTGCTGGAGCGCGGGCAGCGCACCGCCGGTGGTGCTGGCGTGCGCGACGGTGGGCGAGTTCAGCTACTACCTCGACCATCCGGACGGCCGTTATCGCTGGGAGAGCTTCTTCGCCGAGGACTTCCCGCGGCATCTGCGCGCCACGTACAAGGTCCGGCCCGAGCGGACCTCCACGGCGCTCCTGGGCATGTCGATGGGCGGGTACGGGAGCCTGAAGATCGCGTTCAAGCATCCCGAGACCTTCGGAGCGGTCGCTGCACTCGCACCGATAACGGAGCCGGGTTTTCGCGCGGCGGACGCGGGCGAGCGCAACCACCTCTACTTCGTCGGAGGGGGTCCGGAGGAGCTCGTCGGGCCGAAGCGGAACCCCGCGCTCTTCGAGGCGAACAATCCGGCCGTACGCGCTCGGGACAACGCGCGGGCCATCCTCGAGCATGGCCTGGCGATCTACCTGGAAGCGGGAGACGCGGACGCGCTCAACGCGCATGATGTCGCGGAGTTCATCCACCGGGTGCTCTGGGACCTCGACATCTCGCACGAGTACCACCTGGTGCGCGGCGCGGATCACGTGGGGCCCTCGGTGGTGCCGCGTCTCCGGGAGGCGTTCGTGTGGCTCGGAGCGGAGCTGCGTCGCGCGGAGGGGGGCGAGGTCCAGGAGGATGCCGCGATTCGCGCGCTGCGTACCCACCTCGAGGGAGCGAGGGCCGCGGCGGCCGAGCGAGACCCCACCACGCTCCGCAGGTTCGGCGTGCTTCCCTCCAGCCATTAATCAATGGCTTCTACGCGAGCAAAACCCGTCCGTCGTGCAGTTGGGCCATGAATTCAGTGAAGCTATTGGCCACGGGGTAGATGAACATCTCCACGGTGACGAGGACGACCTTGGGTTGGTCCGGCGATGTCCGGTAATCGAAGCACAGGTACTCGCCACCAGGAGTGCTGGCGAAAGGGTAGATCCCATCGGGGACATGCGGCTTCACTATTTCGTGGGCGCGCATCACGGAATAGATGTCCCACTTCTCGTCTTCGGCGATCGTCAGGAGCACACCAACGACATTGGTCCCCCTGCCAACATTGAAGACAGCGGGATGGGGAGTCGTACCCTGATATCGGGCAACCGTTTCCTTATAAGCACTGGGGAATGTGATTCCCAGCTCATGCTCGATTCGTTCGATCTCCTGGTGAGTGGCAGGATGGAGTTCATCCCAGACGTAGGGGACCCACTGGAGTGACATCGTCAATATCCTCCGCCCCAGATGGCCATCCCTCCAGTGTGGGGTCGTGAGAGGCGGTGTGTTTCCTCTTGCACGAGCTGCATTCTGCAGACGTCTTGATGATGGTGCCAGAGGTATCCCCTTGGTGCTCTGTCCAAAGTCAGCAGTTGATCGACGTCCATTTGTCTCAATCCGAGTTCCTTGGTCAGGCCTGGGTCCGACTTGAGCGAGTCGAAGAGCCTTCGGTTTGCTGCCCTTATGTGCAGCTCCGGCCGTCCACTGCCAATGTGAGCGTCGTCTAGAATGGTCTCGAACTTCGTTTCGAACTCGGGGAACCCATTCTTGTCGAAGCGGAGGGTGTTCTCGCCATTCGTGACGGTCTGTCCGGCACGGTTGCGGCCCAGGTTCGGGATGGGATTGGGCGGGGTTCTCGTGCCTGGATGGGGCAGGATCTTCCCGTCCTCGGTGAACCTGGGTTTCCTCCACGGCTCGATGAATTTCAGCCGGTACTTGTCTGACTCTCTGACCTGGGCCGCTTTACCGGGCGAAGCCTTGCTTCCGCCATCGTTCGTGCTCTGGGAGGCCATGGCGAGGGCCCCCGGAGCCAGCGTCAGGGTGAGGCTGGCCTGGCCCACCGCCACCTGCCGCACCTGCCCCACCGCGGTCAGCCGTATGCCCAGCTGCATCTTGGCGGTGGCGGCCGCTTGCGTGTAACCGGGCAGCCCCGGCGGTCCCATCATCTGGTTCGTCGTCGAGCCCAGGGCCATCGTCGCCAGCATCACCAGCAGGCGTCCCGCTTGCGCTCCCATCACCCGGCCGAAACGCTCGCCCGCCTCTCGCACCTCGGCGAAGGTGCGTGCCCGCTCCGTCTCCCGCTCCAACCGCGCCCAGCCCTCCAGCAGGCTCCACACCGTGTCCAGTCCCAGATACGCCACCATGAAGCAGGTGAAGGTGATGGCCGCTGTCTGTGTCACGGGATTGGGGAGCACCAGCATCGCCAGGTAGCCCGCCATGGCGGACATCACCAGGGATTGCAGGGCCACCGGATCCACCATGTCCGTCCACACTCCCACGGCTCCCTCCCACACCGAGCCCAGGGAAATGGACAGCGCCAGCGTGCGTCGTGCCTCGGGCCCCAGGGAGCGGCCGTTGCCCAGCAGGGACAGGCAGTCGCCCGGGGTTCCCCGGCGATCGCACCAGCCGTGATAGCTCCGCGTCATCGCCGCCCGCTCGTCCTCTTGTCCGGACCGGCCCCAGGAGATGAGCGTCAGCCGCTGCCGGGGCGGGGTGGGGAGCTCCAACCCGACCACCAGCCTCGCCAGGGTGGCCTCGAACAAGGCCTCGGTGACTTCCACGGGCGCTCGACGCGGAGGGGTGAACGTCCGTGGCGCTCCTTCTCCCGTTTCCAGGCGGACCTGGATGTGGGGGCCACGGGGGGCTTGCTCGGAGGTGGGGACCGTGGTGGGTCGTCCTCCGTCCGTTGCGCAGGCCGCCAGCAGCAGCGCCACCAGCGCGCCGTGCATGCGCATCATGTCGGCACCAGATTGGTGAAGAGTGGCGTGAGTGTAGCCTCCGCGGCGCTCCACCGAGCGCTCATCCGCCAGGCGAGCACTCGTCCGAGCAGGCTCTGTTGACGCATTGTGTCAAGGTGCCTACCCATACGGCATGGACGCCATCGCTCTTCTGAAACAGGACCATGCAGTCATCCAGAAACTGTTCAAGCGTTACGAGACGCTCAAACACCGAGGTGACACGGAAAAGAAGCAGGAGATCGCCAGGCGGGTCATCCTGGAGCTCTCCATCCACGCCGCCATCGAGGAGCAGATCTTCTATCCCTCCGTGAAGGTCCATGACTCACGGTGGGTCGCGCGGATCGACAAGGCCCTCGAGGAGCACCGGGTCGCCAAGTGGGAGCTCGCCGCGCTCCAGAAGATGGACCCGCGGGACTCGCGGTTCGACGCCAGGTTCGCCGTGCTGGTGCAGAACATGCTGCACCACATCGAGGAGGAGGAGAACGAGCTGTTCCCCAGCCTGCGCCGTGCGTTCGCGCAGGAGGAGCTCGACTCCATGGCGGACGCGCTCGCACTTGCGAAGCGGGCCGTGCCGACGCGTCCGCACCCACGGCTTCCGGACGAGCCTCCGGGCAATCTGGTGATGCCGCTGGTGGCTGTCGTCGATCGGAGCCGGGACCTCGTCACCGAGCTGGTGGAGCGGGGCCTGGCCTGGGTGCGGCAACTCGCCCAGGACGGACGCGAGCGCACGCAGGATCTGGAGATGGAGGCGCGGCGCTGGACGTACGAGGCCCCGGGCCAGGCGCTGAAGGCCTCCAGCGATATGCTCGAGGAGACCCAGGACGTGGCGCGCGACGCGACCCGGCGTGCCCGGCGCGTGGCGGAGGATGCGGCGAATGATGTCGCCAACCGGGTGGCGGAGGTGGTCGAGGGTGAGCCACGTCGCAAGGCCTCGGGCACCCGCCGCTCGACGACGGCCCGGGTGGGAAGGCTGCAGGGAAGCGTGACCCTCCAGACGAGCCCCGCCGCCGGAAGGACCGCGCGTCAACGCTCGGGCGGGAAGTCCTCCAAGGCCTCGAAGCGGACGAGCAGCCAGGCCAAGGCCTCGAAGCGTTCCTGAGCGAGGCCCGCTTCACCCCAGGGCCCTCCCGGGGTGCTGGAGCGCCTCACCGCGGGTCGTGAGGACGGGAGGCGGTCTTCCGTCACCGGGTCGTTGCGCACCGCGTTGTGGACTGGACGTGGGGGCGTCCTTTTCCCGCCGTGGTGCGCCATGGGGCGAGGGGAGTGCTAACCTGCGGACAGGTCGGCGTATGGGGCGGGAGCGCTGACGTCGGAAATGGTGACGCAGTCGCAACAGTCCGGAGGGACGGGTGGGCACGCTCCTGAAAGGCGGAATCGTCGTCGAGCTCGAGCCAGCATGTGTCGAGCGGGTGGACCTGCGCATCGAGGGTGAGCGCATCGTGGCCCGGGGTCCCGACCTGCGGGCGGCCCCGGACGACGAGGTCATCGCGCTCTCGGGCAAGCTGGTCTTCCCGGGCCTGGTGAGCTCGCACCAGCGGCTCCACGCGAGCCTGGGCCGCGGCATGCCCCGGCCCAAGCTGGAGGGCTACCAGGAGTTGATGGAGAAGGTGCGCTGGCGCTACGAGGACGCGCTGGACCTGGACGCGGTGCAGGTGGCCGCGACCGCGGGCGGCCTCGAGGCGCTCCAGTGCGGCACCACCACGCTCTTCGACCTGCACTCCTCGCCCAAGGCGGTGCAGGGCTCGCTGCTGCGGGTGGGGCGCGCGCTGCACGAGGTGGGCGTGCGTGGGGTGCTCGCCTACGCGGTGACGGACAGACGGGGCGCGGTGGGGCGCGAGGAGGGGCTGGAGGAGACGGTGGCCTTCACGCGCAAGGCGCGTGGCCGGCTGCGCGGGCAGGTGGGCTCGGCGCCGCTCTTCACCGTGGGCAAGGAGGCCCTGGAGGGGCTGGCCGAGGCCGTGAAGAGCACCAACTCGGGGCTGCACGTGCCGCTGGCGGAGGATCCGCTGGACGAGAAGCTGTCCACGGAGCGTTTTGGCGCCTCGCCGGTGACGCGGCTGGTGGACGGTGGGCTGCTGTCGCCGCAGACGCTGCTGGCGCACGTGGGGCACCTGTCGTGGCCGGAGCTGGCGCAGTTGCTGCCCACGGGCGCGTGGCTGGCGCACACGCCGCGCTCGAACATGGAGGCCGAGGTGGGCTACGCGCCGGCGCTCAAGTTCGGCCACCGGGCCACGCTGGGCGCGGACAGCGTGAGCGCGGACATGTTCGCCGAGGCGCAGGCGGCCTGGTTGCGCTCGCGTGACGCGGGGCAGCCCATCGACGTGCTGCGCTACCTGGCCAATGGGCAACGTCTGGCCTCGCAGGCCTTCGGGGCGCAGGTGGGGATGATGCGCGAGGGGGCGCTGGCGGACCTGCTCCTCATGGACTACCAGCCCGCCACCCCGCTCACGGCGGAGAACCTGGCCTGGCACGTGGTGTTCGGCCTGGGCTCGCGCCACGTGGAGTCGGTGATGGTGGACGGCGTGTGGCGCGTGTGGGCGCGCCGGCCCCTGTCGGTGAATCCGTCCGTGGTGGCGGAGCAGTCACGCGAGGCCGCGGCGGCCGTGTGGGCTCGCATGGGCGAGAAGTGATAGCCTTTCGCGCATGCTCATTCCCACGCTCGTAGCGGGCTTCCTCGCGGGAGCCTCCCCCCAGGTCGGGGACGTCGCGCCGGACTTCACGGTGGAGGACACCGCCGGCAAGTCGTACACGCTGTCGGAGATGGTGAAGCAGGGCCCGGTCATCCTGGCCTTCTTCCCCAAGGCCTTCACAGGTGGTTGAACGCGCGAGCTCTCGGCGTACCGGGATCGGTACGCGGACATCGAGAAGCTCAACGGCCAGGTCCTGGCCGTCAGTACGGATGACAAGGAAACGTTGGCGAAGTTCAAGGAGTCGTTGAAGGCGCAGTTCCCGTTCATTCCGGATCCGGACGCGAAGCTGACGAACCTCTATGAGGTGAAGACGCCGGTGTTGAAGCTGGCCAATCGCTACACGTTCGTGATTGGCGAGGAGCGCAAGGTCCTCAAGGTGGAGTCCGGCAAGGACGCCATCGATCCGAATGGGGCGATCGTATCCTGTCCCCTCCGCAAGCCGAAGACGGACGCGGCGGAGAAGGACGCGGGCAAGAGCCCGGAGCCCAGGAAGTAGCGTGTGCCGGGTCGAAGGGGACCGGGGCCGTTGGGTTCCGGTCCCCCTCGCCCTCGCGCCGGTCGCTTCCGGCGCCGTGCCGGACCCGGGCAAGGACGTTTTCACGTCACGGGAGTGACCTGTCGGGTACCGGGCAGTGGAAGCGTTGACGGGTGGGCAGCGGAGGGGGGGCTCCGTTCAGCAGCCGCTGCTTGGGGGGTCCCCCCGCCTGTTACAGGCACACGGGTGTGTTACCGCCTGTATCCATGCGCGACCGCTCATCGTCCCTCCCTACCGTGCCCGCGCGCCCGAGCGCAGCCGGGGAGGTGCGTCGCGTGCTCATGACCACCGGCACCTCCGGTGGCGTGTGGACGTACGCACTGGAGTTGAGTCGGGCGCTGGGCCGTCGGGGAGTGGCGGTGACGTTGGCCACGATGGGAGCCCCCCTCACTCCGGCGCGCTGGGCCGAGGCGCTGGAGGTGCCGGGGCTCTCCATCGAGCAGAGCTCCTGGAGGCTCGAGGGACCCGAGGCCACCTGGGAGGACATGGAGGCGGCGGGGGAGTGGCTGTTGGAGCTGGAGGAGCGGCTCGCGCCGGACGTGGTGCACCTCAATGGCTACCGCCATGGCGCGTTGCCCTGGAGGCGTCCGCCGCTGGTGGTGGCCCACGACTGTCCGCTCTCCTGGTGGGAGGCGGTGAAGGGGGAGCGGGCCGTGGAGGAGGACGTGCGCTACCGCTGGGAGGTGACGCGGGGCCTGCGCGCCGCGGGCCACGTGGTGGCTCCCACCGTCTTCATGCGGGAGGCCCTGGAGCGGCACTACGGGCCCCTGGGCCCGGCCAGCGTCATCCCCCACGCGCGCCGCCACGAGGACTTCCCGCCCGCCCGGGTGCGCGAGCCCTTCATCCTCGCCACGGGCCGGCTGTGGGACGAGGCGCGCAACCTGGAGGTGCTGGAGACGGTGGCGCCGCGGCTGAACTGGCCGGTCCTCGTGGCCGGTGAGCTCCTGCACCCCGATGGGGGCGAGGTGCGCGCGCGCTACGTGCGCCCGCTGGGGAGACTGCCTCGCCGGGAGCTCGCCGGGTACATGGGCCGGGCCTCCCTCTATGTCATGCCCGCTCGCTACGAGCCCTTCGGCCCGGCGGCGTTGGAAGCCGCGCTCGCCGGGTGTGCGCTGGTGTTGGGTGACATCCCCTCCCTGCGCGAGGTGTGGGAGGACGCGGCCGTCTTCGTTCCACCCGACGACACGGACATGCTCACGCGGGCCCTGCGGCGGCTGGTGTCGGATCCCGTGCTGTGTAGCCGGATGTCAACCCTTGCACGGACGCGTGCATTGGAGTTCTCCCCGGATCGCATGGCCAGTGCCTACCTTGGGATCTACGCCCACCAGGATCGTGTATCCGGGGGGGCGTCCTCCGCCCAGCCCCAGCTGGCGCGGGCGACCTGACCGGGGAGTGTTGGCCGGTAAGCATTGCCAGGGGAACCGGGCGTGAGGCCGGGCTGAGGGACCGGTCGAGGGAGAGGATTTCAGATGAGCAGCCACGGACTTCGGATCGCCTTCTTCGGCGCGAGCCTCGTCTCCGCCTGGTGGAACGGGGCCGCCATGTACTACCGGGGACTGCTCCGGGCGCTGCATGCACGTGGACACCGCATCACGTTCTACGAGCCAGCCCTGCCCGAGCGGCAGCGCCACCGGGACCTTCCGGTGGCTCCGGACTTCGCGACGGTGGTGATGTACTCGGCCGAGGGGACGCAGGGGTTGGAGCGGTGCCTGGAGGACGCCCGGAGCGCGGACGTGGTGGTGAAGGCCAGCGGTGTGGGCATCTTCGACGAGTGGTTGAACGCCCGGGTGCTGGAGCTCAAGTCCGGTACCACGCAGGTGGTGTATTGGGACCTGGACGCTCCGGTCACCCTGGAGCGGATGGCGGCCAACCCGGAGGATCCCTTCCTGGCGCTCGTGCCGGGCTACGACCGCGTCTTCACGCAGGGCGGTGGGGACGCGGTGGTGCTGGCCTACCGCGACTTCGGGGCGCGCGAGTGCATTCCCGTGTACAGCGCGGTGGATCCGGACGCGCACCACCCGGTGGGACCGGAGCCGCGCTTCGACTGTGACCTGGTCTTCATGGACGACCGGCTGCCGGACCTGGAGCGGCGCGTGGAGTCCTATTTCATGCGTGCCGCGGACCTGTTGCCGGACAAGCGCTTCCTGCTGGGCGGCGACGGCTGGGGTGCGCGGTCCCGGCCCGCCAACATGGGCTACCTGGGCCCCGTCCCGCTCCGGGAGCACAACGCCGTGCGGGTGAGCGCGCGTTCGGTGCTCGACGTCAGCCGCGACGGCATGGCGCGCTTCGGCTTCTCTCCGGCCCCGCGTCTGCTCGAGGCGGCGGCCGCGGGCGCGTGTCTGATCACCGACGCCTGGGAGGGCATCGAGCTCTTCCTGGAGCCGGGGCGCGAGTGTCTGGTGGCGCAGGATGGCCTGGAGGTGGCCGAGGCGGTGCTGTGCCTCACGGACGAAGGGGTGCGCCAGCTGGGAGAGGCGGCGCGCCGCCGGGTCCTGGCCGAGCACACGTACGCGCACCGGGCCCTGCTGGTGGAGCAGGCCCTGGGCCACGTGCCGGGGCCGGGCGCCATGAGGGCGTCCGTGGCTTGAGCCGAACCCCGGGGGGATGGGTCGTCCGCATGCCTGTCCTCCTCCGGGCTGTACGGAAATGACCTGCCCGGGCGAATTCCCGCTCTTCCGCATGGGTTGCGCCTAGCATTCGCCCCCCGTTTTCGAGACAACGCAGCGGGGTCGTTCGGAATCCCATGGCCAAGGCACCCAGGAAGAACCCCGAGGGGCGTCGAGCTGCCCGCTCCGGGGATGAGCGGGCGGCCTTGCTGCGGCGTGTGTCCGAATTGGAGGAGCGCGAGGCCCATGCCCGGCAGATCCTCCAGAGGGTGGGTGTCTCCATCTGGGAGGAGGACTTCTCCCGGGTCCAGGAGGCGCTGAGCGCGCTGCGGCGTCAGGGTGTCCAGGATGTGCGCGCCTACTGCGTCGAGCACCTGGACTTCGTCCGCCAGGCGGTGGGCCAGGTGAACGTGGTGAACGTCAACGACACCACGTTGCGGATGTTCCACGCCTCCAGCCGGGAGGAGCTGAGCGGCTCGCTGGAGCGCATCTTCCTGCCGGAGACGCTGACGGTCTTCGCCGAGCAGTTGGCCGCGCTGGCCGAGGGCCGCCCCTCGCTCCAGGCGGAGACGGTGGTGCGGACGTTGGACGGTCAGCGCCTCGATGTGTTCTTCACCTTCACCTGGGACGCGGTGGTGGGGCGGGCGGACCGGGTGCTGGTGACGCTCATGGACATCAGCGAGCGCAAGGCGGCCGAGCGTGCCCTCCAGGAGAGCGAGACGCGCTTCCGCAACATGGCGGACCACGCGCCGGTGATGATGAGGGTGACGGACGCGAGGGGCGAGACCACCTACCTCAACCAGCAGTGGTACGACTTCACCGGCCAGACGGAGGCGACGGCGCTGGGGTTGGGGTGGCTGAACGCCCTCCACCCGGATGACGTCGCGTCGACGCAGGCCGTCTTCCTCGACGCCCATACACGGCGCGCGGCCTTCCAGCTGGACTACAGGCTGCGCCGCGTGGACGGCGAGTACCGCTGGGCCATCGACGCGGCATCCCCCCGCTTCGGGCCGGGTGGCGAGTTCCTCGGTTACATCGGCTCGGTCATCGACATCACCGAGCGGCGCCGGCGCGAGGATCTCCTGCGCTTCCTGGTGGAGACGGGCACGACGCTGGCCTCCTCCCTGGACGGCGCGGCGACGCTCACCTCCCTGGCGCGCCTCGCCGTCCCCACGCTGGCCGACTGGTGCCTGGTGGACCTGGTGGAGGAGGACGGCTCGGTGCGCCGGGTGGAGGTGGCGGTGGCGGATCCGGCGGATGCGCCCCTGGCCGAGGAGGTCCGCCGCTTCCCGGCCCGGATGGATGGCAACCCCGCCCACCCTCCGACGACGGCGCTGCGCGAGGGGCGCTCGGTGCTGCTGCCGAAGGTGGAGCTCACGCGCCTCCTCTCCCTGGCGCACGGCGAGGAGCATGCCCGGGCGATGGCGGCTGCCCGCCCCATCTCCGTGATGGCCGTCCCCCTGATGGCCCGCGGGCGCACCCTGGGGGTCCTCACCTTCCTCTTCACCGCGCACTCGGGGCGGCACTACGGCACGGCGGAGCTCGCGGCGGCGGAGGACCTCGCCCGGCGCGCGGCGCTCACGGCGGACAACGCGCGGCTCTACAGGGACGCGCAGCGCGCGGTGCGGCTGCGCGACGAGTTCCTCTCCATCGCCAGTCACGAGCTGAAGACGCCCCTCACGCCCCTGTCGCTCAAGCTGCAGGTGCTCGTGCGCGAGGTCCAGGCGCGCTGTGAGGCGCCGCTGGCCCAGCGCCTGCTCGGGCACCTGGATGCGTGCCGTCATCAGGTGAAGCGGCTGTCGGAGCTGGTGCACGGCCTGCTCGACGTGACGCATCTGAGCGAGGGACAGCTGAACCTCGAGCGGGAGCAGGTGGACCTGGTGGTGTTGGTGCGGGAGGTGGCCGCGCGCCTCGAGTCCCAGGCGGAGCGGACCGGGAGCCCCTTGATGCTGGAGGCGGATGGGCCGGTGGTGGGGGAGTGGGACAGGCTGCGGCTCGAGCAGGTGGTCTCCCATCTGCTCTCCAACGCCGTCAAATACGGGGCCGGTCACCCCGTGTCCGTCCGCGTCCAGGCCGCCGGAGCGCGTGCCCGTCTGGTGGTGAGGGATCAGGGCATCGGCATGGAGCCGCACATGCTGGCGCGCATCTTCGACAAGTTCGAGCGGGGCGTGTCGGAGCGGCACTACGGTGGGCTGGGGCTGGGGCTCTACGTGACGCGGCAGACCCTCCAGGCCATGGGGGGCACGGTCTCCGTGGAGAGCGCCCCGGGCAAGGGGGCCACCTTCACGGTGGAGCTGCCCCTGCGGCAGTCGGCTGGCGCGTCCTGAGTCAGCCCGCCAGGGACGGTGCCTCGGGGCGGGGGGCGGCCTCGAGAGGGCCCCGCTTCTTGCGCTCGAGGTACCAGCGGCGGAAGGCCAGCGTGGCCCGGTCCGTCGCCACGCTGCGCTCCTGGGACACCGGGGGCACCTCGGAGGGGGCGCTCGATTCCACCGAGGCCCTGTCCTCGCGCAGGACGCTCCGGGTGAAGGCGTCGAGCACGGCCGCGAAGGGCTGGAACCTCAGGAAGTCGCGCGCGGTCACCTGGAGCATCCGCGTGTGGTGCGCGTCCACCGGGATGCACCACATGTGCAGGCGCAGGAGCCGGTCCGGGATGGGCACGGTCAGGCACATGCCGTTGGGCCGCATCCAGTCCAGGTCCGCTTCGGCGGGACCGCCCTCCAGGCGCCACGAGGTGCGGAAGCCCGTGGGCGTGGGGCTCACCTCCATCTCCATCTTCGAGTCCTTCGTGATCCGCCGGCGCACGCCCATGCCGATGGTGCGCCGGTGCACGAAGGGCAGGTGCGGCGCGTCCAGCATGTTCTCCATCGGCCGCGTCCAATGGGCCTTCCACGTCTCGGCGTACATGTGCACGCGCACGCCCTTGCGCTCCAGCGCCTCGGGGAAGGGTGGCTCCTCCGGCGCCTCGGCGCCCGGACGCGTGTAGAGCCAGATGAGGCCGCCGCGCTCGCGCACGGGGAAGGCGGTGGCGGAGAAGCGCCGTCGCTTCTCCTCGGGCATGGGGTTGAGCGGGATGTGCGAGCACGCCCCTCCCGCCGCGAAGCGCCACCCGTGGAAGGGGCACTCCAGGCACCCGTCCTCGCCCACCTTCCCCAGGGACAGCTTCACGCCCCGGTGAGGGCACTGGTCGTGCAGCGCCGACACCCGGCCCTCGTTGTCCCGGAAGAGCACGATGCGCTCCGAGGCCAGCGTCAGCCCGAGGGGGTTCCTACCGACCTCCCGGGACATCGCCACCGGTGTCCACACGTCCGCGAAGCCCTCCTTGGCGAAACCGTCCAGCATTGCGCTCCTCCTGCCCGTACCGGCCTGGGATAGAATATCCTGGTTCGTCTATTCAATTTCAAGCCGGAGATTCAGCGGCATGTAGGCAGACCCCTCGGGACGGTGGATTTCCTACTCCACACGGGTTACTCAGAGGGCATGGCCCGGGTGAAGGGGAGCCGCAACGCGGACTACGAGAAGGAGCGGGGGCGCCTGCTGGAGGCGGTTCGCGTGCGCCTGCTCGCGGCGGATGGGGCCCAGGCGAGCTTCCGGCAGCTCGCCGAGGTGGCCGGGGTGAGCGTGGCCACGCTGCGGCACTACTTCGGCTCGCGAGAGGCCCTGCTGGCGGAAGTCATGGTGGACATGCACCGGCTCGGCATGCCGCGGCTGCTCTCCGTGGCCATGGAGGTCCAGGGCCCGGTGCGCGAGTCGCTCCGGTGGTTCCTCCAGTCACTCGCCAAGGGGTGGCGCGTGGGCTCGGTGGGGGCGGTGCACGCCTTCGGGCTCACCGCGGGCATGGGCCACGAGATGCTGGGGCCGGTGTACGTGAAGGAGTTGCTGGAGCCCACGCTCCAGGCGGCGGAGGCGCGCCTGTCCCGTCACATCGCGGACGGGGAGCTGCGGCACTGCGACGTGCGCCATGCCGCGCTGGAGCTGGTGTGCCCGGTGGTGCTCGGGCTGCTGCACCAGGTGCAGCTCTCGGGGGCGAGCTGCCGGCCGCTGGACGTGGATCGCTTCCTGGAGGACCACCTGGAGACGTTCCTCCGCGCCCATGCCGTGCCCCCCGCCCCCGGGTGAGGGCCCATGGAGAGGGCGCCGCCTCGGTTCCCGCTGATAGCTCCGTCCTATCAGGGCGATGGAGAAGTTGTATTGGTGCTATCAGGCTCCGGAGCGCATCTTTCCATCCGTGAGAGGCCGGCGTGTGTCGGCTGTCGAAGGATTGGGAGGAAGCTCATGACCGCTGCAGCCCTTGCTGGATTGGGATCGGGTGCGTTCCACGCCGTCTCCGGCCCGGACCACCTGCTGAGCCTGGCGCCGCTCTCCGTCGGAGGTGGCCGGAGGGCCTGGCGCGTGGGGCTGCTGTGGGGCATGGGTCATGCGCTCGGCACGCTGGTGTGCGCGGCGGCGGTGGTGCTGGTGGCCGCGGCGTTGGAGCTCGAGGTGCTGCGCTCGTGGGGAGATCGTCTGGCGGGGGGCGCGCTGCTGGTGACCGGGGTGGTGGGCCTGCGCCGTTGGTTGCTCCATCGCTCGCCGGGTAGGGGAGCGGCCGCTTCGAGGAGGGGCGCGGCGACGGCCTGGGGCACCTTCACCATCGGCCTCATCCACGGCCTGACGGGCGCCGCGGCGGTGCTGATGCTGCTGCCGGCGGCGGTGTCCGACTCGGTGGCCTGGCAGGCGCTGTTCCTCGGGGGCTTCGTCTTCGGCAGCACGGTGGCCATGGCGGCCCTGACGGCGGCCCTGTCCGCCAGCTCGCGCGCCATGCCGAAGCCCGGGGTGCTCCTGCGCAACGTGCCCGCGGTGGCCTCGTTCGGCTCGGTGATGCTCGGGGGTTGGTGGGTGGTGGCGTAGCATCCCGGTGTGCGCATCTCCGGAGTACCGCTCATTCCTCGTGGCGCCTCCTTGCCGGTATGGCCTCCACTCCTGGCCACTCGGGGGCAGGGCGGAAGCAGCACGGACCACGCCCACCATGCCATGCACCTCGTGCTGGGGCTCGACGGGCCATTGCGCGTGCGTGCCGGCCTCGGGCCCTGGAGGGAGGTGCCCGGGGTGTTGACGGCGCCGGACGTACCCCATGCCATCGATGCCGCGGGCCGCGAGGTGCTGCTCGTCTTCCTCGAGCCGGAGAGTGAAGCGGGCATGGCGCTCGGCGCCTCTCTCGAGGGCCCCTTCCGTGTCCTCTCCGCCGGGGAGCGCGACCTGCTCGCCCGGGATGCCGAGCCGATGAGCCTCATGCGCGCCGAGGGCGTCGCGTGGACACACCGGGTCGTCGAGGTGCTCGGCGCGGGCACGGCGTCCTCCCGGCGCGCCGTGCATCCCCGAGTACGAAAGCTGCTCCGGCTGCTGCGCGACCTGCCCTCCGAGGGAGACACGTCGCTGTCAGCCCTCGCGGCCGAGGTGGGGCTCTCCCCGGGGCGCCTGATGCATGCCTTCACGGAGTCCATTGGAATGCCGCTGCGGCCCTACCTGGCCTGGCTCAGGCTCCAGCGCGCGGCGGCGGCCATCGTGTCGGGCGTGCCCCTGGGCGAGGCCGCCCATGCCGCGGGCTTCTCGGATGCCGCCCACATGACGCGCACCTTCCGGCGCATGCTGGGCATGCCCCCCTCGGTGCTGCGGCCCACGGCGCAGCCAGCTCGTTCAAGACAGCGGCGCGGGGGCGCCCTACATCCAGGGCATGAATGATCGAACCGAAGGACTTCTCTCCTGGCAGTGGAGCCACTACCCGGACAACCACCGCGATCGCCGCAACCTGCTCCTGCATGCGCTGACGGTGCCCTTGTTCCAGCTCGGCACCGTGCTGCTCGTCACCTCGCCCGTGACCTCGCCCTGGGTGGTCCTGCCCGGCGCCGTGGCCACCGTGAGCGCGCTGGCGCTCCAGGGCCGGGGTCACCGCTTCGAGACGGGCTCGCCCGCCCCCTTCCGGGGCCCCTTCGACGTCATCGCGCGGCTCTTCGTCGAGCAGTGGGTGACGTTCCCCCGCTTCGTGCTGTCGGGTGGCTTCGCTCGCGCGTGGCGCTCGACGCGCGACGCCGCCGCGTCCGTGGCCTGAGCTCCGGTGGGAGTCCGCCCCTCCCTCAGCTCCGTGTGCCAGCCCCCGGGGCTCGCAGCAGCTTGCGCAGGGTGGCTCCCGTCAGTGACGCGAGGTTGTCGGGCGTGAAGCGGAACCAGAAGCCGACGTAGCTGCCGTTGGTCCGGAACTCCGGGTTGACCGTGGCGTAGGCCCTGGCCGCGGGTCTGTCGAAGTAGTCCGGTGAGAAGCGGCCCAGCGTCTCGGGCTTCATGAAGATGTTCACGAGGAAGAGCCCGCGCTCCCCGTCGACCTGGAAGTGGCTCTCCTCGGCCAGGGTGCGGAAGGCCTCCCGGAGGGCGTTGCCCTCTTCTGTGCGCAGGTGGGGATCGAAGATGTGGTACCGGGCGAGCGCCTCGGTGATGGACACGAAGCCGAACAGGCTGGCGATGGACAGGCGGTAGTGGCGGCTGCGCGGGTTTCGAAGCTTCTCCTGGAAGAAGAACGTCAGGCCGGAGAGCAGGTGCAGGCCGCGATTGCGGAACTCGGGCAGGATTCGCAGCTTGCCCCCGAGGATGATGCGGCTCCGGGGCAACCCGATGGGCGCCGTCTTCCAGAACTGGAAGCCAACGATGCTCCGTGTGTCCGCGCGGCGGAAGACGTGCACGACCTCATTGGACAGCGCGTGCACGCGGAAGTGCTCCAGGTCCTCGGCCATCAGGCTGTTGGCGACGGCGTGCAACTCCCGGATGAGCGCGTCCGAGAGCGCCTCCCGGCGGACGATCTCCATGTCGACCGCGGGCGAGTGCCGGGAGAGGCGGAGCAGGTGCTGGAGCATGGGGGGATTATCTACTTGTGGGGAATCTGCTCCATGATCTTTTCGAGGGCGCCCGAGCGCTGGAGCCACACCATGAAGGCGAAGTTGATGGTGTTGAAGGCCGCGTGGGCGAGCATCACGGAGGGCAGGCGGGCGCGGTGAATGAAGACGAAGCCGAAGTAGGCCCCGAGCACGGCGGTCTGGGCCACCGCGAGGGTGCCCTGGTAGAAGTGCCCCATCCCGAAGAGCACGGCCGCGACCAGCACGGCGGCGTGCCAGTGTCCCAGGAGCACCCGCATCCTCGGGACGAGGAAGCCCCGGAAGGTGAGCTCCTCGAAGCTGGCCACGAGCACCATCGCCGCGGCGAAGGCCGGCACGCCGAGCCCCGTCTCCACGAGCGAGGTGGCCACCTCCTTGCGCGCGAGCACCTCCTTCCCGGTGATCTTCAGGAGCGCGCCGAGCGCGGCGAGCGGAATGGCGGCGGCGATGGTGACGGCGTACGCGCCGAGGGCGACGGGGATGCTGAGGAGCAATTCCCGCCCCAGCCCCTCGCGAACGAGGCCGAGCTGCGCCGGCCCCTGCCCATCCCTCCACAGCAGCAGCGCCACGAGCAGGCACATGCCGAGCGCGCGGATGCTCAGCCACATGATGGAGCCGGGCTTGAAGGGTCCGGTCTTCTGGGCGGGCCCGACGTGGACCGTCACCTCGCGCGTCTGTCCCTGGCGCTCGACGGTGAGGCGCATGTCGGTGCTGGCACCTCCTCCCGCCGCCCGGACGCGCTCGCGGAAGTCCTCCTCGGGGTCCGAGGAGGACAGGGGCTCGCCCTCTACCGCGAGGACGCGGTCTCCCACCTCCAGCCGTCCGTCCGCCGGACGCCCGGGCTCCACGTGGGTGAGCTCGACGACCTTTCGGGCTGTCGGGCCGGCGCCTTCCCACGAGACGCTCGTGTACCGCACGCCGAGGCGGGGTGGCGGGGTGGACTCCTCCCTGTACCAGGGACCGGCCAGGGCCGCGCCGAGCGCCAGTCCGAGGAGGAGGACACCCCCGATGGCGCGGCCCCTCTGGCCCGAGCGCCACTCCGTCCAGGGTCGCAGGAGCAGCAGCCCCCAGGCCGCCAGGAGGCAGGTGAGCGTGAGCAGCGGCGCCCTTCCGAACACGGCGAGGTTGGCCGGGAGGAACACGGTGACGAGGATGAACGCCGCCTCGGCCAGCGCTCGCCGACGTGTGGGTGCGTTCTCGCTGAGCGGTTGGGTGTTCGGCATTCGCGGCAGGCTACCCTCGCTCGCCCCCCGGCCCGCCTGGATTTCCACCTCGCACACCCGGGGCACAGTGATGACGTTTGACGGGTGGACAACCAGCCGGCGCGGGCGCGCGGCTCCCGCGACGACAGGAGCGAGACATGAGCATCCGTGACGACAAGAAGGACCTTGATGCGGCGGGCGGGCCGGTTCCCGCCGATCGCTACCGCGGCCAGGCGGAGCGGGTGGCGGACGCCGAGGACCATGACGCGAAGAAGGCGGACAAGAAGCTCACGGACGAGCCGGGGCCGGACTTCCGGGTGGCCTCCGGGGGCGAGTCGGAGGCGGAGCACGCCTTCACCACGGACTCGCCTCGCTGGGGCGAGGAGGGGACGTCTCGCGAGGAGCGTGGGTACCCGCGCGAGGGCGAGGAGGAGCGCCGGGTGGGTGAAGCGCCTCCGGAGCGCGACATCAATCCTCGCGAGTGACGGGGGTGGATCCCCAGACCTTCACCCCGGCCCTCTCCCAGGGGGCGAGGGTGAGGTGACTCAGTTGGTGGCCTCGGTGGTCGCCACGGGATGTTCCCCGTGTGCGTGCTGGCGCGCGTGTTGCGTGGAGAGGAACCTCCGCACGAGCGCTCGCGTCAGCAGCCCGCAGGTCTGACTCCCGGGGGGCCCCTGCACGGGCAGGGCGTCCACGTCCTCCTGGTCCATCAGACGCAGCGCCTGGGCCAGGTCCGTGTCCGGCGACAGCAGCGGCACCTTGCGCGCCAGGTCGCTGGCGACGAGCATCGGGTGCAGCACCTCGTCGCGCCAGATGTCGCGGAACTGGTCCACCTGCACGATGCCGTACAGCTTCCCGTCCCCATCCAGCACGGGCAGCGTGCCGCTCTCGGTGGTGAGCACCTGGTCCATGAGGGGGCGCAGGTGCATGTCGGCGGGCACCGGGGCCAGCTCGCGCATCAGCGCGCGCACCGGCGTGGTGGCCAGCAGCTCCGCGTCCGTCTGCGTCTTGGGTGCCTTGCGCTCGGTGAGGTAGTGGCAGAGCGCCGAGGCGATGGTGCACGTCACCATGAGCGGCAGGATGATGGCGTGGTTGGCGCTCAGCTCGTAGAGCATCATCATCCCCGTGAGGGGCCCTCGGGTGAGCGCGGCCACCGCGCCGCCCATGCCCACGATGGCGTAGGCGCCGCTGGGCCCGGTGGTGGCGGGGAAGAAGTAGTGCACCAGCGTGCCGAAGGCGCCGCCCACCATGGCCCCCATCACCGCCGAGGGGAAGAACGTGCCCCCCGAGCCCCCCGAGCCCAGGGTGATGGCGGTGGCCACCAGCTTCACGCCGCACGCGGTGACGAGGAAGACGAAGCTGAGCTGCCCGATGGCCGCCAGGTTGATGTAGTCGTGCCCGCTGCCCCACACGGTGGGGCTGAGGAAGGCGAGCACGCCCGCGCACAGTCCGCCGAGCCCCGCGCGCTGCCACAGGTGGCGCCGGCCGAACCACGCCGACATCTTCCCTTCCACCCGTCCGGCGAAGAAGTCCTCCGCGTGGTGCAGCAGCCGCACGAAGGCGTACGCGAGCAGGCCGCACAAGAGCCCCAGCCCCACGTAGCAGATCACCTCCCAGCCGCTCACCAGCTCGTAGCCGAGCCGGTCGTTGATCATCGGCGCCGCGCCCATGGTGCCATGGCTCACCAGCGTGCCCGCCACGCTGGCGAGGATGATGGGCGAGAAGACGCGCAGCTCGAACTCGCGCAGGATGATCTCCATCGCGAACACGGCGCCGGCGATGGGGGCGTTGAAGGAGGCGGAGATGCCGGCACCGGCGCCGCACGCCAGCAGGATGGCCAGCTCGCGGCGGGAGAAGCCCAGGATGCGGCCCACGGTGGAGGCGAAGGCGGCGCCTCCGTAGACGATGGGGCCCTCGCGTCCGGCCGAGCCTCCGCTGCCGATGGTGATGGCGCTGGCCACCAGCTTGAGCAGGCCGCGCTCCCCGGGCAGCTCCTGGTTGCTCTTCACCGCGCGCACCACCTCGGGCAGGCCGTGGCCGTGCGTCTCCGGGTAGTCGCGTAGCAGCCGTCCCACCAGCATGCCGCCCAGTGGTGGCGCCACGAGGAAGATCCACCAGGGCAGGTGCGGGAGGATCTCCGTCACGTGGTGGGCATTGCCGAAGGCGCGGTTGAGCGCGGTGAGGGCCACCAGCGGGTAGTAGAGGGCGAGCGCGCCCAGCACCAGCAGGGCCAGCAGACGCAGCCGGCGCTTCACCTCGTCCCGGGGGCCGCCGGGCTCGATGATGCGCGCCAGCAGCAGGGCGCCGGAGACCAGCGGAACTCCGATGATGGCGTGCTCGGGATGCCATTGCGCATGGGCCAGCGCGTCCCAGACCGACAGCAGCGCGCGCGAGCCGGGGCGGCGCAACGCATCGTCCAGCCAGGCGGCACTGAAGGTGAGGCCGCTCACCAGCCCGATGAGGTTGGAGAAGATACCGGCGGCCAGGCCGCTGTAGAGGCCCACCACCGCTCCCGCGATGGGCAGCACCGTGGGGCCAGGCAGGCGGATCCGGTTGAATGCCTGGAGGCTCGCATGGATGAAACGCCTCGACGCCTCGCGAAGCGAGACGGAGGCGGTAGGCGGAGGCTCGTCCTTCATTTGGAGCCCATACTAAGCGCCTCCTGTCGGTGGACTTCAAGGTACTTGAAGATCCAACACTCCGGCTGCTGGCGGGGGAGGAGGCGTGCCCTTCCGTGTCGGACCGGGAGGCCGTTGCTCAGGGGGCGTGGGTGTGGGTGGCCAGGCGCGAGCGCACCAGTAGGGCCAGCCCGCCGATCAGCAGCCATGGACCCACATGCGAGGCCGCCAGGTGGGAGGCGCTCCCATCCGGGCAGTGCACGTGCAGCAGGAGCAGACCCACCGCTCCGGCGGAGAGTCCCGCGGCCACGGCCCTCGCCGGTTGGTACGCCGAGCGCCGCAGCATCACCAGGGCCGCCAGCAGCGGCAGTGCCGACAGCAGCATGTGTGTGCGCGCGCACCCGATGGCACCCGCGAGGAAGCCCTTCACCGCCAGCCCCGAGCCCCCCAGCACCACCGACAGAGCCACCACCGCCGCGCTCGTCCCCACCCAACCCCAGGCTCCGCGCCGCGTCGGCGCCAGCGCCACCACCGCGCCGCCCACCATCGCCAGCCCCACGAGCACGGCCAACCCCACCATCACGCCCAACGACGCCGTGTTCAGGAACGGGCCCACCCGCGTGAACGCCAGAGCACCCAGCAGCGTCGTGCCCACGTACACCCCCAGCAGCACCAGCACTTCGTGCCACCAGGGGCTCGCCTTCGGGTGGGCCGCCAGCTCCCGCAGCGCCTGGCTCCGCGCCGACTCCAGGGCCGGCCCGGCCGCCGGAGCCTTCTCCGCCGGGGCGGGTAGGCCCTCCAGTACGCCGAAGCCCTCCACCAGCGCGCGGCACTCCGCGCACGAGGCCACATGCGCGGCCAGCTCCGGCGGGAGTGGCTGGCCCAGGCTGTCGAGCACGCGCGAGCACTCAGGACTCATGTGTTCGTCTCCTCCCGCAGGGCGGTCAGCAGCTCGCGCAGGCGCGCGTAGCCCCGGTGCGCCCGCACCTTCACCGCGCTCTCCGTGAGCCCCATCGACTCGGCGATCTCCGCGAAGCCCATCCCCTCGAAGCGGTGCAGGACGATGGGGATGCGCTGGCCCTCGGGGAGTTGCGCCAGGGCCCGCTGCACCGCGCTCTCGAGCCCCGTGTCCCGGGCCGCTGGCTCCTCCGCGGGCACGCTGGTGGGCAGCTCGCCCTCGTCCGTCAGGTCCTCGGGGCGTTTGCGCCGTTGCCAGTCGCGCGCCGCGTTGGTGGCGATGGCGTACAGCCACGGCTTCACCCGCGCGCCCGCCTGGAAGCGTCCGCGTGCCCGCACCAATGAGAGGAAGGTCTGCTGCGACAGGTCCTCCGCCGCGGCGGGGCTGCCCGTCAGCCGCGCCAGGTACCCGTGAATGGGCCTCGCGTAGCGCTGGAAGAGGGCATCGAAGGCCCGGGCATCACCCTGACAGAAGCGCGTCATCAGTAGCTCGTCCGACTCACCAGCGGCCGGAGTGGGCGCTGGTTCATCAGCGGTACGCGCGAGGGGGGTGCCGGGTTTCAACGAAGGGGGCGACACGATGGGTCCGGGGGAGCGGACTCTACCCCGGACCGAGTGCTTCCGCCCCTCCTACCTACTGGCGCTTGAGCAGCGCCTGGGGGGACGGCGCGGAGGTAGGCAGGCTGTCGGCCGCGGCGGCGATGGCCTCGCGCACCTTCTCCTCGGCGGCCTTCATCTTCTCCTCGGCGGCCTTCTTCCGGGCGGCCACGGGGGCGAACCAGGGGATGCGCACCGGGGCGTTCAGGGCCGCGCGCTCCTCCGGCGTGTACTTCAGGTACACGTTCTTCACCTGCTCGGAGGGGGTGCGCAGGTCGCTCACCAGCCCCACCCACGAGAGCGCCTTGAGCGAGTAGTAGCTCAGGTCCACTTCCCACCAGAACCAGCCCTGGTTGGCGGTGTTCTGGTAGTAGTGGTGGTTGTTGTGCCAGCCCTCGCCCAGGGTGACGAGCGCCAGGAACCAGTTGTTCTTGCTGGTGTCCGTCGTCTTGTAGCGGCGCTTGCCGAACACGTGGCTGAGCGAGTTGATGGTGAAGGTGCCGTGGTAGAGCAGCGTGGTGCTCACGAAGAAGCCCCACACCAGCATCGAGAAGCCGCCGATGAAGTAGAGCGCCACGGCCAGCAGGACGCCCGGCACCACGTAGAACTTGTTGAGCCACACCAGCTCGGGGAAGCGCGCGAAGTCCTTGATGCTCTCGTAGCGCGTCTCGTTGTACTTGTCGCAGAGGATCCACCCCGTGTGGCTCCACCAGAAGCCCTTCTGGAGCGGCGAGTGGATGTCCTGCTCCTGGTCCGAGTAGCGGTGGTGGTGGCGATGGTGCGCCGCCCACCAGAGCACCCCCTTCTGCACCGCCAGCGTCCCCGCCAGGGCGAGGAAGAACTGGAAGCCGCGGCCCGCCTTGTAGGCGCGGTGGCTGAAGTAGCGGTGGAAGCCGGCGGTAATCCCCCACATGCGGAAGATGTACAGACCCACGCACACCGCGATGTCCACCGGACGGGCTCCCGTGTAGAACACGAAGAGGCACATCAGGTGCACACCGATGAACGGGATGGACGACAGCCAGTTGATCTTCTCTTCCTGGGCCGGTGCGGAGGATTGTGCGGTCAAGGGAGCCTCGTGCTGAATCAGACCGAGCGGGAAATTGCTCAGCCTCGCCCCGCATCAACACCCCCTCTTGTCATGGCTCTGTCAGGCGGACAGAGATTTTGGCAGGCCCGCCAACCACCGCTCGAAATCCGGGTGACCATGCAGCGGAGCGAGGTCCTCGTCGGATGCCGCGTAGTCGGCATCCTGGAAGCCGAGCTCGCTGGCGCGACGCAGCATGCGCATTGCGTCATTTGTGTGACGCGCCCTTGCATGGGCACATGCTGCGTCATAGGCGAGCCGGGAGCCCGGAGCGTGGGCCAGGCCCGACTCGGCGATCGCCGCCGCCTCCGAGTACGCGCCTCGAATGAAGAGGGGCCGCTCGGCGCACACGAAGGCGGCCTCCGCGTCCACTCCGGGTAGCCGCAGCGCGTTCTGGACACGATCCGCGCGGATGAGCGAGCCCGCGTACTCGTGGAGGACGGTGCGGTCCCGCGTCTCGTGCCAGGCCATCTCCCACAGGGCGAGTGCCCGGGACTCGTCACCTATCAAGGAGAAGGCTGCGGCCAGGGCCTGCGTCTCCACCGGCCGGCGCTGCACCTGGGAGAAGTGATCCAACGCCAGTCGTCCCTGGCCGTTCTTGAGGGCCACCCATCCGAGGAGGTGGTGGGCGCGCGAGGCCAGGTCCAGCGTGCACGACTCCGCGTCCAGCACGGAGAGGCCCCGCTGGCGGGCCTCGTCCAGACGTCCACCGGCCATGGCCTCCTGGGCCTGTTGCAGCTCGCGCACCAGCGGCTCCGGCGCCACGCTCGAGGACACCTTGAGCTCTCCGCGCGAGGTGGCCCTGAGCAGCCGCAGGGCCTGGAAGCCATACAGTCCGAAGAGCAGACCGAGCAGGGGCGCGTGGCGGACCCCGAAGGCCACCAGCGCGACGCACAGCACGAGCGCCAGCCACTGGGCGCCCATGAAGCCCGCCTTCCCGAAGAAGCGCGTGGCCAGGGTGCTCACGATGGTGCCTCCATCCAACGTCGGCACGGGCAGCAGGTTGAAGAGGGTCCAGAAGACGTTGGCCGTGAAGAACCAGCCGAGCAGGTAGCGCAACCGCTCGGAGTCCTCCGCCACGGCGTAGTGCCGCAGGGCCAGGGCCGCCAGGCCGAGCAGCAACCCGGCGAGGGGCCCCGCGGCGGTGATCGCCACCAGCTTGTGCCAGGGGAGGGGGGTGGAGGAGTTGGGCCGGGTGCTGCCTCCCAGCCAGATGAGCTGGATGCTCGGCCGGTAGCCGAAGAGCCGGAGCATCAGCGCGTGGCCCGACTCGTGGACGAGCGCCGAGAGGAAGATGATGAACATCCACGAGGCGACGACGAGCAGCGCCGTCCCGGCATACCCGGGCTCCCCGGGCCGCTGGAGCTGCTGGTAGGGCCAGACGTTCGGGTCCAGGGCGAGCGCCGGCAGATCCCGCACCATCAGGACGCCCAGCAGGGCGGAGAAGAGCAGGTGCGAGAGGTGGACCTCGACGGGGATGTCCCCGAGCCGGAAGCGCAACATGGGGCCCGACCTTAACCAAAGGAGGGCGGTCGCGCAGGCTCTCGTCCGGGCCCTGGAACAATCCCGCTAATCCGCTAGGTTCACCGCCGCCATGCTCCGCATCGGTCCCTACTCGCTGCCCAACCCCTTCATCCTCGCGCCCATGGCCGGGGTGAGTGAGATGCCCTTCCGGGTCATCGCCTTCAAGATGGGGGCCGCCCTCTGCCCCACCGAGCTGGTGAGCTCCCAGGGCCTCATGCGCACCAACCAGCGCACCCTCAAGTACCTGCGCTTCGACGCGGAGGTGGAGCGGCCCTACAGCCTGCAGATTTTCGGCGGGGAGCCGGAGGCCATGACGCGCGCGGCGGTCATCGGCAAGCAGTACGGGGCGCAGCTCATCGACATCAACATGGGCTGCCCGGTGAAGAAGGTGACGAAGAACGGCGCCGGCAGCGCCCTGCTGTGCGAGCCGGACCGGGGCGCCACGCTCGTGCGGGACATCCACGCGGCCACCGGTCTGCCCGTCACCTGTAAAATCCGCTCGGGCTGGGACGCCCACACCCTCAACTACCTCCAGGTGGCCGGGAAGCTCTTCGAGGCGGGGTGTGCCGCGATCGCCATCCACCCGCGCACCCGGGCCCAGGGCTACTCGGGCAGGGCGGACTGGAACGTCATCGCCGACCTCAAGCGCCACTTCCCGGACAGGCCCATCATCGGTAACGGCGACGTGAAGACGCCCGCCGACGCGCACCGGATGCTGGAGACCACCGGCTGCGACTTCGTGATGATCGGCCGCGGCGCGCTGGGCAACCCGTGGATCTTCCGCGAGCTGCTCGGGGGCCCGCCGCCCACGCCCGAGGAGCGCAGCGAGCTGGTGCTCCGGCACTTCGCCGCCCACATCGCGTTCGTGGGCGAGGAGCTCCCCGCGGTGCGCTCCTTCCGCAAGCACCTGGCCTGGTACGCCCACGGCCTGCGCGGGGCCGCCGTCTTCCGCTCCGAGGTGAACCAGCTCGACTCGGCGGAAGCGGTGCGGGACTCGGTGCACCGCTTCTTCCTCTCCGCGCACGTCGACCCTCACGCCCCGGAGGAGGAGCAGGATGTCGACTACCGGGCGGCGCTCGGCTGAGGCGGGACGAGCCGCCGCGTCGTGGCGACCTCCTTGAAATAGTGGCAGGCCGGGGTGGGGCGGCGCTCGAGCGTCTCGAAGTCCACGTAGTAGAGACCGAAGCGCGGCCCCCATCCCTCCAGCCACTCGAAGTTGTCCAGGAGACTCCAATAGAGGTAGCCGCGCACGTCCACGCCCTGGGCGCGCGCCTGCAGCACCTGGCCCAGGTGGTTGTGGAGGTAGGCGGGCCGGCGCTGTCCCTCGCGGTCATCCACGCCGTTCTCCGTCACCCACACCGGCAGCCCGTAGCGCTTGAGCTCGCGCAGAATCTGGCCGAAGCCCTCGGGCCAGAGCTCCCAGCCGATGTCGGTGAGGCCCCGGCGGCGCGTGTCCCGGTACTGGAAGGAGATGAAGGGGGGGCGCGGGATGAAGCGCAGGTGGGCGCGCGTGTAGTAGTTCATCCCGATGAAGTCGCACGAGCCGCGCGCACCGGGGACGTCCACGCGGGTGGAGCCGATGCCGGGCATGTTCACCCGGAGCTGGCCGGACACCAGCGCCTCGTGGAAGGCGTGGTTGTAGGCCTGGGCGCCCAGCCGCACGAGCGCCCGGTCCAGTGGGTGCCACCACCGGTCCGGCGCGAAGGCCAGCATGTTCTGCGAGATGCCCAGCTCCACCTCGCCGAGCACCGCCTGGAGCTCCTCGCGCGCGGCCACGTGGGCGCGCACCATGTTCTCCAGCGCGAGCATCGTCTTCGCGCCGTCGGCGATGCCCGGCGGCATGAGGCCCTGCAGGTAGCCGCCGAGCAGCAGCACCATGGGCTCGTTGAGGGAGATGACGAGTGCATCCAACCCCTTGAGAAGAGGGGCGCAGACGCGCGCGTAGGCGCGGAAGGACTCCACGCTTCCGGGCAGGTGCCACGGCGTCTCGCGGTGGAACCAGGTGGGGTGGGTGAAGTGGTGGAGCGTCACCACCGGGCGCAGGCCGCGCGCCTTCATCCGCAGCAGCCGCTCGCGGTAGGCCTCGAGCACCGCGCCATCCAGGCGTCCGCGCTCCGGCTCGATGCGAGCCCACTCCAGCGACACGCGGAAGGCGGTGGCGCCCACGTCGAGCGCCAGGCCGTAGTCCTCCTCGTAGCGGTTCCAGTGGTCCACCGCGCGGCCGCAGCGCACGTGGGGCTCCTTCAGCTTTCCAGCTCGCTCCCACTCGGACCAGTCGTTCTCGATGCCGCCCTCTACCTGGTACGCGGCGGTGGCGACGCCGAAGGTGAAGTTGTCGGGGAAGGTCATGTCGTGAGCACTCATCGCGGGCGCGCACCGTAGATGCGGCACAGGCGCGCGCAAAGCACCTCGTGCTCGTGTCGGCGCGGTGTCGAGTGCGCGCGAGGTGACAGTGGAACGCCTCCAGGGCCGGAAAATCGGCCTGGACGCCGCGTCGAACGCGCGCGATGCCGAAAAATCGGCGCGCCACGCGTTGCACTACATCACCATGCGTTGACACACTGGCACGGCATCTCTACCATTCATGTCAAGCACTCCCCATGCGAGTGCAGGCCCCACTCCAGGGAGTGGTGGTGAACCAACGGAGGCTTTAGATGGCCGCGAAGAAGAAGACCGCGAAGAAGGCCGCGACGAAGAAGACCGCCGCGAAGAAGACCACCCGCAAGACCGCTGCTCCGCGCACGGCCAAGAAGGCCACGGCCAAGAAGGCTCCGGCCAAGAAGGCTCCGGCCCGCAAGACGACCCGCCGCAAGAGCGCGGCGAAGGCCCCCGAGTCCGCCCCTTCCGAGGGCTAGACGTAGGCCAGTAACTTCGCGCAGTTTGAACGGCTCGGCGGATACTCCGCTGGGCCGTTCTTGTTTTTTCGTCCAGGAGGACCCGGTGTCACTGCGTTCCTCGGAGTTGGAGCTGGTGGTGGCGGAAGTATCCGCGCGGCTGGGGGGCGCGGTGGTGCAGAAGGCGTGGTGTCCGCTGCCGCGCCTGGCCTACCTGGAGGTGCGGGTGCCCGGGCGCTCCGTCCTCCTGTGCCTGTGCGCGGAGGGGGAGCTGTCCCGCGTATCGGTGGCGGCGGAGCGCTTCCCCACACCGGGGGAGCCGGCCCCCTTCCAGCGCTGGCTGCGGCAGGAGCTGATAGGCCTCAAGCTGATCGGCGCCTCGTGGTCGGAGGCCGAGCGCCTGGTGACGTTCGACTTCCAGAGCGAGGACTCCCGGCGGAGGCTGGTGCTGGAGCTGGGCTCGCCGGGGGGGCTCGTGCTGCTGACGGACTCGGGCCGGGTGCTGATGCTCTCGGGCGAGGGCCTGGCGCAGCGGCGCTCGCTGCACCCGGGGGCGCAGTGGACGCCGCCGGAGCCGCTGTCCCCGGAGGCGCTCGCCCGGGCCCGGGCCGCTCCGTCGCGCTTCACCACGGATGCGGTGTACCCCCTGGATTTCATGCCCTACGCCGAGGAGGCCGAGCGGCTACTCGGGCCGAAGGACAAGTCGAGCCGCGCGGAAGCCATCCGCCGTCGTCTGGCGCTGCCGTACCGGGCCCGCCTCAAGCGTTCGGGACGCACGTTGGAGAAGGTGCGCGCGGAGGCCGCGCGGGGCCCGGAGGCCGAGCGGCACCGGCAGCTCGGCGAGCTGCTCACCCAGAACCTCTACCAACTGAAGCGGGGGGCCACGGAGGTGACGCTCACCGCGTACACCGAGTCGGGGATGGAGGAGGTGCGGGTGAAGCTGGACCCGAGGCGGACGCCAAAGGAGGAGGCGGACTGGCACTTCCACCAGTACCGGCGCCTGCTGCGGGGCGTGGAGCATGCACGGCAGCGGGAGGCGGAGCTGGCGCGCGAGGTGGGACACGCGGAGGCGGCGCTGAAGCAGCTCGAGGCGCTGGATGAGGACTCGCTGCTGGCGCAGGCGGAGGTGTTGCATCTCTCGGCCGCGGAGGAGGGCCCGCGGGAGGCCCGGCCCTTCAAGGAGTACGTGGGGCATGGGGGCCAGCGCATCTGGGTGGGCAAGGGCGGCGAGGACAACGACACGCTCACCTTCAAGGTGGCGCGCCCCTACCACCTGTGGCTGCACGCGAGGGGGCAGCCGGGCAGCCATGTGGTGGTGCCACTGGCCAAGGGCGTGGAGGTGTCGCAGGAGGTGCTATTGGACGCGGCGCACCTGGCGCTGCACCACTCGGGCGCCAAGGGCGAGCCGCGAGGCGAGGTGAGCTGGGTGCCGGTGAAGTTCGTCAAGAAGGTGAAGGGGGGGGCGCACGGCCAGGTTCTCTACACCCGGGAGAAGACGCTGGTGGTGCGCATGGAGCCGGATCGGCTGGAGCGGCTGTTGAAGACGCGTGGAGGCGAGGCGCCGCCCGCCCCATGAGTGACATGCCCCCCATGGGCCCGGTGTGCGCCCGCTGTCCGGTGGTGTTGGGCACCTCGTGCTGCGAGGTGAAGGAGGGCGAGCACCTGGCCACCCTCACGCGAGCGGACGTGGAGCGCATCGCCGCGCACACGAGGCTCGCACCACGGCGCTTCGTGGCCGAGGAGTACCTCACCGAGGAGGAGGCCGCTGCCTACGAGGCGCGCCGTCCCCTCTACCGGGGCTACTTCCGCCGGGCTCCGGTGCGGCTGACGCTGGCCTCGCGCGCGGGGGCGTGCGTCTTCCACGAGAAGGGAAGGGGGTGTGGGCTGCCCGGAGACGTGCGACCGGTGTCCTGCCGGCTCTATCCCTTCGAGCGCTGGCCAGATGGGAGCTGGAGCGTGCAGATGGAGCGCTACGGTGACCTGGACGAGGCCCGGGCGGGCGGCGGTGCGTGTCTGGCGGTGGAAGAGGCCGGAAGCATGGAGGACGTGCTGACGGCCTTTGGCACCACGCGGGAAGCGGTGGAATCACTGGGAGAACGGCTCGCGGAGGAGACACGGGCACACGGCCGGGGTTGACGGAACGACGGTGGGCAGGCGGGCGAGTGCCGCCGCTCTTGAGTCCCGGAGGCCGCCGGGTACGATGCCGCCCGCGTGTCGTCGCTTCCGCCCCACCAGATGCACCTCTTCCCGCGCCCTCCCGCTCGTGAGGGTGCCGCGTCCCTGCCCGCGCGCAACCGCGCGGCGGAGGCCTCCCATCGTCTGGCCACCGCCCTCCACGAGGAGGAGCTGGTACCGGTCGCCGAGGAGTTCCACCAGCAGTCCGCGCGGGCCATGCAGTCCCATCTCACGGTCGCCACCCGGGAGGAGCTGTGGGCCCGGGCCGAGGCGCTGGCCTACCGGTTGTCCGCGGAGCTGCGGCTGCCGGTGCGGCTGGCGGTGACGGACAACCGCTCCACCATGGTGTCCTTCCGGCGCAGCGCCCACGCGCTGCAGCTGCGGCTGCACCACATGTTCCTCGACGCTCCGGAGCCGGTGGTTCGCGCGGTGGCGGAGTACGCGGGCCGCGGCAACCGCCTGGCGGGCGGCGTGCTGGACGACTACATCCGCGGCCAGCAGCCGCGCATCCGCCAGGAGCGCCACGCGGACGAGGCGGACCTGGAGCCGAGGGGCCGCTACTTCGACCTGCAGGTGCTCTTCGACGAGCTCAACCGCACCTTCTTCCAGGGGGGCATCCAGGCGCGCATTGGCTGGGGCCGCATGCCTCCCCGGCGGCGGCGCAAGTCCATCCGTTTGGGCGTCTACGATCATCAGACGCGGGAGATCCGCATCCACCCGGCGTTGGATCGCGCGGAAGTTCCCTCCTACTTCGTGGAGTTCATCATCTTCCACGAGATGCTCCACCAACTCTTCCCCAGCTCGAACGGGAATGGCCGCCGGGTGCACCACCCTCGGGCGTTCCGGGATCGAGAGAAGGCCTTCCCCCTCTACGCTGCCGCACTGCGTTGGGAGCGGGAGAACCTGAACCTGCTGTTACGGGGCTGAGACGCGATCCACCGCCTGCTGCTTTACCAATTTACCGATCGACGCCCATGTGCGGACGCTGCTTGACCCTGCCCGTGGACCGACCCAATCCTGTTTTGCCATATGCGACGCGCGAAGATTGTCTGCACCCTTGGTCCGGCCAGCCAGAGTCAGGAAATGCTGGAGGCCCTGATTGAAGCCGGGATGGACGTGGCCCGGCTCAACTTCTCTCACGGCAGCCACGAGCAGCACGCCGAGAACATCGCGAAGCTCCGGGCGGCCTCGCTGAAGGTCCGCAAGGCGGTGGGCATCCTGGGAGACCTCCAGGGCCCGAAGATCCGCACCGGCCGCTTCATCACCGGCAGCACGGAGCTGAAGCACGGCGGCGAGTTCCACATCACCACGGACGAGACCGTGAAGGGCACGGATGAGATCGTGTCCACCACGTATCCGTTCCTGGCGGCGGACGTGAACCCGGGAGACCGCATCCTGCTGGATGACGGCCTGCTGGAGCTCAAGGTCATCGAGACGGACAAGAAGCAGCTCATCCGCACGAAGGTCATCCATGGCGGTACCCTGAAGAACAACAAGGGTATCAACCTGCCGGGCGTGGCGGTGCGCGCGGACGCGCTGACGCCGAAGGACCGGGAGGACCTGGTGTTCGGCATCAAGGCGGGCGTGGACTTCATCGCCCTGTCCTTCGTGCGCCAGCCGTCGGACCTGGACATGGCGCGCTCGGCGATGGCGGAGGTGGGCCGCACGGTGCCCATCATCGCGAAGCTGGAGAAGCCGGAGGCCATCGCGCGGCTGGACGCCATCCTGGACAAGACGGACGGCGTGATGGTGGCGCGTGGCGACCTCGGCGTGGAGATTCCGCCCGAGGAGGTACCCTCGGTGCAGAAGGACATCGTGCGCCGGTGCAACATGAGGGGCCTGCCGGTCATCGTGGCCACGCAGATGCTCAACTCGATGATCGACAACCCGCGGCCCACGCGCGCCGAGGCCAGCGACGTGGCCAACGCCGTCTTCGATGGGGCGGACGCGGTGATGCTGTCGGGCGAGACGGCCAGCGGCAAGTTCCCCATCGAGTCGGTGCAGATGATGGAGCGCATCGTGCTGGCGGCCGAGTCCACCGTGCGGGCGCAGGGGCTGATGGCGCCGACGGAGTCTCCGGTGGGGCTGCCTTCGCACTTCCCGGACGTGATCGCGGCGAGCGCGTGCTACGCGGCGAAGCAGGCGGGGGCGTCGCTCATCGCGGCCTTCACGCTGTCGGGAGTGACGGCGCGGCTGCTGGCGCACTACCGGCCGCCGGTGCCCATCGTGGCCTTCAGCCCGAACCAGGAAGTGCGCCGCCGGCTGGCGCTGCTGTGGGGCGTGGTGCCGCGGGTGCTCGAGCCCATCCAGGAGACCGAGGCGATGGTGCGCCGGGTGGAAGAGGAACTGGTCTCGCGGGGTCTGGCGCGCAAGGGAGACCGGGTGGTCATCGTCTTCGGAGCGCCGGTGGGTCAGCCCGGTAAAATCAACAGCATGCGGCTGCACATCATCGGCAGCTGAAGCAGCCTCTCCCATCTCCTCCCCATCCCCTCCCTCCCCATCCCCTCCCTCTCCCTCTGGGAGAGGGTCGGGGTGAGGGTATGTCCACCCCGAGTCGGGTCCGCGGCCCACGAGTCCCCTATCCGCGAGGCTCCCGGAGGGCCCGCTTGGGAATCTCGGCCTCGACGAAGATGCGGAACAGCTCGATATCGAGCTGGCCGCTGTGGGCCTCCTTCTTGAGGATGTCGAGCGCGAGCTGGTGTGGGACGGCCTTCTTGTAGGGCCGATCGCTGGCGGTGAGGGCGTCGTAGATGTCGGCGATGGACATCATCCGGGACTGCACGGGGATGCTGTTGTCGGGGATGGCGCGAGGGTAGCCGGTGCCATCGAGCTTCTCGTGGTGCGCGTAGGCGATCTCCGGAACGCGGCGCAGGGTGCGCGTCCAGGGAATCTGCGAGAGGAAGCGGTAGGTGTGCTCGACGTGGCTCTCGATCTCCCGGCGCTCCTCCTCGGAGAGGGTGCCCTTGGCGATGGAGAGGGACTGGATCTCCCGGTCGAGCAGCAGCGAGCGCTCTTGATCGAAGGCGTCCTGGAAGCGCAGGTGCCGCAGCTCGTGGAGCCGCTCGAAGTTTCCCTGGGCGAGCACGGTGGGGCGGTTGCAGGTGAGGACGAACTCGAGCACCTCGTCCAGCTGCTTGAGCTCCTGGGCGAGCCGGGCGTCCTCCTCGGCGTCGATCTCCGTCAGGTGGTGGGTGCCGCGCAGCTTCGCGGCGGCGAGCCGGCGGCGGTAGCTCTGCAGCTGCAAATCCTTGCGGGCGAGCTGGAAGCGGGCCCGCAGCCCCTCCAGCTCGTGGGGGTAGAGCTTCTCGGCCTTGACGAGCACGGGCTCGCGCACGCCCACCTTGCCGAAGTCATGCAGCAGCGAGGCGTAGCGCAGCTCCTGGAGCTCGGTGACGCTGAAGCGCGTGTGGGCGTAGACGCCGGTGTTCACGTGCTCGAGCGCGCGAGCCATGGCCACGGTGAGGTCGGCCACGCGGCCCGAGTGACCCGCGGTGGTGGGATCTCTCGATTCGATGGCCACCACGGAGGCGGAGACGAAGCCCTCGAAGAGGCGGTTGATCTCCTCGTGGAGCAGGGCGTTCTCGATGGCGCCGGCGGCCTGGGCACCCAGGGCGAGCAGCAGCTCCTCGTCCTCGGAGTCGAAGGGGCGCCCGTTCAGCTTGTTGAGCGCCTGGATGACGCCGGTGACCTCGCCGTTGGCATCGCGCATGGGCACGCAGAGCACGCTCTGGGTGCGGTAGCCGCTGAGGGTGTCGAAGGTGCGGTTGAATCGCTCGTCGGCGTAGGCGTCCGGGAGGTTGATGACCTCGCCCGTCTGGGCCACCTGGCCGGCGATGCCGCTGCCCACGGGGAGGCGGATTTCACTCTTGGAGCCCTGGGCCACCTTGCTCCACAGCTCGTTGCGCTCGCGGTCGAGCACGAAGAGCGAGCACCGGTCCGCCTCCACCACCTTGCTGGCCTCGTAGAGAATGAGGGGCAGCAGCAGGTCCAGGTCGCGCTCGGCGCTCATGGCCTTGGTGACGTCCAGGATGGACGTGAGCTTCTTGAGGCGCCGGTTGAGGTCTGGAGGTTCGGGCGGCTGGGTCTGTGGAAGCACCGGGAATGGCTCCGTCATGGTACGGCGCGCGGCCTGGGAGGAGCCTTCTTAGCACGGGGTAGGTGCCGCCTGCCCCCCCGGGGGGCCAGCTCCTGAGGAATCAGGACATTCGAGGTTGCCTGCTCGCCTTGCGAGCGGGTACCGCCCGGGAGCGGAAGTGGCTATGTAGCCCCCATGAACCGCCGCGTCCTCGTCTCCCCCTCGTTGCTGTCCTCCGATTTCGGCCGCCTGGCCGAGGAAGTCCGGGCGGTGGAAGCCGCCGGAGCGGATTGGATCCACGTGGACGTGATGGATGGGCGCTTCGTGCCCAACATCACCCTGGGCCCGGTGGTGGTGGAGGCGATCAAGAAGGCGGCCACGCGGCCGCTGGATGTCCACCTGATGATCGTCGAGCCCGAGAAGTACGTGGAGGCCTTCGCGAAGGCGGGGGCGGACGTCCTCACGGTGCACGTGGAGGCGTGCACGCACCTGCACCGGGTGTTGCAGCAGATCCGCCACGCGGGGGCGAAGCCGGCGGTGGTGCTCAACCCGGCCACGCCGCTCTCGGCGGTGGAGGAGGTGCTGGGCGATGTGGAGATGGTGCTGCTGATGAGCGTGAACCCTGGCTTCGGGGGCCAGAGCTTCATCGCGCCCACGGTGGACAAGGTGCGGCGGCTGCGCGCCATGCTGGATGCGCGGGGGCTGTCCACGCACATCGAGGTGGACGGAGGCATCAACGCCGAGACGGCCCGGCGGGTGGTGGACGCCGGGGCGGACGTGCTGGTGGCGGGCTCGTACGTGTTCGGCTCGAAGGACTATGCCGCGGCCATCCGCTCGCTGCGCCCCTGAGCGAGCGGCCTCAGGCTCCGACGGCCACCTTCACACCCGCCATCCGAGCCACCCGGGTCATGAAGGTGTGGTCGAAGGGCTTCACCTCGTAGGCGTCGGCGCCGAGCTCGAAGCACACGTGGCGGGTGAACTGGTCCTCGACGCCACTGAGGATGATGACCTTGCACTCGCGCGTCTCGGGATCCTGCTTGAGCCGGGCGAGGAGATCTCTCCCGTCCTGATTCTGGTGGATGTCCAGGATGATGACGGCGGGCCGGTACTTCCGAGCCAGCTCCAGGACATGGTGGGACGTGGTGTCCGCCACCGAGGAGAGCCCAGAGCGACGGGCCTCCCGGGAGAGCGCGGACACGACGAGCGGCTCATCATCGGAGATGAGGACGACCGGAGAGAGCATGGGACCCCGGGGTGGCTTTGCGGTACGGGGCTTTGCCAAGCAAGCAGTGTTCCTGATGGCTCCCCCCGCAAAATGGACGGGTTACGAGCCTGGAGCCTGGGTCAATGGAGCCCCAGGGGTCCTGTAGAACCCCGGGAGGACGGCCGGAATGAAAAGCTGATCCAAGGGCGTTGACTAGGCCGGGCGGGTCGGATACATCCCCGCCCACTTCGACGGCCCGAGAGTAGTTCCGGCGAAGGACGTAGCGGTATCGGGGAGTGGCTCAGCCTGGTAGAGCACTTGGTTCGGGACCAAGGGGTCGCAGGTTCAAATCCTGTCTCCCCGACCATCTAGAAGCCCTGGAGTTTCGCGGACTTCCGCTGAAACTCCAGGGCTTTTGTTTTTCCCCGGAGCCCTCCAGCGGCAAACCAGCAGCAAGCGGAGAGGGCTCACCCCTGGCGACCATCCGGGCCGGGCGTTCGTTGCCCGTGCGTGGAGGCGGGGCTTAAACTCTGCCCGATGGCGACCAAGGAAGACATCCTCTCGGATGTGCTGCGACTCCCTCCCGAGGAGCGCGCCGAGGTTGCCCACAAGCTCCTGCTCAGCTTGGAGGAGGGGGCCGAGGACCCGGAGGCCCAGGCCGAGTGGTCCGCGGAACTGGAGCGCCGGGCCCGTGAAGTGCTCGACGGGAGCGTGAAGACGGTTCCCTGGGAGCAGGTCGAGGAGCGCATCAGTGCCCGGCTCGGTCAGCGGCGGTGAAGATTCGTCTCGAGCTCCACCCCGAGGCTGTCCGTGAGGTGGATGCGGCCGTGGACTGGTCGAAGGCCAGCGCGCGGGCCTGGGAGCCGAATTCCTTCTCGCTGAGGCCGATGATGGTGGTGGAGCGAAGCCGGCTGCCCACCTCGGCCTTCCAGACGTCCATGGCCTCCCCGAAGGTGGCTTGCGTGCGGTGCTGAGAACTTCGTGCTCTTCAACGAGAGCCGCGCCGGTGGCATCCGCAAGGTGGTTGCCCGGAACCACCAGATCCTCGGTGCGTGAACCGGGCGGTCGCCTCCGTCGTAAGGCAGGAGGTGTTGAAGCGACAGTTTCCGATCGACAAGCGGCTTGAGACGCGGCCCGCCGAGCTGGCCACGGAGTCGCCTCCTACTCCGTACGCGCGCCGGGCGGAGGTTACCGTCTTCTCGACGTCGCCCGGCAAGCTTGCCGATGCGCGGCGGCTCGGCGCCAGGCGCGCTGTCCTGTCGACGGACGCCACGGCGATGAAGGAACTCGCCGGCACCTTCGAGCTGCTCATCGCCACGGTGCCGAGGGCCTTCGACATGGGCCCCTTCATGAACGTCCTGAAGCTCGACGGCACGCTCATCAACGTGGGCGCGCTGGAGGCGCTGAAGGGCCTCGACGGCATGGCGATGGCGTTCGGACGCAAGAGCGTCGCGGGCTCGCTCATCGGTGGCGTTGCCGAGACGCAGGAGGTCATCGACTACTGCGCGGCGCGCGGCATCAAGGCGGATGTGGAGTTGGTTCGTGCCCAGGACATCAACCGTGCCTACGAGCGCATCGTGAACAAGGACGTGCGCTACCGCCTCGTCATCGACATGGCCTCGCTGAAGGCCGGCACCTGATGGCGTGCGAGGGGGGTCCACTGTCAACGACTGCTTAACAGCCCATTTGCCTCCGGGGCGTAGTCCGAGGAGGAGTCGGGGCGTACCTCTTTGAAATGGAGCAGACAATGGCGAGGATGAACGAGAGGGGAAGCTTTGCGGGGAAGGTCGCGTTCGTGACCGGCGCCGCCAATGGCATTGGCCGGGAGGCCGCGCTCGCGTTCGCCCGCGAGGGCGCGAGCGTGGTGGTGGCCGACGTCTCCGAACAGAGCAACCAGGAAACGGGGGCGCGCGAGCCGGCCTCGCCAGCAGGGGGCATGTTTGACGGCGAGCGCTCGAAGACGTCAGGAAGCCGCCCTATCTCATTCCTCGTCCCCGACCATGACTCATATGCCTGTCGGGCTTCACCCTCGAGCCGAATGGCTGTCTGCTCGCACGCACGTGGCCGGAGGCGGGACTGGTGCGCCTCTGGCCGTGAAGCGGTCTCCGGGAGGCATCGGCGAGGCCACTGCTACTCCTCCAACTCGCCGCAGGCCCGGTCGAGCTTCAGCAGCCGGCAGGTGTGGAGCATCGACAGCAATCGCTGCTCGGCGCGCGCCGGGTGCCCCGCCGCTTCCTCTTGTCGCGCGAGCTCGCGCTCGACCAGCAGGTGGAACCGGGGCTCCTTCGTCTCCTTCACCCGTTCCATCAGCGCGCGGAGATCTCGCTCGCCGGGATGCGCGTGGATGAGGCTTCCCAGGTGGATGTCCCACTCCGCCGAGGCGCGCAGCCGCTCCAGGAAGGCCTCCTTCTCCGGGTGCGTCCCCGTGATCAACGCCGCGTACTCCCGAGCCAGAGGCGCCCGGAGGGAGAAGTCGTGGGTTGCGATCTCACGCACGTACGTCCCGAGCTCCTTGCTTCCTTCGAGCCGGTCCAGCTGCTCGGCCACGGGCAGGAGGACCCGCAGCTGCGCGGAGGTGCTCGCCGTGCGAACCGCCTCATAAAGCGCCATCCGCGCCACCTCCGGATCCGCGAGGAGCTCCTCCGCGGAGGGAGGGGTGGCCGAGGTGAGACGCGCCAGGGTCGCGGCCATGGTCTCCTGCCGGGCGCCGCGGCGCTTTTCGCGCCGGTGCCGCAGTGCCTGGGCCTGGGCCCTCGCCTCCTCGTTCCAACCGTCCTCGTCCAGGCTGGCCACGAGGGTGAAGGCCCGCTCGGCCTGCTCCGTGAAGCCCAGGTCCCGCAGCACCAGCGCCCGGTTCCACAGCGCCTGGGGATGGCGGGGCTGCTCGTCGAGCGCCTCCCGTAGCAGTCGGAGTGCTTCCTCCAGAGAGCCCTTGCTCATGGCCACCACGGCCAGGTCGTTCTCGCGATCCACGGATGGAGGCTCGCGCTGGAGATAGGCTGCGGCCTGCCCCAGCTCCCCCTGGAGCAGGTACGTGGCGGCGATTCCCCTCAGCTCGCCGCGCTCCTCCATGGAGGCCAGCAGCTTCAGCGGGGCCGCCCCGGACTTCGCGTCTCCTCGCATCGGTTCGTAGGGACGGTAGCGATCCGCGGGCGGATAGCTCAGCCTGGCCTCCAGCCGCCGCGAGGTGGCCTCGGAGAACCACGCCTCCGGCTGCTCCCGTTGGAGCAGGAACACGTGAAGGACGGTGAGCAGCAGGGCCCCAGCCGCGGCGGACACGAGGGTCCACCGCCTGGAGTCCCAGCGGGGTCGGGCACGTATCATCACCTGGGGCGGTTCCTGGTCGAACGCGCGCAGCGTCAGCAACTCCAGCTGCAGCCCCTCGTGCAGCGCGGCCTCGCAGGAGGTGCAGGAGGCCAGGTGGTAGCGGAAGCTCTCGGCCTCTTCCGGGGACAACTCACCATCGAGAAAGAGGGGAAGCTTGTTGCAGGGCCTGTTCATGGCTGTCTCCTCCCTCCGCCTTCCCGGAGCTTGAGGGTGAGCATCTCCTTCAATGCCTGTCGTGCCTCGAGCAACCGGTATCCGACCGTCCCGATGGGAATGCCAAGCTGCTGCGCGATCTGCTTGTAACGCATCCCGGTCGCGTGGAGCTGGTACACCTCCCGGTGTTTGGGTTTGAGCTGGCCGACGGCCTCGCGGAGCTCCTCCTCCGTGAGCGAGGCCCACGGCTCCTCCGGCACGTCCTCCAGGGAGGTGACCTGCTCCTGTACCAACCGCAGCCCGGGCAGTCCCAGCATCTCCGTCCTCCGACGGCGGCACAGGTCGAGGAAGCGGTTCGTCAGCGTGGTGCACAGCCAGGCCCGGCGGGCGGGCTCATCCGCTGGAGAGAGCTTGTCGAATCCCTCCAGCGCCCGCTCCAGCGTCTCCTGGACCAGGTCCTCGGGATCGACCCCTCCTTGCCGACACAACCTCCGGGCCAACTGGAGCAGGTGAGGACGGTGGCTTTGCGCGAACGTCTCTGTCGGCCAGCGCTCTCGCTGTGTGTAGGCCATGGTCCAACCTCCGGGCGCGGAGCGCTCGGCCAGGAATCCTCCGGGAAAATGCTCCCTGGAATGAACGCGGAGGGCCGATTTTATTGGCGGACGATGGGGGCCGGGTAACGGCGTGTGGCAGCCATCCCTCGCGGCCCCTACAATCGCGTGGCGGGTGGATGGCTCGCTTCACTGGAAACATGTCGGCCCGCCACCCGGAGCTCCCCCATGTCGTCTTCCGCGTCCTCCCGCCGCCTTTCGCCGGATTGGCAATGCTGGCTGGCCGACAATCTCGCCCGAGGGGAGCCGCCGGAGCGCATGGTGGAGGCGCTGACACGGGCGGGCATTCCCCCGGAGCTGGCGCGCGACGAGCTGTCCTCCGCCTCGTCCCATCCGGCGGTGGTGGCGGGCAGGCGGCTGGCACGCCGGCTCACACGGCTAGAATCGTTGCTGGAAGTTTACAGCGAGCTGTATCACCAGACAGGCGTGCCTCGGGATGTGGAGCGCCGCTCCGGTCTGTCCGCGCGAGCGTTCTTCGAGCGCTACTACTACCCGCACCGGCCGGTCATCCTGCGGGATCTGATGGTGGGGTGGCCGGCGCTGGAGCGCTGGCGCCCGGAGTGTCTGGCCGAGCGATTCGGGGACGCGCGAGTGGAGATCATGATCGGCCGGGACTCGGATCCCGAGCATGAGAGCCAACCGGACCAGCACCGGAAGGTGGTGCGCCTGCGCGACTTCATCCAGATGCTCGGGGCCCGGGTGACGAACGACTACTACCTGGTGGGGCGGAACTTCGCCCTGGAGCGGCCGGAGTTCCGCGGCATGTTGGAGGAGCTCCGCTTCCCGGAGGGGTACCTCGACCCGGTCTCACCGCCTGGCGCCATCAAGCTCTGGATGGGGCCCGCTGGGACGCTGACGGCGCTCCATCATGACCTGAGCTGCGTCCTCTTCGGCCAGGTCTACGGGCGCAAGCACTTCAAGCTCATCCCGTCCTTCGAGCTCCCGCGTGTCTACAACTCCCAGGGCGTTTTCAGTGATGTGGACGCCGAGGCCCCCGACGAGGCGCGGTTCCCACGATACCTTCGAGCGCACGTTCTGGAGGCGGTGCTCGAACCGGGAGACATGCTCTTCATTCCGGTGGGGTGGTGGCACTGGGTGAAGGCGCTCGACGTCAGCGTGTCGGTGAGCTTCCAGCGCTTCGCGATCCCCGAAGGGAACACGGAGTGGAGGCCCGGATGAGGGGACCCACTCAGCGGAGAGGCGGAGTCTTCGGCGGCGGCGTGGGAGTCGGTCGGGTCGGGCCCTCATTCCTTTCGGGCTGTGGATTCGGGATGGGATTTGGCACGACCTTCGTCCCCCCGTTCTTCGCTGGCGGCTTCTTCTGGTCCTGCGTCATGTCCTCTCCTTCGTGCCGATGGCTCCGGTTGGCATCTTGAATCCAATCAAATGTAGAGCGCGTTTCCGTCAACAATTTTCGGCTCGTGTGAACATGACATATTCGAGCGCAGGTTCGGAGCGGCCATGACACTGTCCGGGAGTGACCCATCAGCCCTGGCGCCGGAGTGGCGCTCATGGCTTGCCGAGAACCTCGCCCGGGGGGTGGAGCCGGAGGCGCTGGCCCGACTCCTGGAGCGGGCCGGGGTGCCGCTCGCACTGGTCCGGCTCGAGCTTCAGCGGGCGATGCGACACCCGGCGCTCCGGGCCGCTCGGAGCCTCTCCACCCGACATGCCCGTCTGGAGGCGTTGCTGGAGTCCTACCGTCGGCTGTATCGGCAGTCCGGCGCGCACCGGCACCTCGAGCGTCGGCGGGCGCTCTCCCCGGAGGAGTTCTTCGAGCGCTACTACTTCCGTAACAGGCCGGTGGTGCTCCAGGGGCTGCTCGAGGACTGGCCCGCGCGTACCCGCTGGTCGCCGGAGTTCTTCGCCGAGCGCTTCGGCGATTGCCTCGTCGAGGTGATGACGGGGCGGGAGTCGGAGCCGGAGGACCATGATTTTCGCGTGGCACCGCACCGGACGAAGATGACCATGCGCGATTACGTGACCCGGGTGCGGAGCGCGGGCGAGACGAATGACTTCTACATGATCGCTCGCAATGTCGTGCTCAACGAGCCGGCGTTTCGCCCGCTACTGGAAGACATCCGGCCCCCAGCGGGTCTCATCCATCCCGAGCTGGGTATGCCGGACAGCATGCACCTGTGGTTCGGTCCCGCGGGCACGCTCTCGAACCTGCACCACGATCACCTGAACGTGCTCTTCTGCCAGCTCCATGGGCGCAAGCGCTTCTGGCTGATGCCCTCCTTCGAGCTCTCCCGCGCCTACAACCACCGTGGCCTCAGCAGCGAGGTGGACATCCGCGCGCCGGCTCTCGAGCGATTCCCGGCCTTCGGTGAGGCCAGCCTCGTCGAGCTGGTGCTGGAGCCCGGCGAGGTGCTGCTCATCCCGGTGGGGTGGTGGCACGCGGTGAAGGCGCTCGACGTGAGCATCTCGCTCACCTTCGTGAGCTTCGCGCTCCCGGAGCGCAACACCTTGTGGAAGAACTTCTGGCTTGGCCCCGTACCCGAGGACGGCTAGGCCGGCGGGGGTGCTGGGCTCAATCGGCGACGGGAGCAGTCCATGACGACGGAACGTTTGACGGACAGCGGAACACCCGGCCTGGCGCCGGAGTGGCGGGAGTGGGTGGTGGAGAATCTTCTGCTGGGGACGGAGCCGGAGGAGTTGGAGGAGGTGCTGTGCGCGGCCGGCGTGGATGCGGAGGTGGCACGCGCCGCGGTCGCCGCGGAGGCCGAGGATCCGTATCTGGTGGGGTGCCGCCGCATTGGCGAGCAGGTGCTGAAGCTCGAGGGCCTGTTGGACGTCTATTCCAGCCTGGCCGAGCAGTCCGGCGCGCACCAGCGGCTCCCGCGTGTCGACGCGCTCACGCCAGAGGCCTTCTTCGAGCACTACTACTTCGCGAACCGGCCGGTGCTCCTCGAGGGGATGATGACCGATTGGCCGGCCATGCGGAGCGGGTCCTCCGGGCTTCTCCGCCAGCGCCTGGGGGGAGCCGGGGCGCTTTCGTCCACCGGGCCTCTTCCCGTCTGCGCTCAGGGCCCGGGGCTCGCCCTCACTCGCGAGCCGGGTACCGAGGGCGCGGCGCTGCTCGAAGAGCTCCGGCCACCTCGTGGCATCGTCCACCCGGAGCACCACCGACTCGGGACCACCCTCTGGCTCGAGCCGGCCGGGGCCCTCACGCCCCTTCATCAGGATGCGCGCAACGTCCTGCTCGCCCAGGTGCATGGGCGAAGGCAGGTGAAGCTCATCCCCTCGTTCCAGCTGCATCGCGTCTACAGCACGGATGGCACCTTCAGCCCGGTGGATCCCTCCGCACCCGATCTCGAGCGCTTCCCGGACTTCGCGAGGGCGGACGTGCTGGATCTGGAGCTCGAGCCCGGCCAGATGCTGTTCCTGCCGGTGGGGTGGTGGCACTGGATGCGCGCGCTCGACGATGGCGCTGCGGTCTGCTTCTTCGCCTTCGACGCGCCGGAGCCAAACGTCGCATGGATGGTACCCGGCTCCTGATTCGCACGTATATTCGGTGAGGCGTGCTTCACCATCGCCCGGTGGATCTCGGAAACACTCCACTCACCATGAGGGGCACCACGCGGGCTTGGGGGGAATGCGAACGTGCGAGCTTCCTCTGAGCAGGGTCTCAAGGTGCCTCCAGGAGCGCCCCCCGGGTGGCTCTGGTTCCTGGTCCTGCTCCTGGGCCTGGGCCTCGCTGGCCTTCCACGCGCGCGCTCCGGACCCCCGGCGCCGGCGCTCTGGCTCTCCGATCTCCCCTACCGTCCCCTGGAGGCGCGGCTGAGCCTCCCCGCCGCCGATCACCACCGCCCCTACGCGCCAGAGTGGAGCGGCGCGGCGAGCACCAGTCCTCTGTCCTTACGTGAGTTGGCCGCTCTGGAGGAGCGCAACGATCTTCGTGGCATCGCCGCCGCCTATCTCCTGCGGTCGGCTCCGGCGCAGGCCGTGGCGTTCCTCGAGCGCATGCCTCCCTCTCCCGAGCGCGACAACGATCGCGCCGTGGCGGCCCTCTCCCTGGGTCGCGCCGAGGAGGCCCTGGCGCTGCTCGATGACGTGCTGGAGGCCCACCCGGGTCTGCCCCAGGCCCTGTGGAACCGCGGGTTGGTGCTGCGCGAGCTGGGCCTCACCTTGCAGGCGGTGGAGTGTCTCGAACAGGTCGCCGCGTTGCGTGAGCCGGGCTGGAGCGAGGAGGCTCGGGCCCTCGCGGCGCGGCTGCGTGAGCATGACCGCTCGCGGGCCCGGAGTTGGAAGGCCGCTCGCGAGGCCATCCTGTCCTGGGTGGGGGTAATCCCCGAGGGCGCTTCCTCCGCCCCGTTGCCGCTCGAGGAGGCCTCGCGGTTCCCCGGAACCCTCCGGGAGGGTTTCTACGAGGCACTCCGCGCGGCACCGAGCCGCGAACGGGCCATGTCCCTGCTGCCACTCGCCGATGCGTTGGACCGTGTCCATGGGGGCACGGTGCTGCACGACCACCTGCTGCGCGTGGCGAATCGGGACTTCCGTCTCAGGGCCCCCCTCGCCCGGGACTACGCCCTTCTGGTTCGTGACCAGCACCCGGCTCCCGACGAGCTCGTCACACGGCTCCGTCGCTCTGGAGAGAAGGATCTCTACCTGGGAGGGCTCCTCCATGTTCCGAGCGCTCCACGCAGCGGGGACGAGCTCCAACGCCTCGCCAGGGGGGAGGAGGATCCATGGACGGCCCTGGTCCTCGAGGAGGAGCAAGCGAAGATGGAGGAGGCGGCGGGCCAGTGGTGGAAGGCCGAGCAGCGCCTGTTGTCCGCGCTGAGCCAGTGCCGTGAGCGTGGGCTGTCCTTTCGCTGTATGAAGATCGAGCACCTCCTGGCCGCCCTCTACACCAACAACAATCGGCTCGCCGAAGCGAGCGAGCACGCACGAGCTGGCTGGACACTGGCGCGGACGTTCGGGGAGTGGGCGCAGGAGTCGACGCTGTTGCAGGCGATGGGGCAGATCGCCCGGTTTCGAGCCAATCCCTCCCTGGCCTGGGCGCTGATGGCCGAGGCGCTCCCACGTGAGCCGGACGACTGCAGGCTTCGCAACTACGTGCGTCGCAACCTGGCGGATCTCGCGCTCTCCCGCTTCCGGGTGGAGGAAGCGCGCCGGCAGATGGAGCTGGCCCTCGAGTGCCAGCTGCCCATTGGCCTGCTCGGTGCGTCCATCATCACGGAACTCAGCCGTGTCCAACCCCGGGCCGACGACGCGCGACTCGTGCGACAGAGCCTGGCCGAGGTTCCCCTCGAGTCCATTCCTCCCGGCCGGAGGCTGCTGCGGTCGCTCATCGCGGGCCGGTTCGAGCTCGAGCACGATCGCGAGGCCGGTCGGGCCCTGCTGCGGGAGGTCATCGCCAAGGCGGATGCGCTGCCCCGCGAGGACACGGATGCCCGCGATTCCCGGATGCTCAGCTACCTGCGGCTCCTCAGCACGGCCGGGAGGGATGGCGCCTTCGACGAGGTCCTTTCCCTGGCCGCGGCGGAGCTGGAGATCGCACCGCTGTCCCGCTGCGTCCTGGCGGCCGCGGTGGATGCGGAGAGGACGGTGGTGGCCGTGCGCGGACCGCGAGGCGAGGTACGCGGCCACTACGACACGAGCCGCCGGACACCGCTTGGCGACGACGTGTCGCGGCTGATTCCGGGGGAGCTGTTGGCGCTGCTCCGAGGCTGCGAGCGCGTGGACGTGCTCGCACTTCCCCCACTGGCCAATCGACCGGGCCTGCTGCCGTCCGAGCTGGCCTGGAGCTACCGCGTCCCTCGCCTCGTTCCCGCCTCCCGTGTTCCGCCACCCACGCTCCAGCTGGTGGCGGCCAATGTGGAGCCGCCACCCTCCTTGAAGCTGGCCCGGTTGCCGGACTGGCACCCGCCCCCAGCCTCCTCCAGCCGGAGCATCCTGCTGAGTGGCTCCGACGCCACCCCCTCACGCCTGCTCGCCTCGATGCCCGAGGCCACCGAGATCGAGATCCACGCCCACGGGATGCTGGATCAGGGCCTCTCCGACGCGTCCCTGATCGTGCTCGCGCCCGAGGAGAACGGCCGCTTCGCGTTGACCGCCCACGATGTGCGCCAGCTTCGCCTGGCCGGTGCGCCCCTGGTGCTCCTCGCCACCTGCGGCGCGGCGCGCATGTCACCGGTCCTTCACGAGTCCTATAGCCTGCCGGCGTCCTTCGTGGCGGCGGGGGCTCGGGCCGTCTTCGCGGCGGCGTCCGATATCCCAGACTCGGCCAGCCGGTTCTTTGGCGCGGTGAGGGATCGGATCCGCGCTGGGGCCGCTCCGGCGATCGCCCTCCGGGACGAGCGCCTCCTTTGGCGGGAGCGGGAGGGCACCGCGGACTGGCTCGACACCGTCCTGGTCTTCGAGTGAGGATGCATCCGGCCCCGGCTGGGGCCTGGGACGCGCTTCCATCCACCAGACGCGATCACGGGGAGATCATGCACAGTCTTTCACCCGCGGCCCCTCTGCAGGTCTTCAGCATCCACTTCCAGCACCCGAACAGTCAGGCCATTCCGCTCAGGGATCCGTGGTCGGAGCTGTTCCTCGGGGCCTCGCCAGAGTGGATCATCGAACGCCGCAACGAGCCGGCCGCCTACGTCCGTGGCACGCGTCCGACCCTGCTGGTGGAGTTCTTCACCGATTACGACTGTCCCTCGGAAGTGGAAGTCTCGGCATACGGGCACTGGCAGGAGGTTGCCGAGCCCTCGGAGTCCCTGCCTCCCGAAGAAGGGGATGGCGAGCCGCTCATCCGGCCCACGCCGCTGAAACTGGATGATTACCGCGCGAAGATGACCAGCCCCATCAAGCTGGTTTTCGCCCGGGAGCTGCCAGATCGGATCGGCAAACACTCGCTCTCCTTGTTCTGGTTCGCTTCGTGGAACGAGAAGGAAGCAGGACCGCGGCGCGTCCTGATTGGCGTCACCACGCACATTCTCTGCACCACCTGGCGCCGCATGCTGACCAACGAGGAGGAGGAGCTGACGGACTGGGCCTATACTCCCCTGGTGCTCTGGACGAGCGAGTGGTGCGCGGGTCTCGATGGCGAGAAGGAGATCTGCGACGCCCTCATCAAGAACATTCCGCGTACCAACCTGCAATATGGCATTCCCGGCTGGTCCGTGCGGTACATGCTGCTCCACGGAGGCGGGATGTGCGGGGGGTGGTTCATCATGTTCCAACACATGGCCCACTGCCAGGGGGTGTATGTCGAACGGCGTTGCTTCTATACCCCGTGGAAGGTCGTTTCACGGTCGCAGGTCCACTGGGCCGCCATGGTCGTGACCCGGGGAGGAATCAACCAGCCTGCCCCCTCGGATCGGGCGGGAATCTATGGCCTGTGGAGGGACGAGCCCGCTCTACAGCCCGTCCAGCAAGAGCTGGGCTTCATCCCGGTCAAGGCGCGGCGCTATTGCTTCTGGGGTTCCCCCGACGGCCTCAGCGACGGGCACTGCATCAACTTCTTGCAGGTCGGACAGAGGCTCTACCTGTATGACTCCTGCTTCCACCGGATGGGGATCGAGGTCCAGATGGAGCTCCCCCCCAAGGACCTTACCCGCCTTCCGCCCGAGCAGGAGCTGGCCTTCAGAGACGCCTACCTGAACCAGACCCTGGGCTTCATCATGGGGAGCCTGATCGTCGACGGAAAACTATACGTCGCGGATCCCGCGAGGAACGAGCTGGGAATCACCGTGCCCCCCCAGCTCATTCCCGAACTGGACATCCTGTGGGGCCCCTAGGTGTCAGCATGCCTTCCACGCTCAAGAGATTCATCGCGCACCGTCCCGATGAGGTAGAGGTCTTCGATTGGTGGGAGCTCCGGGGAAGCCTGGTGGAGACCATCCACGCCCATCAGCAGGGGGATCAGGAGGCGCGGCGCGAGCTGCTCCGCCTGCTGGAGAGCAAGCACTCCCTGCTGCTGAAGCCCGGCTCACCCGTTCCCCACAACATGCCTCCGCTCGATATGCTCAAGTTCATGGCCGCCCAGGCCCTGCATCTCGGCGGCCAGACGGACGACGAGGAGCTCCAGCGCGCGCTGGCTCATGTGGAGGGTTCGGCCGCGTCACCCACGCTTCGTCGGTTCGCGCGGCTCACCCTTCTGGCGCGCCGGCAGGCCTCGGGTTCACCCTCCCGTTGAAACAAAGGCCCGGAGAGAGCGCGCTCACTCCGCGAAGAACAGGAGGCCCGCGCCCTGTGCCTCCGCCTGCTGAGTGAGCGCAACGAGCCGCTCGAGCACGGTCCGTGCGTCCGGCGAAGAGATGCCGGGCAACACCTGGGCGAGCTCTCCGCGCAGAGCGGACATCTCCTCGAGGGCGATGGGGACATCTCCCTCCGGCCCCCATTGGTCGCGCCAGATGCGCTGGAGCAGCGGAAGAACCGGATTGGACATGATGGGATTGTAGAGTTCCCGCCAGACCTCGGTGGGAAGTCCATGCGCCATCGGACCTTCGAACCGTTTGCCGGTCGTATCCACCAGCCAGATGCCTCTCACTCCCATGTCCGGTCCGCTCCCCCACTCGAGTGGTGAAGATGCCCATGCCCACCCTGGATGGCCAGTGTCCTCAGGGCGTGCCGGGGAACTGGGTGACGACGCTGGTCTTGTTGCTCTCGAAGATCACCGTACCGGTCCTGGTCGCTCCGCAGGCGGCCTTGCTGTCCTTTCCTACATCCGAGCCAAGAGTGGCCGTGGCGGCGAACCTGCCGTTCGGCTGCTGCGCCGCGGTGCAATTGCCAGCGGAGATGATCGCCTGGCAGAAGCTCACGGCCGCGGCCTTGTCACCGCAATAGGCCGAGACGAACGCGCTCTTGTCGTTCGCCACGCAAGCGCCGCAGTGCCGCGATGAGATGTGATTCCAGGCGCTCTCGCTGATGTTGCACGTGAAGGAGCTGCAAGAGACGACGAGGGCGGTTTCCGTGGTCTCGACAGGGGGCGGTTGCCGCTGAGACGTCGTGGTACAGCCCGCGAAGAAGAGCGGGGCACCGGCGACCAACAGAAGAGAAAGGCTCGAGAGCCGGGCAGAGAACATGTTGTATCCTCTCTTGGAGTGGAATGGGCGCGTGAGCGCTCGACGTGTACTACTGCTGACCCCACCGCGCCTCGTGGCACTCGTGCCGGGCCTGGAGAAACGCCCTGTTGATCTCGACGGTGGGTTTGATGGTCCAGGAGTCATCCTTGTTCAGGATGGCGGTCATCGAATAGACGTTGATCGGAAACTGGATCTCCGCCGGGTTGATGATCCGAGCGACATCCAGCACCTCGCCCTGCGCATAATCGCCAAAGGTGATCCAGTACCGGGGTCGGGGCACGAAGGTGACGCACATGCTGGGCTGGGCCTGCACCGCGAAGGTACTCCTGCCGGACATGCCGATCCCCACCGCGGCCTGTGCCGAGGCGATGTTCCCGGACTGATTGATGTACAAGACGCCCGCCTGGGGGCCTTTCATTTGATTCGTGAAGGTGTACGCGCCCCCCGCGAAGGTGAAGTCAACCTGGTTCGTTGTCGACAGGTTGGTGCGCCAGATCTGGCCGGCCTCGAAGAGGACCCCTGGCATGAGCTCTCCCACCTCGGCCCAGACGAAGTCGTAGTCCACCGTCCACGCGAAGCGGATTCTCGTGGTCGGGGCCGCGGTCTTCGCGAACCATGCCAGGGACATCATGCCCGGGGCCCCGAGCTCGGGACTGGTCTGATAGACGCATGCGTCGCCCAGGTTGGTGGAGTTGTTCACGAAAAGAAGCGAGTAATTGACGGACATGGGGATGGCTCCTGGCCAATGGCATTGTCGGTGGGCAGCACCTGCCCGCTCGTCTTCCGGCGGGCAGGTGGCCTCGGAGCGCGTTACTTCTGCAGGCCCCACTGCGCCATGCGGTTCTCCTGGCGTGACCGGAGGAACGCCTTGTTGACCTCGCTGGTGGGCTTGACGGTCCAGGAGTTGTCCTTGTTCAGGATGGCGGTCATCGAGTAGACGCCGGGCGGGAACTCGATCTCCGCCGGGTTGGTGATGGCGCCGATGTCCAGCACCTCGCCCTGATCATAATTGCCGAAGGTGATCCAGTACTTCGGGTGGGGCGTGAAGGTGAGGTTCAGGTTCGGCTGGGACTGCACCACGAAGGTGCCCTTGCCCGACATGCCGATGCCCACCGCCGCCTGCTTGAGCGGAATGCTCGCGGACTGCGCGATGTACAAGGTGCCCGACTTGGGTCCCTTCGACTGGTTCGTGAAGGTGTACGCGCCACCCTCATGGGTGAAGCCGACCCTGTTCGTGGTCGACAGGTCGGCGCGCCAGCTCTGGCTGGCCTCGAAGAGGACTCCCGCCTCGAGCACCCCCACCTCGGACCAGACGAAGTCGTAGTCCACCGTCCAGGTGAAGCGGGACTTCGTGGTCGGGGCCGTGGTCTTCGAGAACCACGCCAGGGACATCACGTTCGGGACGCCGATGTCGGGATCGGTCTGATAGACGCATGCGTTGCCCAGGTTGGTGGAGTTGTTCACGAACAAGAGCGAGTAATTGACGGACATGAGATGCCTCTCGGGTTTGGGTTTCACGGCAGGACTCCCGCCGTGCCGACCCCAGGTATCAAGAATCGTTCCAGGCCCTCCACGAGGGGACTGGCACCTCGAGCGCGCCTCGGTCAGCAAGACATTGCCGACAAGGAATTGCCATCAGGCGAAATCCTGCCGGGCTCCTCGAGCCCGTGTCGGCCGCTGCCCCTTGTGCACAGGGCTGGCCCGCGGAGTGCAATATCCTCTCACCGCTCGACGAGAGCAGCAGCTCGAGGGCTGCTTCGAGGTTCCCACTCCACCCTGGAATCATGCACATGAAAGCTTCAACCCAACGGTCGATGCAGGCTCTCCGTACGTTCCCGCTCCTGGTGTGCCTGGTGCCGCTCCTGGGGGCCTGCACGAAGGCCCACACCCCCCAGGTGAACGCCTCCTCTCCGCGGGCCCAGGACCAGAAGACCGAGTCGCAGTCGGGGGGCAATCTCTGCCAGTGCCAGTACGGCCAGAGGATGTGTCCCGAGAACAAGGACTGCGAGTGCGTCGACGGCTATCCGCAGTGCCAGTAGCCCTTCCTCGAATGCCGTCACTCACGCTCTGGGCATGACGAGCCAGGAGCTCGAGCATGCGTGCTCAGGGCCGCCGGAGGCCCAGGAGCTTCATCCGGTAGGAGAGCGTCCGCACCGGAAGGCCGAGTCTCCTGGCCGCCTCGGTCTGGTTCCAACCGGCTCCCTGCAATGCTTCGAGGAGCAGGCCCGCCTCGAAGTGTTGCAAGCGCTCACGGAAGCTCGCACCCTCGCCCTGCTGCGCCAGGGCGGGGGGGGCGGACGGCGGCGGGGCGCCTCGAGGTTCACCCGGCTCCGGGCGTTCGTTGGGCTGGTCTCGGAGGCGCTCCGGGAGATCTTCCTCGGTGATCGTTTGAGCCCGAGCCACCAGGACGGCGCGGTCGATGACGTTCTTGAGCTCGCGCACATTGCCGGGCCAGGAGTAGCCTCGCAGCCGCGCGAGCGCTTGGGGGTGGATGTTCCTCACATCCCGTCCGTTGGCCTGGTTGGCCAGCATCAGGAAGTGCCGCGCGAGGGAGTCGAGCTCGTCGAGTCGCTCACGCAGTGGGGGGATCTCCAGGACGAGCGTGCTCAGCCGGTAGTACAGATCGGCGCGGAAGGAGCCGGCCTCGACCATGGCCTCGAGATCCCGGTGCGTGGCGGCGATGATGCGCACGTCAGCGGTCACCTCCCGGCTGGAGCCGACGCGGCTGAAAGAGCCCGTCTCGAGCACGCGCAGGAGCGCGGCCTGCGCGCTCAGGGGCAGCTCGCCGATCTCATCGAGGAAGATGGTACCCCCGTCTGCCTCCTCGAAGACGCCGCGCTGCTGGTGCACGGCGCCGGTGAAGGCCCCTCGCTCGTGGCCGAAGAGGGTGCCCTCCACGAGCTCCTTGGGGATGGCACCGCAGTTGACGCGCACCATGCGGCGAGCTCTCCGGGGACCCCGCTCGTGCAACAGCCGCGACAACACCTCCTTGCCTGTCCCCGTCTCCCCATGAAGGACGATGGGCACCCGGGAGGCGGCCACACGCTCCACCAGCACGGCGAGCTTTCGCATCGCCCGGCCCGTGAGGATGAAGCCCTCCTCTGTCGGAGCGGGGGGCGTGTGGGGAGACTCGCATGGCGGGTTGTCCCCGTGGAGGATGGATGCCTCTTGCACGAACATGGAGACCCTCGGAGACGTAGAGGGAGAGCTGCTCAGCGATGGGATGCCGCTGGCGATGCCTGGGGGTGAGGTGCTGGCGATTGGTGCGCATCGTGCATGGCGGCCGGGTTCCCCTCTTTGTCCCCAAAAAACGCGGTCGGGCGGATTTATTGGCTCCCCGACATCGCGGGGCCTGGGGCGCGCCCCGGTTTCAGAACCGTTAGAGAGGCCACTCCTCGTCGGATTCCGGGGCGATTCATTCGCGGAGCGGTTGATGACTAGCGTCTCCCGACTGGGGTGTGGAAGCTCCGGACGGGGGCGTCATGCGTCTTGCACGAGGTTCTGTCTCCGTCGCCGTGGGACTGGCGACGGTTCTCGCGGGCTCCGCCTCCGCGCAGGGTGGGGGAGGCAGCATCCAGTGTGGTGACACGATCACCACGAGCACCCGGCTCACCCATGATCTCTCGTGCCCGGGCACGGAGGCTCCCGCGCTCCAGGTTGTTGGCTCGGGCGTCGTCCTCGACCTTGGCGGCCACACCGTGCGCCGCGTTGGCTCGGAGACCGGGCTGTCGGAGGGCATCCGGGTACTGGCCGACAGCACGGTGCGCAACGGTACGATCCGGGGATTCAACCGGGGGTACGTGCTCGGTGACGAGTCGTTGCCCTCCCCCTCGCAGGTAGGGCTGTCCCGGCTCACGTTCATCGACAACGGGGTCGCCGTCTACAACCGGAGTGGCAACACGACGTTGTTCTCGATCACGGACTGCCGTCTGGTCGGGAATGGCTCGGGGCTGGGCAGTGAGCAGGACGCGAGCAGAGGCACCTTCCAGGTGAGGTCGACGCTCTTCTTCGGCAACCGGCTCGCGTTGTCGGCGAACAGCCATTCCGTCGACGTGGTCGACTCGACCTTCAGCCACAACGAGACCGTCGTCTGGTGTCCCGATGGCAGCGTCTCCTTCACATCGAGCCGGCTCCTGCTGAACACGGTCGTGGGCGATATCCGGCTCGGCGAGTTCGGTTATGGCTTCTGCCGGGTGGTTTCGTTCGTCGACACGGTGCTCGCGCGCAACGGCTCTCTCGCACCCTCGAACCAGTCGGCATGGGAACCATTCGACCTCGTGCTGCGCGACTCGCGGGTCGTCGGCAACACCACGGGCCTCATGGTCCGGGCCAGGACGGTCGACATCCAGGGCAATACCTGGTGGGGCAACGAGGGCGGTCTGATCCTGGCGGACCTGCCGGAGTACGTGCCTCCCGAGCTCACCGGCACGGTGAGCGGCAATCGCTTTCTAAGCAACCGGGATGACGGTCTCCGGGTGTTGGTTCCCAGTACCCTCACGGTGTCCCGCAACGCCGCGATCGACAACTCGGGCTGGGGCATCCACGCACCAGGCGTGATCGATGGAGGCGGCAACGTCGCGCGGGGCAACGACGCAGGTGATTGCGTTGGTGTCGTCTGTACCTCCCGTTGACTCACCCACGGGTTCCAGGGCGGGGAATTGTTCGAGGGTTGTACATCAACCCACCCGACAGCCTGATTGTAGGCCTCCCGTCCGTTCTACACAGTGCCGCCCCATGCACCAGATCATCTCGTTCGCGGAGCCCGAGCGGTGGGAGCGCGCGTACGCGCAAGCGTCACGCAAGGACGTCTATTATCGCCATTCCTACGTGGACTTGTGCCGGTGCATGGGGGACGGAGAGCCCTTTCTCTTCGCGTACGAGGACGGCAAGGGCAACAGGGTCTGCTATGTCTTCATCCGCAGGCCGCTTCAGGCGCTGCCCTTCGCGCAGGACGCGCGGCTCGAGGGGGACTGGTATGACATCATCAGCCCCACCTATGGCTATGGCGGCCCGCTCTGCGCGGAGCCCCGCGAGCAGGTGCTTCGTGCGTTCAGGGAGGAATTCGAGGCGTACTGCCGCGGTGCGAATATCGTCAGCGAATTCGTACGCTTCCACCCTCTCTTGAGGAACAACCGTTTCCTCGGTGGGGCGATGGACATCGTCTACGACAGGGAGACCGTCTTCATCGACCTGAACCGCACGGAGGAGGAGCTCTTCGCCCGCTACCACCCCAACCACCAGAGGAACATCCGCAAGGCCCAGAAGAGCGGGTTGGAGTTTCGCGTCCTCGTCGCGCATGAGGCGCTCCAACACCTCGAGGTGTTCTACCGCCTCTACCGGGCGACGATGGATAAGGTGCAAGCGGTCAAATACTATTACTTCTCGATCGAGTACCTGGAGCGGCTGTTCTCTCGCTTCGGTCAGGACGCCCTGCTGGGCGCGGTCTTCCTCGACGGAAGGATGATCTCCGCCGCCCTGTGCCTGCGCGAGGGAGATACGCTCGTCTACCACCTGGGAGCCTCGGAGAAGGAGGCGCTGCACCTGGGGACAAACATCTTCCAATTCCACCACATCTCGCTGTGGGCGAGGCGGAACGGGCTTCGCGCCTTCCACCTGGGCGGAGGCCACCGGGGGAGGGATTCACTCTTCCAGTTCAAGCACCGCTTCAACCCGGAGGGCGTGCTCGAGCTCCACAACGGAATGAAGGTGCACCAGCCGGAGGTGTATGCGCGGCTGGTCGAGAGCTGGAAGCGCTACCACGCCCAGGAGCTTCCCGAGCCCTACTTCCCGGCCTACCGGACCCGGCCGGTGGTGCGCGCGGCGGCTCCCGCTCCAGTGGCGGTCCCCCTCCTCACCGGGGAAACCGCCGCGGCCATCCAGGCGTTGTTGCCGCGCCCCGACGGAAATCCCGTCCAGTTGATGGAGTAGCGGGCCGAGCCGGGCTCAGCGGTCCTCTCGCTGACGTTTGATGCGCGCCGGAACCCCGACCACCACCACTCGGGGTGGAACATCGTCGAGTACCACCGCGCCGGCGCCGACCACGGCTTCATCCCCCACGGCTTTGCCCGGCAGGACGGAGGCCCCAAGGCCCAGGTGCGCGAGGGCTCCGATCCGCACGGCTCCCCCGAGCGTTGCATTGGGCGACAGGTGGGCGAACGCGCCGATCTCACAGTCGTGCTCGACGATGGCCCCGCTGTTGATGATGGCCCCGTTCGCGACCCGCGCATCCGGGTTGATGACTGCCTGGGCCATGACGACGACACCCGCTCCGAGCCGGGCGGACGATGCCACGGCGGCGGTCGGGTGAATCAAGGTGGCCGGAATCATCCCGAGCCGTTCGCACAGCTCGTAGACGCGACACCGCGCCTGGTTCTCTCCAATTCCGAGCGCGACCCTCACGTCGGCTCGACGCGCCTCGAGCCAGGCGGCACCTCCGAGGATGGGAAGGTCGAGTACCCTCCCACCCTCCGGTACCCTATCGTCGACGAAGCCCTCGACGGTCAGACCGCAGGTCAGTGCGATGTCGGCGATCACCTTTCCGTGTCCCCCACATCCATAGATGACCAGCTTGGGCTTTGTTCTCGTTTGGGCCACTGGCATTCACCGGATCGAAAGCTGCGGCTCCGATGGGCTTAGCACCATTCACCCTGCCGTTGACACATCCGCCAGCCGTACGGGACGCCGCGTGAACATTCCCGCGGGGGACGCGCGCGGCCCCTGTCCACGTCCTTGCAGACGCACAGCCGCGCGAGTCCTCAGCGGCTGCCCGTCAGGGAGGGGCATCCGCCCATTTCCTTTCAGGTGACTCGCATCAAAGGTCCATGCTCTCGAGGGCAACTTGGAACCTGAGGTCCCTCTCTCCACCCTCTGCTGCCGGATCAAACAGGGCAACACACAGCAGTGCCCGCGCAAGCCCGGAGTGAGGAGAGCTGATGGCTCGAGGAATGAGTGAAGGGGTTCTTCCTGTAGCCGAGCGCCCGATGGAGCAGGTGGTGGGTATTCAGCGTTCCTCACCACGCCTGCGCTCGTTGCTCGTGCTCCTGTTGGACGCGACCATCACGGTCGGTGCGCTCTTCTGCGCGGTGTTGTTGCGCTTCGATGGGGAGTTGCCCGCCCAATGGCAGACGGCGTTCGAGCACAGGCTGCCCGTGCTGCTCACGGTGCGTCTGGCCACCCTGGTCTGGTTCGGGCTGCACCGCTGGTCGTTCCGCAGCTCCGGTCTCAACGAGGCGGTCCGGCTCGTCCTGGCCAACACGGTCGCCACCGTCGTGTTCGAGGCGATCCGGTCCTTCTTCTTCTTCGAGGCCCTGCCTCGCTCGGTGGTCGCCATCGAGTTCTTCCTCTCCACGGCGCTGATGGGGGCCCACCGGTTCGCCCCACGGATGGCGCGACTGTGGTACCTCGACCAGAAGCGCTCGCGGGCCCGGGGCGCGCAGCGGACCATCGTCGTCGGTGCGGGCAGCGCCGGAGACCTCCTGCTGCACGACCTCCTGCGCACGCCCGGCAGCCCCTGGCACGTCATCGGGCTCGTGGACGATGACCCGGGCAAGCATGGCTCCTTCCTCAATGGCAAGCCGGTGCTCGGCCCCATCGATGCGCTGCCGGACCTGGTGACGAAGCACCGCGTGACCCAGGTGCTCATCGCCATCCCCCGCCTGGCCCCCGAGCGCATCCGGCACATCCTGGGCCTGTGCAAGCATCAGAGCGTGGGGTTCAAGATCATCCCCGCGTCCTTCGCCTACCTCGACCAGAAGATCACCGCCGCGATGCTGCACGAGCTCAGCCCGGAGCACCTGTTGCCCCGGGACGTCATCTCCTTCGACCAGGAAGAGGTGCACAGGCTCGTCGCCGGTCGCCGCATCCTCGTCACCGGGAGCGCGGGCTCCATTGGAAGCGAGATCGCGCGCCAGGTCGCGGCGCACGCGCCCTCTTCACTCGTGTTGCTCGACATCAACGAGAATGAGCTCTACCTCCTCGTCCGCCAGCTCCAGGAGCGCCACCCGAATCTCCCGGTGAGCGCCATCGTGGCGGACATCCGGGACCAGGACCGGCTGATGCGCCTCGGGAGGGAGTACTCCCCCCAGTACGTATTCCACGCGGCCGCGCACAAGCACGTGCCCCTGATGGAGGACTCGCCCGAGGAGGCCATCAAGAACAACGTCTTTGGCACCTTGAACGTCGCACACATGGCGGACGCCTGTGGCGCGGAGCGCTTCGTGCTCATCTCCACGGATAAGGCGGTCCATCCCACCTCGGTCATGGGCGCCTCCAAGCGGCTCGCCGAGATGGTCATCCGGGACGTCGCGGCCCGTTCACGCACCTCGTTCACCGCCGTCCGCTTCGGTAACGTGCTCGGCTCGGCTGGCAGCGTGGTGCCACTCTTCAAGCAGCAGATCCAGCGCGGAGGGCCGGTCACGGTGACGCACCCGGACTGCACCCGCTACTTCATGGTCATCCCCGAGGCGGTCGGGCTCGTGGTGCTGGCGGGGCTGCAGGGCTACGGGGAGCTGTGCATCCTCGACATGGGCACCCCCGTGCGCATCGCGGAGCTCGCCGCGAACATGATCACCATGGCGGGTCTGGTGCCGGGCAAGGACATCTCCATCATCTACACAGGGCTGCGTCCGGGCGAGAAGATCGAGGAGACGCTGATGAGCGAGGAGGAGGAGCTCACCCAGCAGGTCCGCAATCGCATCAAGGTGGCCCAGAGCCCGGCTCCACCCGCGGACTTCCAGCTCCAGCTCGAGCGGTTGCGGCGGGTGGCGCAGGCGGGTGACTCGTTCGGCGTCATGCTCGCCCTCCGCAACCTCATCCCGACGTACAACCCGGCGAAGCTCCGGGCGGCCGAGCGGGTGGAGCGGTTGGAGCGCTCGTGAGCGCTCAGCGCCGGGCCGCCCGGTAGGCTGGAAAGTACTCTCCGCGAGGGGCGCCCGCCGACAGGTGGGCGTACACCTCCGGATTGCAGATGAGCTCGTGGGTGTAGAGGCGGAACCTCGCGTTCGCGAAGCCCCGTTTGAACGCCTCGAGGCTGTCGCCCGGCTGCATTCCTCCCCCCAGGTTGAGCGGCATCCCAAGCTGCCTGCCGAGCTCGAGCAACGCCGTGAAGACGTTCTTGGCTGGCGAGCGTGACAGGTACGCATCCGCCGTCCCGCCGAGGTAATAGTGCAGCACGCCGTCGCTGGAGACTCCGACCGCCGCGGAGGCCACGTGGCCGTCCGGTGCGCGCGCCGTCGCGAGCCACGCGGCGGGTGAGGAGAACAACTCCTCGAAGTACGTGTCCGGGAAGAAGTACCGGGCGCTCGCCTCGTCGCGGACCATGGTCTGCCGGTAGGCTGCCTTGAATCCCTCCCGCTCCTCGCGCGAGGCCTCGCGCGCCGGGCAGTAGGTGCTCTCGAATCCCAGCCGGACGTTGCGCCGGATCTGCCGGCGGTGCATTTCCCGGAACTCGACGGGCAGGCGAGGGTCGATGAAGAACACCTCGTTGCGCTCCGTCCCACCCGCGAAGCACTGGGGACCGGTCAGGCGGTCACGCACGAAGACGCTGACGAGCTCGGTGCCGTGCCAGTCCACCGCTTCCTTCGACACCTGGCTCAGCCCGTTCATCACCCCGCTGGGGTATCCGTACGGGGAGACGGCGTCTCGATAGGGCGTCCCCTCGATGGGCCGCACGATGAGTGGAATCCTCAGCGATCTTCCCTCGCCTCCGTCGATGACGAGCGTGTGCGTCACGCACTCGGCACGCAGGTGGTGCTCCGAGCGGAAGTAGTCCTCCGACAGCGCTGACTTCCCCTCATCGGGGACCAGGACTGCCTTCAGCCGGGTCATCGTCGTCATGTCCACCGTCGTCGTCATGACTGCTTCCCCCCCGTCCCGCGCTCTCCGCATGGGTCGCCTGAGCAGTCAGGCCCACGTCGGCTCGCACCATAGAGCGGGCAACCTGTCCTTTTCACCCTCGGGTCCAGGTTGGAATTCAAATTGTGTACACACGTTCATTGGCGCCGTGAACAGAACGCAATCCAGCGTTCCCCTAACAGAGTATCCCTCCGGTCAAGAGGCGGGCTACTCCCCCAAGGACGCCATTGATGTCTGGTTTCTGTCGTCGAAGCACCCGTGGTCTCGTCACGTCTTCGATGTTGTTCCTCTCCCTCCTGTTCGGAGCGGCCTGCGGCCCCAACGGCGAGCTGGAGTCCTCCAGTGAAGGCATTGCGCCTGGCGGCTCCGAGGCGAGCGCCGAGGCGAGCCCCGAGACGCTGCCCTCGCGGTCGGATGCGCTCACGACGCTCGCGACGCCCGCCGGGCTCCGCTCCGTCGCGGACTGGGAGAAGCTGTTCGTGAACAAGTGGAATTCGGAGCACACCTCGAGCTTCCTGCCCATGAGCACCTCGCTCGACAGCTGGCAGTTCTACAACCTCGCCTACGGCATCGACGGGAACACCGCGATGTACCGGGCCACCGGGAAGACCCAGTACCTCGACCGCGCCCTGCTCTACGTCAACAACGTGGTCAAGAACGCCAAGGTCTCCTCGTCGCTCCCCAAGAGCCAGTTCAAGGACTCGTACCTGGGCTGGGCCTCGGCGCGCTCGGACACGCTGGGGCAGGAGGTCCCTCTGTTCGAGAGCTACTGCTGGCGCTACGTGACCCGCCTGCTGCGCGTCATCCGTGAGACGCCCGAGCTCTACAACAACGCCACCTACCGCGCGCAGTACGACAAGCTGCTGGCGTTCTCCGAGAAGAACATGTTCGAGAAGTGGTTCAAGCGCGGGGCGAACAGCTACATCTACCGCGTCAATACCCACATGGCGTCGCACTGGGCCTATATCGCCATGGACCTGTCGCTCATGACCACCGACGCGACGCGGAAGGCCAACTACCTGGCCGTCTTCAACAACATCAACCGGGACCTGCCGAACTACTCGTCGTCCCTGCGCGGGCAGATGAAGACCAGCCCGGTCCTCGCGTCGGCCTACTTCTGGAGCGACAAGTGGGGCTCCACCGCCCGCCCCGGCCAGGACGTGGCCCACGGCAACGGCGTGATGGCGTACATCGTCGAGGCGCGTGACGCGAAGATGGAGTGGACGGATGCGGACGTCCGCGCCTTCGCCGCGACGCTCAACTCCGTCATCTGGCCCTCGGCCGGCAAGTACGCCGCGTACGTCGACGGCTCGGGGAGCGGCACGGGTTGGTTCAATGATGGTCTGATGAAGCTCGGCCGCTACGACACCAACCTCCAGAAGCGGCTCGAGTCGCACTCCGTCGGGAACAACACCCAGTACTACGGGAACGCCGCGCTCAACGTGCGGCTGTTGTCCGAGGCGGCCGCGAAGTAGCGAACACACCTCCCTCCCTCCCGCCCGAGTGCGCGGGAGGGGGCGGGTGGGCAGGCTCCTGGGCGTGCCGGGCCGAGTGCCCGGCACGCCCCTTCCCCAGGAGCCCCACATGCCTCAGCGCATCTACCTGTCATCGCCTCACCTGGGCAATCTCGAGCGCGGATTCGTCGACGAGGCGTTCGCGAGCAATTGGATCGCTCCGCTGGGCCCTCACGTCGAGGCGTTCCAGGAGGAGTTCGCCCGGTGCGTCGGAGCGCCGCACGCGCTCGCGTTGAGCTCCGGCACGGCCGCGCTCCACCTCGCCCTGCAACTGGTCGGGGTCTCTCCGGGTGACGAGGTGCTGGTGAGCACACTCACCTTCTCGGCCTCGGTGAACCCCATCCGGTACCTGGGGGCGTCCCCCGTCTTCATCGACAGCGAGCGCACCTCCTGGAACATGGACCCCGCGCTGTTGAGCGAGGAGCTCGAGGTGCGCGCCAGGTCCGGACGGCTGCCGCGCGCGGTCGTCGTGGTCCACCTCTACGGACAGAGCGCCGACCTGGACCCCATCCTGGCCGTGTGTGAGCGCCACGGCGTGCCCGTCGTGGAGGATGCCGCCGAGGCGCTGGGGAGCACGTACAAGGGGCGTGTCCCGGGCACGCTGGGCCGCGTGGGCATCTACTCCTTCAATGGCAACAAGATCCTCACCACCTCGGGTGGAGGGATGCTGGTGTCGTCCGACGAGGCGCTCGTCCGTCACGCGCTCAAGCTCGCCACCCAGGCGCGAGACCCCGCGCCGCACTATCAGCACTCCGAGATCGGCTACAACTACCGCCTCAGCAACGTGCTGGCGGCGATCGGCCGGGGGCAACTGCGGGTGCTCGAGGACCGGGTCGCCGCGCGGCGCAGGAACTACGAGTTCTACGTGCGCGCCCTCGCCGGAGTGCCGGGAATCACGTTCATGCCCGAGGCGCCCTGGGGGCGCCACACGCGCTGGCTGACGACACTCACCATCGACCCGGAGCGCTTCGGCGCGGACCGGGAGGCGGTGCGGATCGCGCTCGAGCGGGAGGACATCGAGGCCCGGCCCGTGTGGAAGCCCATGCACCTGCAGCCGGTCTTCGCCGCGTTCGAGCGGCGGGGAGGCGGCGTCGCGGAGGAGTTGTTCCATCACGGGCTCTGCCTGCCGTCCGGCTCCAACCTCACGCCCGACGACTTGTCGCGGGTCGTGGAGGTGGTGCGGTCCGTGGCTCGTTGCCGAGGAACTTGAACATCGTCGCGTCTCCCGCGTGGGAGATGCCCTGGCGCTGCACGACACGCAGGAGGGTCATCGCGAGAATCTTCGCGTCCAGCGCCAGGCTCCAGTTGTCCACGTACCAGACGTCCAGGCGGAACCGTTCCTCCCAGCCCAGTGCGTTGCGCCCGTTCACCTGCGCCCAGCCGGTGATGCCCGGGAGCACGTCGTGGCGCCGGGCCTGCTCGGCGGAGTAGCGCGGCAGGTATTCGACCAGCAGCGGGCGCGGCCCCACCAGGCTCATGTCGCCGCGCAGCACGTTCCACAACTGTGGGAGCTCGTCCAGGCTCGTCGCGCGCAGGAAGCGTCCGACACGGGTGAGGCGCTGCTCGTCAGGGAGCGGATTTCCGTCCGCGTCCTTCGCATCGAGCATGGTGCGGAACTTCACGAGCTGGAACGTCCTTCCTCCGCGTCCCGGGCGCACCTGTCGGAAGAGGACGGGGCCGCCCATCGTGGCGCGGATGGCCAGGGCCGTGGCGGCCATCACCGGGGCGAGGCACACCAGCCCCGCGGTGGCGGCCAGCCGGTCGATGCACTGTTTGAGGAACAGCCCCGCTCCCATCTGTCGTTGCATGTGTTTCATCCCCGTCCCAGGCAGAAGTAGGTGAAGCCGCGCGCGCGCATCCGTTCGGGCTCGAAGAGGTTCCTGCCGTCGAAGATGAGGGGCGTCTTCATGATGTGCTTCAGGCGCTCGAAGTCGGGGTGGCGGAACTCGTTCCACTCGGTGACGATGAAGAGCGCGTCGGCGCCTTCGGCTGCGGCGTAGGGGCCGGGCGCGTAGGTGATGCGGTTGCCGAATACCCGCCGCGCGCTGGCCGTGGCGACGGGGTCGTGCGCGATGATGCGCGCGCCCTTGGCCAGCAGCCCCTCGATGATCTCCACGGAAGGCGCCTCCCGCATGTCATCCGTCCTCGGCTTGAAGGAGAGGCCCCACACGCCCAGCTGGCGCCCCTCGAGCGAGGGGCCGAAGTGGCGCAACGCCTTGTGCACGAGCAGCCGCTTCTGCCGCTCGTTGGTGCGCTCCACGGCCCGTAGCAGGTCCAGCTCGACGCCCACCTCCCGCGCGGTGGCGCCCAGTGCCTTCACGTCCTTGGGGAAGCAGCTGCCGCCGTAGCCCACGCCCGGGAAGAGGAACGAGTGGCCGATGCGCTTGTCCGCCCCCATGCCCCTTCGCACCATCTCCACGTCCGCGCCCACCTTCTCGCAGAGGCAGGCGATGTCGTTCATGAAGGAGATGCGGGTCGCGAGCATCGCGTTGGCCGCGTACTTCGTCAGCTCCGCGCTGGCGGCATCCATGAAGAGCAGGGGCTTGCCCGTGCGCACGAAGGGGGCATGGAGGTCGGCCATGATGGCGCGGGCCCGCTCGCTGTCCGTCCCGATGACCACCCGGTCGGGCCTGGTGAAGTCCTCGATCGCCGCGCCTTCCTTGAGGAACTCGGGGTTGGAGACCACGTCGAACTCGACCCGGGTCACCGCGGCGATGGTGCGCCGGACCCGCTCCGCCGTGCCCACCGGGACGGTGCTCTTGTCCACCACGACGGTGTACTGGCGCAGGGCACGTCCGATCGCCTCCGCGGCGCCGAGGACGTAGCTCAGGTCCGCGTCTCCGCTCTCACCCTCGGGTGTCCCCACGGCGATGAAGACCACCTGGGTTTCCCCCACGGTGCCCGCCAGGTCCGTGGTGAAGGAGAGCCGCCCCTCGCGCACGTTGCGCACGATGAGCTCCTCCAACCCCGGCTCGTAGATGGGGACCTCGCCCGCGCGCAGCCGCGCGATCTTCTCGGCGTTGATGTCCACGCAGACGACGTCGTTGCCCGAGTCCGCGAAACAGGCCCCTGCCACGAGGCCCACGTAACCCGTACCGATGACCGAGATCTTCATGTGCGCCCGTCCTCGCCCCAACCCAAGCCCTTCTGATGGGGCCGGTACCGGCGACTCCCGGCAGCGCCGAGCGCTCGGAGCGAGCAGGATCGTAGGTGCTGCCTGGCGCGCCCACCACTCGTCCCAGGGGACTGGCCATGTGTTGGCGTACGAGCACTGGCCCGTCACCTCGACGCGGCCTCAGGGGCACCTCGTGGCGCCGTCCCCACCTCCTGGAGACCCAGGCGCCTCCATGCACGCACGGAGAGCCACGCGCTCGCGCCCAGCTCGACGAGCCAGCCCAACGCCAGGGCCCACGCCGCACCCACGGTCCCCACGGTGGGCACCCACCACGCGCTCCCCAGCGCGACCACCACGACAGAGGCGGTGAGCATGAGCGCCTGTGCCTTCAACTCCCGCGCCGCCGTGAGCCCGAATTGCAGGCTCACGCAGACGTACTCCAGCGCGGCGGCCACCATGAGCCAGACGAACAGCTCGAGGTTTCGTGCGTAGGCGGCCCCATAGAAGAGCGTCAGCGCCCACTGTCCGAAGAGCACCGCACCGGCGATGGCACAGACACCCACCAGCGCGGCCCCTCCCGTGAAGCCCGCGAGCGCTCGGCCGTAACGGCGCTGCTCTCCCGCCGCGTGGTAGCGCCCCAGCCGGGGGCTCACCGCCTGCCCGAGCGCATGGACCACCCGGCCTCCCAATGCCGTGAAGTAGGCGAGCGCGGCGAACATGCCCAGCTCGGCCTGGCCGAAGTGCGCCTCCAACATATAGCGGGGGACGTTGGGCCGCAGCGAGCTCAGCAGGGCGGTGATTCCAAGCGCATAGGCGAGCCCCAGCAGGCTCTTCAGGCGCACGCCCTGGTCGCGCCAGGACGTCCGCCACAGCAGGCTCCAGGGGCGCTCCCCACCGAACACGCGCCGGTAGGCGTGTGTGTCGAACAGGAAGAGCACGATGGCCCAGGCGAACCCCAGCGCGGCGGCTGCGGCGGCCGCGCTCCTCGTGCTCAGGAGCGCGAGCACCACGAGCACCACGGAGAGCGCGCTCTTGGCGATGATCGAGCGGGCGATGAGGCCCATCCGCTCGGCCTTCTGCAGGGCCCCGTAGAACACCTCGCTGAGGGCCTCGAACCCCTTGGCCAGCGCCAGCAGCGTGATGACGAGGCTGGAGCGCGCCGAATACCCCACCACCCACCCGATGGCACAGCACAGCAGCACGCCTCCGAGCACGTTGAGCACCATCAGCCCGAGATAGTGCTCGAACCCGTAGGCGCACCGGGCGTCGGTGGCCTGGAGCGTGCGCAGGTTCATCCGCGCGAGGAGCATCACCGGCGCGGTGATGGCCAGGCCGAGGGCGAATTCGCCGAGCAGCTCCATGGTGCCGAGCCGGGCGCAGGCCACCAGCACGCCCCATTGGGCGAGCGCGTACACGAGCCCGGCCGAGAGCGTCCACGCGAAGTTGCCCCCCACCGACCGCCGCGTCACGCCCGGCCCACCGCGCGTTGCAGCACCTCGGCGAGCCGGCGGGCCGCGGAGTCCGCGGAGAATCGCTCCCTTCCGAGCCGTCCCGCCCGCTCCCCCGCCTCGGTGAGCCACCGCGAGTCGCGCACCCTGCTCGCCAGCAACGCGCTCGCGCCAGCGACGTCCTTGGGCGGCAGGTACAGGCCGAACTGCTCCCGCTCGAGGAGCTCCGCCTGCCAGCCGCCGTAGTTGAGCGCGAGCGGCCGGCCCGCGGCGAGCGCGTCGAAGAACTTGTTGGCGGAGTTGTCCTGCATGCCCGGCACGTCGGTGAAGAGGGAGGTGGCGATGCTGGCGGCGGAGAGCACCGCGGGAATCTCCGCCTTGGGCACGCCAGGCAGGAAGAAGAGGTTGCGGTCGCGCACGCCGAGCCGCTCGGCGAGCTCGTGCAGGGCCTTCTCCTCCCGTCCGTGCCCCATGATGACGAAGCGCACCTCCGGGTCGCGTGTCAGCATGTCCGCGGCGATCCGGACGAGGTAGTCGACCCCGTTCACCAGGCCCAGGGTGCCCGCGTACAGGACCATGGGCCTCTCCCCCAGCCACGGGTACTTGCGCCGGAAGGCCTCGCCCGCCGAGGCCGGGACCTGGAAGCGTTCCGGATCGCAGAGGTTCGGGATGACGGTGATCTTCTCCGGGGACACGCCCGCCGCCTCCACGCCGGCCTTCATGCCCGGCGAGAGCGCGACGATGTGCGCCGCTCCCGCGTAGGCGGCCCGCTCGAGCATCTGGGCGGCGAGGATCGCCGGGCGGCTCTTGAGGGCGCCGACGGCGATGGGAATGGCGGGCCAGAGATCCCTCACCTCGAAGACCATGGGTTTGTTGTTCCAGCGCGAGGCGAGGATGCCCGGGACCGCGATGGTCAGCGGCGTGCTCGTGGCGAAGACCACGTCACCCGAGAGCTTCATCGCCCGGTGCGCGGAGTTGACGGCGAAGCGGCTGAAGGCGCGCATCCGGTCCGCGTACGTCATCGAGTTGGAGTAGGGCACCGGGAGCCAGTGCACGTGGATGCCGCTCTCGTTCGTCTCGCGCCATCCCTTCGTGTCCTGCGTCGGCTCGGTATCCGAGGTCACCATGTGCACCTCGTGTCCCATGCCCACCAGGCGCCGGGCGAGCTCGTAGGACCGGGTACCGCCATGCATCGCGGGCGTGGTGAAATACTGGTGAAGGTAGATGATCTTCATCTCAGGTGGCTCCATGGACGGCGGGTTGGGCAAGGGGAGGGGAGGGAACCGGCGCGGTCCTCGGGGCCGTGGTGCACGAGGACATCACCATCAGAAGGAAGAGGGCCCGGCTGTCGTAGAGGTCGCCGCTGGACTGGCTGCCGAGCAACACGAGCATCACCGCGCCGACGGTCGCTCCATCGAGGCAGCGCCGCCCTCGGAACGCCGAGAGGAGAAAGGTGAGCAGTACCCACCCGAGGAAGGCGAGGCCCAGCGCGCCGCCCTCGCAGAACACCTCGAGGAAGATGTTGTGGGGATAGACCCCCAGCCCGAGCGCGGGAAACGCCGCGAGTCCGGCCCCCGCCACCGGGTTGTCGAGCCCGAGCTCGTACGCGGCGGCATACAGGGACTCGCGCCCCGAGAGGTACACCTTGCTCTCCGAGTCACTGCCTCCCTCGTACTTCAGCGTCAGGCGGAGGAAGCGCTCCTCCATGGAGCGGTTCAGCGCCTTGCCCAGGGGCGAGAGCGTGGTCGCCACCACGACGGCGGCCGTGGCGAGCAGCGACAGGAGGACGAGCCGGCGCAGCGGGATGCGTCCCACCACGAGGAACGTGGTGACACCCGCGATGATGGCGGCCGTTCCACCCCGTGAGCCGGTGAGCAGCGCGAGGAGCACTCCGGTGGCCGCCAGCGGAATCCAGAGCCACGTCCGCCCCCGCCGGTCCCAGAAGTACAGGGAGCCGAGCGCGAGCATCCCCATGAGCCGGGCGAAGACGTTCGGTCCTCCCCCCAGGACCGCCAGCCGCGCGCCGCCACCGCTGCCCAGCAGTTGGTTCATTCCGGTGAGCGCCAGCATCGCCGTGGCCGCGACCACCACGCCCCAGAATGCGTCCAGCACACGCTCCGCGGGCTGGCGGAGCGCGGCGAGCCCGAAGCCCACGCTCATCACTCCGACCAGGACGAGGTCGTAGAGCTTCTCCAGGGCGAAGCCCGCGTCGGGCGCCCAGAGCGCACTGGTGCACAGGTATCCGAGGAACATCAGCAGCGCCGTCGAGAGCCGGGTATCGAGCCGGGTCTCGCCCGGCCTCGCCGCGCGGTGGGCCCGGTGGACCAGCCCCACGGTGGCGAGCACCAGCCCTCCCATGACGAGCCACAGCCGCAGCTCCAGGAACGGGTCCGGCTCGGGATTCGCGGAGGCCAGTCGGTGGAAGCCCCAGCGGCCCGCCAGCACGTAGAGCGCGGCGATGAAGCCCAGTCCTGCGCATCGGATCCATCTCATGGGGTGGCTCCAGCCTGCGCTCAGCTCACGGTCGGGTACTCGTACTGGTAGATGCCGCTCACGGTGCGTCCCGTCGCCGAGCGCGGCACTCCGTTGAAGACGACCCCCTTCACCAGGACGCCGTCCTGCTCGAGCCGGTGGAGGGCCGAGGCGATCTCCCTCATCGGGTGGGAGTCCGCGCGCACCACGGCGAGGTTCATGCCCGCGTGCCGGCCCACGAGCGCCGCGTCGGTCACCGCCAGGATGGGGGGCGTGTCGATGAGGACCAGGTCGTACCCGGCCGACATCCGCGCCACGAGCGCCGTGAAGGCGTCGCTCATCAGCAGCTCGGCGGGGTTGGGTGGAAGGTCGCCCGTGGACAGGAAGGACAGGCTCTGTCCGGGAACCCGCTGCACCGCTTGCTCCAGCTCGGCCGTGCCGCCGAGGACCTCGGAGAGTCCCTGGGCGCGCCCGGTCCGGAAATAGCGATGGAGCCGCCCCCCGCGCAGGTTGGCGTCCACGAGCAGGACGCGCTTGCCGGAGTCCGCCAGCACCCAGGCGAGGTTGACGGCGACGAAGGACGTGCCCACTCCCGGGCTCGGCCCGGTGATGGCGATCACGTTATTGGGTGCGTCCTTCAGCGCCAACAGGAGGCGGGTCCTCAGGCCGCGCAGGCACTCGGTGACCAGGTCGCGCGGATGGGTCCGGGCCAGGATGGTGAGCACCTCGCGCTCGGATGCCCGCTTTCCGCGGGTCCGGCGCGACCGGCTCCCGCCGAGGGGGATGGCGGCGTGGACAGGCACCCCGAGCGCCGCCTCGAGCGTGGTGGGATCCGAGACCCCCTGGCGGAGCGCCTGCCGGGCGAAGGCGTACGCGACTCCGAGCGTCAGCCCCAGCACGAGGCTGACAGCGAGCACGCCCGGCTTGCTGGGGCGCACCGGCTTGCGGGTCACCACGGGCTCATCGAGGATCCGCGCGTTGCCGGCGATGCTCGACTTCAGGACCCGGTACTCCTGGGCCTTGTTGTTGAGCTGGAGGTACAGCTCGGTGGCGACCGTCACGTCCCGCATGAGCTGGGCCGACTTGAGCTCCGCGCTCGGCAGGCTCTTGAGCTGGGCATTGATGGATTCCCGGTCGGCCCGCAGCCGCTCCAGCTTCCGGCTCGTGGCGACGAGCACCGGATGGTTGTCGGTGAAGCGCTGTCGTAGCTCGGAGCGCTCGAGCGAGAGCGCGGAGAGCGACTTCTCGATATCGACGCTTCGCTCCAGGATCGCCTGGGCCTCCAGCCCGATATCGACGCTCCCCTTCCCGGCGCGGTGGGCGCTCAGGGCCGCCTCCGCGCGCTCCAGCTCCTCGCGCAGGCCGGGCAGCTGGGTGTCGAGGAACGCCAGCGTCCTCTCCGCCTCCTCGCTCCTGCGCTCGACATTCTGGCGGACGTAATGGTGCGCGATGGCCTCGAGCGTCGCGGAGAGCCTCGCCGGCTCCGGCCCCTCGAGGACGGCGGTGAGGACGCCGGTGTTGGTGCCCTTCTCGCTCAGACGCAGTGCGCGCTGGAGCTCCTCCACCACCTCGAGGCGGGAGCGCCGGGTCACCCAGAACCGGGTCCCCGGGCGGGCCTCGAGCTCGGAGACGAGGAGCTCCACCTGCTGGGCCGAGCCCGGTGTCGTCGCCGCCAGCGCGCCCACCTGCCCGTTGAGGAGCGGGTGGGAGTCCGGGTCGAGGAGCGTGTAGGAACCGGCCTCGCCCGCCACGAGCTCGAGCGGGACGTCCTCCAGCTCCGGTGGCACGCTCACCCGCTCCACCTGGATGCGCTCTCCTCCCCAGGCGAACTGCTCCAGGTACCACCGGGGTTCGGCGAGGCCCGGCCCCTCGTGCTCGCGGGCGAGTGCCGCGCCCAGCAGCGGAAAGTGTCGCGGAGTGGCCACCACGTCCAACCGGAGCTCGTCGACGACCCTCCCCAGCAGTGCACGTGAGCTGAGGAGCTCCATCTCCGTGGACGTCTCTCCGGAGAGATCCGCGAGCAGCTCGTCGAGCTCTCCGAGCCGGTTGGCCTTCTTCTCGATCTGGAGGACGGTATTCGCGCGGTAGATGGGCGGCGCGGCGAGCATGTACAGGACACCGCCCACGAGCGTCAGGGCGAGCATCGCGACGATCGACCAGCGGCGCTCAAGCAGGATGCCCAGGTGCCGGCGCAGATCGAGCTCGTCTTCGGGTGCTCCGGGGCTGGCGCGGGTGGGAGCCGCGCGGCTGGGGGGGCTCGTCATGGGGGCGGGTATATGACCGCCCTGTTCCCCATATCTATTGCCTGCCAGAGCATCTGAACTGTTGGCTGGATTTGACTGATGATGCGATTCCAACGTGTCAAGTTGTGCGGCGAGACGAACACAACGTCGTGTGGTTGAAGTTGGAACTGCGTCGCGAGCAGGAGCGCATCCGGCGAGCTGGCATCGAGTTTGTAGATGGTGGGCCGCTCGAAGCTCCCGCGGATGACATAGACCTTCGCCGGGTTCGAGCTGACCGGATCGAAGCCCTCGGTGTCGCCGATGGCCTCCGCGAGCGTCATCCGGCCCTTCACCATGACGCGCGAGGAGGGCTTGCGGACCTCTCCGAGGACGAAGACCTTGTTCCGGCTCCGGTCGGAGACGTGGACGATGTCTCCGTCCTGCAGGAGCCAGTTCTGGCTGATGTCCCCCTGTTCGTAGAGCGCCTGTAGATTCAGGGTGAAGGTCTTTCCGCCCCGGGTGAGCGTGACGTCACTCAGGTCGGCCTCCAGGGTGGGCCCTCGTGCCTGGCTGATGGCGTCCTGCACCCTCAGGGGAACGTCCGTGATGGGGATGCTGCTGGGGGCGACCACCTCTCCGGTGACTTGGACCTTCTGACCCCGGAAGCCCACCACGCGCACGTCGAGCTGCGGCTTCTCGATGACGTGGGTCAGCCGTTGCGTCAGCAGCTCCCGGATCTCCCGCAGCGTCTTTCCCGCGACCTGGACGACCCCGGCATGGGGGAAGAACATCGTCCCATCGGCGGACACCGGGTGGCCGGTGGACTCGGGGGAGCGGAACTCGCCCGCTGGGATGGTGAGCTCGGGGTGGTCCCAGACGATGACGCTCAGCACGTCATGCGCGGTCACCCGGTAGTTGTAGTCCGCCGCGAGCTCCGCCAGCGGATCCTTCAGCGGGGCGGGCCGCATCCGCAGGCGCGCCTCCTGTTGTTTGCTCAACAGGGCCGCATCGATGGGAACGATCTCGAATGCGTCATCGGTGCCCGAGTCTGCCTTTCCGGCGTACCGCTCTCGGAACGCGCCCTCGTCCATATACATGCCGGGACCCCATGCACACGCGCTCGTGCACAGCACCCAGGCCAGTAGCAGGACGCGCCTCATCGATCATCTCCAGAGGCTCCCGGAGGTTCCCCCGACCCCGAGAAGCCGGTTGAACACGATCATCGAGGGGGGGAGAGAAGGACGTTTTGCCTCGAGGCCGAGGGATTGTTCCGATCCGATGGGGCGCATGCAAACACATGCGCATCGGGGGTGTCCGGAAGGCGACCCTCCAGGGCGAGTCACGTATCAGCGGTGGGCAGGAGCACGCGGAAGCAGGTGCCCTTGCCCACGGTACTCTCCACGGTGAGCTCTCCCTGCATCGTGGTGACGAGTCCGTGGCAGATGGCCAGCCCCAGGCCCGCTCCCACGCCCACGGGCCGGGTGGTGAAGAACGGATCGAAGATGCGCTTCAGGTTCTCGGGAGGGATGCCCTCGCCGGTGTCCTGGATCTCGATCACCACCTTGCCGCCTTCCGCGCGCACGCGGGCCTCCACGCTGTTCTCCCCCGGCGCTCCCTCTGGGATGGCCTGGGCGGCGTTGAGCAGCAGGTTGAGGAACACCTGCTCCAGGTACGCTTCGTTGCCGCGCACCAGCGGTACCTCCACCGGCTCCCAGAGCAGACGGGCCCGGTGCCGGAGCTCCGGCAGGACCATGCGGATGGACAGCTCCATCGCCCGCCGGACATCCGCCCGCTGCTCCGCGCCCGTGTCATCCCCTCGCGCGAAGGTCTTCAGGTGTCCCACCACCTCGCGGATGCGCGAGGTGCCCTGTTGCGCCTCGGAGAGCGCCTCTTCACACTCCTTCAGCGTGGACTCCAGCCGGGCGAGCTCTGGCACTCCCGTGGCGCCAGCCAGGGCCTGCCGTACCTCCGCGAGCCCCTCCGCCACGAAGTTGAGATTGGAAGAGAGGTAGCCCAGGGGGTTGTTGACCTCGTGCGCCACCCCCGCGGCCAACGTCCCCAGCGCCGTCAATCGGTCCGCCTGGAGCAGGCGCAGCTCGAGCGTCTTCTGCTGGGTGATGTCCCGGATCAGGTAGGCCACGCTCTTCCGTTGCGGCACCAGCATCGCGTCGGCGCTGAACCAGCGGCGCCCACCCGCCATCTCCAACGAGTACTCGAAGCGCTCGGGCTGCTCCCGCTCCAGCACGCGTTGGATGCTCGCCATGAACAGGGCGGAGACATGGGGATCGACCACCTCGGAGAGGGGGCGTCCCAGCAGCTCCTCCCGGGGCTTCGCGAGCAGTTCGTCGGATCGGGTCCACGCCGTGAGGTAACGGCCCTCGGCGTCGAACTCGAAGATGATGCTGTCCGTGAGGTGGAGCACCACCCGGAGCCGCTCTTCGGCTGTTTCCAAGAATAGGGGCAACGAATCACCGGGGCGCGAAGAGGGCGGGAGGCTCAATCGACGAGCGCCTGATAGACGAGCTGGCGCAGCTGTGAGCGGAGTGGGTAGGTGCTCGAGGGGAGCAGTTGGGTCATGAAGACGACGGTCAGGTCCTCCTCCGGGTCGACCCAGAACCCGGTGCTCGCCATGCCGCCCCAATGGTATTCGCCCACGCTCGTCAGGGTGCGGTAGGCGACGGGGTCGACGACCACGCCGAAGCCGAGCCCGAACCCGACTCCGTCGTACCGTGTCTCCGCGAACAGCGGTCGACCGAAGGCGGTGAGGTCCGCCCCCCCGGGCAGGTGATTGCGCGTCATGTAGTGGAGGGTACGCGGTGAGAGCAGCCGCGCGCCCTCGAGCTCGCCGCCGTTCAGCAGCATCCAGGTGAAGCGCGTGTAGTCACGCGTCGTCGACACCAGTCCGCCACCGCCCGACAGCCAGGCGGGCGGCTTCGTCACCTTCTTGCCGAGCGTGTCGGCGCGGACCGCCCGGATGGGCCCGGAGGAGGGCGTGTACAGCGCGGCCAGGCGTCCCTGCCGGTCCTCGGGACACCAGAACGCGGTGTCCTTCATTCCGAGCGGCTCGAAGATGCGCTCGGCGAAGAACGCGTCGAGCGTCTGTCCGGAGACGACCTCGACGAGCCGGCCGAGCACGTCCGTGGCCACCGAGTAGTTCCACTCCGCGCCGGGCTGGAACGCGAGTGGGAGCTCCGCCCAGGCTCGGACGCACGCGGCCAGATCGAAGCCATCGGGTGCGTCGGTCTCGAAGCCGCGGAGCCGGTAGAGCTCGTCGGTGACGTGCACCCGGTGGAAGCCATACGTCAACCCCGCGGTGTGCGTGAGCAGGTGCCACACGCGGATGGGTTCGGTCGCGGGCACGGTGATGGGGCGGGCCGCGGGCCCCGCGACGTAGACGCGCGGCTGGGCGAATTCGGGCAGCCACCGGCTGACGGGGTCGGAGAGCTCGAACGCGCCCTGCTCCCACAGCATCATCGCCGCGACAGAGGTGATCGGCTTCGTCATGGAGTAGATGCGCCAGAGGGTGTCCGTCTCCACCGCGCGATGGGCCTCCCTGTCGGCGAGCCCATACGACGTCAGGTGCGCGACCTTGCCGTGGCGTGAAACCATCACCTGCCAGCCCGCGAGTCGCCCGTCGTCGACGTACCGGCGGAAGTGTGTATCGATGCGTTGCAGTCGCTGTGCGTCCAGGCCGACCTCTCGCGGGTCGATGTCGATGCCGAACTCCTTCATGTGTTGATTCTCCTCGTGCGTCCGATTCCGTTACACCGCGCCGAATTCCGGCCGGTAGCGCACGATGCCGGGCCGCGTACCAAGAAATCCTTCGCGAAGCTCCAGGGCCATGAAGGCTTCGTCAGGGCACTCCACCTCCCACCTCAGGCCGAAGCGGCTCGCGCGTGCGAAGCCGAAGCGCGGGTAGTAGTCGGGATGTCCGAGCACCACGACGGCTCCGTGCCCGGCCTCGCGAAGCCGGTCGAGTCCGGCACGAATGAGCTTCGAGCCGATGCCGTGTCGCTGGTGGTCCGGAAGCACGGCCATGGGAGCCAGGCCCACGGCGACGTCACGGTCGCCATTCCTGTCGAGCTCGACGGGAGAGAAGAGGATGTGCCCGACGAGCTGCCCGTCCACCTCCGCGACGAGCGACAGCGTGACGCCACCCGCGGCGCGAAGCGCATCGACGAGCGCTGCCTCCGCGGCTCGCCCGAAAGCGAGCGTGTTCACGTGCCGCACGGCCTCGACGTCCTGGGGTTGTTCTGTCCTCACGAGGGCTTCGCTTTGCATGGAATGCCCGACTAGATCAGGTTCGAGCGTCCGACAAGCGCCCTCCCCGGGGGCGTGGCCTGTCTTGTTTCCAGCAGAAGTCCCGGGAGTTTCCTGCGAGTGCGGCTCCCCATGGCCAGCGTAGCGCCGCGAGTGCGGGAGGTTGCACGGGAAAGCGGACGATGTAGGGATGGATGCTCTCTCTGGCCCTGGTCGCATGTGGGGACGGCAAGAAGAGGAGCCCGGAGCCGCCTCCCTCTCTCCCTGTCGTGCCTATGTCCGGCAGGCGGAGGCCTGCGTGGAGATCACACCCCGGGGCTGCGTGCGCCAGCGCACGGAGGGCTCACGCCTCGCGGCAATTCCGCGGGGGGCTCCGCACCGGAATGAGCCGCATCGCCTGGGTTCAGCGGGGGCATCTGCCACAATCCTTGCAGCTGCTGGCGCGGTTGCTGTTGCCGCAGAGCTCGGAGGGCTGACAAATGCCGTCACCGCACGTGGAGATGTCCTGGGGGCGGATCCGGGTGGTGATGGCGGGGTAGGTGATTCCTCCGCGGGTGCACTGCGTGAAGTACGTCCCCGTGGCGTCATGCTGGCAGCTGGTGTGGCAGCTGCCGATATGGGTGAGCGGCGGGCACGTGTTGGGGGCCCAGAGCGCGCAGGCGCGGAAGCTGCTCTGGTTCGTGCTCAGCAGCCCCTGATCATTACCGACGAAGAGCCCCTCGTCGTTGAAGAGGTTGCCGAAGAAGCAGGCTTCCCGCAGCGAGTAGTTGTTCAGCTCCGATGCCGTGTAGGGGATGCGCTGCCCCATCGCGCTCATGCCCAGGAGGGAGACGGTGACGTTGCGCCCGTATTTGTTGACGAGGGCGGCCAGGCACGCGCTGACGACCTGCTGTTCCCTCAGGGTCACGGGCGAGCCGCTGGCCCAGCTCGGCGCCAGCCCCAGGCCGCCGGACCAGGTATAGGTGATACCGCCATGGGAGTACGTCCGGGTCTGACCGGGCGGAACGGCGCACCGGACGAGGTACTTCATGAAGAGGTTGGATTCCTCCGGGTGCCGCTGGAACCATGCGGAGAAAACGCTGCTCGACAAGCCATTGAATGCGAGGCCATTGAATGCGAGGCCATTGAATGCGAGCCCGTTGAATGCGAGCCCGTTGGTCGTCAAGCTATTCTCCATCTCGAGGTCCTGGACCGTGTGGCCGGGCTTCCGGGATGGAGCGGTGGGCATTTCCTGCACGCCACAGCCCCCCGTGAGTGTCAGCAGGAGCACTCCGAGCAATTCCATACGCTTCATCTGGCTTCTCCCCCCGAGCCCGAAGTGGACACCCTGTCCCTGAGAGGTCCGGAAACGAAGTTGGGCTCCAGGAGAATTTCTCACCAATCCTGTAAATCGAATACGTACGGGTGGCCATTTGACACCACTTCGTTGTTCACGAACGGCCATGGCGTGAGCTGACGGACAGTGACCAGACCAGCCGACTCGACGAGGCGACGATTTGCGGATTGAGCCGGGTGGGGGGGCAGGCGCATCCCCGAACGAATCGGTGCACCTGAAAGTACTTCCTCGGCGCGGAGATCCAGTCGGACGTGATCGAGCGCACCTGCATGCTCGGGTCCTTGGGGGGGAACTTCCGGGGCGGGGGGCGAGTACGTCTCCGTCGGGATCGAAGACGGGCAATGGTATCTGACCGGGGGCTCGATGCAGACGGGGCTGCTAGGAATTGAACCCGGAAGGGCCGGGTTCGACGTCGACGCCATCGAGTGCGGCTTCTGAGGAAGTGGACCCGCCGGGATTCGAACCCGGGTCTCTCGGGTGCAAACCGAGAATTCTCCCGCTGAACTACGAGCCCAGAAACGTGAAGCGGGTGACGGGATTCGAACCCGTGTTGCCGGTATGGGAGACCGGTGTCCTGCCACTGAACGACGCCCGCGTTCGAAAAAACGAGAGGCCGGGTTCCCCTTCGGGAACCCGGCCTCTGGTCGACAGCGCCTCGGGAGGGAGGACGCGTCGACATTCAGAGACCGGATGGACTGCCGCGATACAGCCGGGGTCCGGCGGAGAAGACCGGAGCGGGGGCCAGGTTCATCGCATTCTGCTTCGTCACCGTTGCCATGAGCACCGCTCCTTTCAGCGAGAAAAGACGCGGCGGGAAATGCTTCCTGACAGCCCACGAATCATCCCTGGGCGCTTGGGGCTCGGCGGATCACCGAGAGCCTGCCGGACTCGTCATCCAACGGCTCGGTTGCAGGCGGTCGGCATTGGGCGCACTCTGCGCGGCCATGATTCAAGACTTCGAGCGCACGATGACCGAGCGGCTCCTGCTCCGCCGCATCCAGGAGGGTGACCTGGACGCGGTGTTCACGCTGCATGGAGACCCGGAGACGAACCGGTTCAATCCCTCCGCGGCCCTGCGCTCCCTGGACGCCGCACGCGAGCTGTTGGCGCTGTGGCTGGGAGACTGGGCGCGTCACGGCGTGGGGTACTGGGCCGTTGAGCGGCGCGACATGCCCGGGACTGTCGTGGGCTTCAGTGGCGTGCGCCACAAGGAGCTCGAAGGACAGAGGGTGCTCAACCTCGCCTACCGGTTCAGTTCCCGGTCGTGGGGGTCGGGGTATGCGACGGAAGCGGCTCGCGTGGCCCTGTCGTTGGCCCGGAAGCACGTCCCCGACGTTCCGGTGGTGGCCATCATCAACCTGGAGAACGTGCCCTCCCTCCGCGTGGCGGAGCGGCTCGGGATGCGGCGCGACCGGATCATCGACTACGAGGGCATCGCGAGTGCCGTGTATTTGGCGGCGTAGACGGGCAGGGTACTACCGGGGCTTCAGAGCCGGAACACGTCGGCGAGCACGCCGTCCGGCTCGTAACGGCGCTGGGGCGAGGGGGTGTCGTAGACGACGAGCACGGAGTCGTTCGGCGCGAACCAGGAGAACACGGCCACGCCCTCGGCGTTGTCGTCCCTGCTCCCGTTCTTCAGGTCGAAGAGCGGCTCCAGCACGCCCTTCTCCTGCGGATGGAGGGTGTCTCCGGAGAGCAGCAGGCCCTTGTGCAATCGGAACAGCCGGATGGGTCCATCCACTGGCATGGTGGGCCCCGCGAGGATGAGCAGGTCCTCTCCATGGCGGCACAGCTCGCGGATGCCCAGGCCGTCCAGATCCAGGAAGTGTTTGTGATAGGGGCTGCCCTTCTTCGTCCGCCGGGGCGCCAGCAGGCCGTTGCCCACCTCCTCCACCTCCAGTTCCAGGATGACGGCGTAGCCGCGCAGCACGGGGCCCCGGAGCCCGAGGAAGATCCGGTCCCCATGGACGGCGAGCCCCTCGATGTCCAGCCCGTTGTCCTTGCTGGGGATGGCCAGGGCGCCGTCCGGGTCGTCCGGCGAGGCGGGCGCGAGGAAGGGCCCCAGGTGGGGATCCTGGCGCAGCAGCTCCACGAGCACGTTCACCCCCGGGCCCTCCCGGCCCTCCGTGCGCATGAGCTTCGCCGGGCGGGCCGAGCCCGACGCGGACTCCGGTAGCGGCACGCGGGCGAGCAGGAAGCGCCAGGGCTGGTGCTCCACGGTGGCCAGGCGCTCGAGATCCTTCACCATCGTCTTGCCCTTGGGCTTCTTGCGCTTCGCGCTGTGCGAGCCCACGAACCACAGGTGTCCGTCCTGGAAGTCCAGCGCCTCGATGTCCACCTCCTCGCGGACCTCCTCCCCGAGCAGGTCCGCCATGACGAAGTGCCGGTGCTCGCCGAAGACACGTGGGTTCACCGGGGAGAAGCGCTCGAGTGAGTGGTGCTCGTCCGAGGCCACCCAGAGGCCACCGTCGGCGGAGAAGACCGCCGCGGAGAGATCTTCGTGAAGCTCCTCCTTTCCGGCGTCGAAGCGCAGCAGGACACGGCCGAGGAGAGGGGCAAGCAGCATGAAAGTCCTCCAGAACAGGAGCCTTCCGCTTAAGCACGTCCATCGAGTGAGGCAACCGGGGCCTCGAAGATGCGTGCGTCATGGCCGCGGGCGAGCATGCCTCCAGTGTAGCCGGAGGAACACAGGCCGCGAGCAGCTGTCATCCCATGGAAACGGCCGAGCGGAACCCGCGCGGGGTCCAGTAGGATTCACCGGCTTCCCGTCCATTCGTCACCTCGGAGACCGCAGATGATCGCCCCTGGACCCACGATCGAGACCGCACGCCTCATCCTGCGCCCCACGGCGCTGGAGGATCTGGAGGGCTTCGTGACCCTCGCGGGGGATCCGGAGTCCGCGCGCTTCATCGGAGGCGTCCAGCCCCGCTCGATGGTCTGGCGGGCGATGAGCGCGATGGCGGGTTCGTGGGCGCTGCAGGGCTTCGCCATGTTCTCCGTGCTGGAGAAGTCCACGGGCCGCTGGGTGGGCCGCGTGGGTCCGTGGAAGCCGGAGGGCTGGCCGGGCACGGAGGTTGGCTGGGGCCTGATTCGCGATTGCTGGGGCAAGGGTTACGCCACCGAGGCGGCGACGGCCTCCATCGACTGGGCCTTCGACCATCTCGGATGGACGGAGGTCATCCACTGCATCGCTCCGGAGAACACGCCGTCCCAGGAGGTCGCCCGCCGGCTGGGTTCGCGAGTGAAAGGCCCGGTGAAGCTGCCACCGCCCTATGACACCGCAGTCATCGAGGCCTGGGGGCAGAGCCGCGAGGAGTGGCGGGCGCGACGGAAGTGAGGCTCGTCCTCTAGCGCCACCCTTCGTGGAGTGGCGCGACCCGGGCCTTGGTCTGGCGGAGTGCCCACCCGCCCTGGATGGAGCTGGCATGTCCTCGTGGAGACGTCGCCCGCTGCCGCTCCCGCTCCTCGAGGGCCTCCAGGGGAATTCGCACCCCAACGAAATACGCGTTGACGGAGCGCAGCGCATTCGCGAAGTCGGGGAGCCATTCGCGCTCGTAGAGGATGTAGTCCTCGATGACGTTGTTGCCCTGCTCCGCGAACGCCGCGATGGCATGGTGCATGCCTGCGATGACTCGCTGCCCCTTGGGTCCGAAACGCAGCGTGAAGAGTGGCGAGCCGTTCTCGTCCATGGCGGGCGCGCCATTGAGCACCTGCTCTCCATCAGGATGCGAGCCCATGAAGTAGCGCGTCGGCAGCATGGCGACGAGGATCGAGTCGATCCCCATTGCCAGGTAGGGCTCCTCGAGGAGCTCCTGGAGCTTCTTCTGGATGCTCGTCTTGCCCGCGACCGAAGGAGCATTCAGCACGATGACGTTTCCGCTCAATTGCATGGGCTCCTCGCTGATGGGAATCTACACTCAGACCTGTCAGTGGATTGGGTCGAGCGCCGTCCGATGTTATTCATGAGGGGAACACCCCACGCCCCCAGGGCGTGTGCCCGGAGAACGCCTATGGATGTCCAGAACAAGCTCCTTCAAGTCGAGGCCGTTCTTCCGGGCAGCCCTCCGGCGCGCTGACGTTTCCTCTCGCTGACGGAGTCCCTGCTCTGCCCGACGGCCTCCTGGTCGTGAACCAGCCGTCCGTAGGAGCAGTGTGTCTTGTTCTCCCTTTCCAACCTGGGCTTCGGCCCGGACCTTCAATCGCAGTTCGATACCCTCTCTGATTCCTCACTCGTTCCAGCCCGCGTGGCGCTGGAGCACGGATCGCGCTACCTGACATTCACCACGGCCGGCGAGGCCGAAGCGGTGCTGGCCGGACGCTTCAGCTTCACGTCGGAAGACATGCCCGCCGTGGGGGATTGGGTCGCGATTCAACCCGGCCAGCCGGCTCGAATCGTCCACCTTTTCCAGCGGCGAACCCGGATCGTTCGTCAGTCCGCGGGCCGGCGCACGCGGGCCCAGATCCTCGCGGCCAATGTGGACAAGGTGTTCGTCGTCACTTCCACGGGTCGTGACTTCAACCCCCGCCGCGTCGAGCGCTACCTGGTGGCAGTCCAGGGCGGTGGCGCGGAGCCCATCGTGGTGGTGAACAAGGCTGACCTGAGCCCCGATGTCGACGCGCTCGTGGCCGAGCTCGGCGCGGTGGCCCCCGGTGTGCCAGTGCTCGCGGTGAGCGCGCTCCACGCCTCGGGGATGGATGCGCTTCGTGTCCATCTCCACGCGGGTTGCACCGTGGCGGTGGTGGGCTCCTCCGGCGTGGGCAAGTCCACCCTGATCAACCGCCTGCTCGGAGCCGAGGTGCTCGCCACGGGCGAGGTGCGCGAAGTGGACGAGAAGGGCAGGCATACCACCACCCATCGCCAGCTCCTCCCGGTACCCCTCGAGAATGGCGCCCAGGCCCTTCTCGTGGACACGCCGGGGCTGAGAGAGCTTCAGCTCTGGGCCCAGTCCTCCTCCCTGGCCGGAGTCTTCACGGACATCGAGACCCTGGCCGCCGAGTGCCGCTTCAGGGACTGCACCCACGCGCATGAACCGGGCTGCGTGGTTCGAGAGGCCGTCGCACGCGGCGAGCTCGACGAGGCGCGTCTGTCGAGCCTGCACAAGCTCGCCCGCGAGCAGGCCCATCAGGCCGCGCGCCAGGATGGCTGGGCCCGCCAGGAACAGCACCGCAAGGAGAAGCAGTTCGGTCGTATGGGGCGCGAGATCAGTCGGCTCCATCCCAAGCGACGGAAGTGAGGGGGCGCTGGAGCGCTACTCCTCCTGGCCTCGGAGTCGCCGAGGCCGGGAGGTCACCTGTCCGGTGCCAGACGAGCGTGTGGCCGGTCGCGTCGAATGCCTCGTTTCCGACGAGCTTGCCGCTCGTCGTGCGCTCGAGGACGAAGCCCTCGCTCTCGTACAACGCGCGGGCCGGGTGATTGCCGTCGAGCACCGTGAGCTCGACGCGCTCCCCTGCCTGGCTCAGGGCGTGTCGAAGCAGGGCGCGGCCAACGCCGCGTCGGTAGAGCTCGGGAGCAACGTACATCCAGGTGACCTCGTCGTCGGAGAACGCGAGGAATCCCGCGACGACTCCATCGAGCTCGGCAACCCAGACGAGGCCATCGAAGAGTCCTTCATTCTCGAACGTCTGCCGCAGGGGAAGGAAGGCCTCCACTCCCACGGAAGAGGCCAGTTCGTCGACACGGGCAGCGTCGTGGATGCGATTGATCGCCTCCCAATCGGATGGCGCGTAGGGGCGCACGGTGAGGGTACCGGTCATCTCGAAGCACCCGACTCCAGCCGCCAGCCCCAGAGCTGTTCGTACTGCCGTCGCATGACACGCGCCGGGGCCAGCCGGATGGACTGCTCGCGCATCCAGACGGCGAGCGGGTGCTTCCACTGGCCAATGACACCGAAGCGCCACGAAGTCCGCTGCAGCCACGCGGTGCGCTCCCGGCGCCGGGCCTCGTAATCCCGCAGGCCGTGCTCGATGTTCTCCGTCCCGCTCAACGCCTGGGCCAGTACGCCCCCATCCTCGATGGCCGAGCACGCCCCCTGCCCCAGGTTGGGCATCATGGGATGCGCCGCGTCCCCCAGTAGCGTCACCCGGCCCCGCCCCCACCGCTCGAGCGGCGGCCGATCGAGGAGATCGTTGCGCAGCAGGTCCGCTTCGTCCGTGGCGGCGATGAGCTCCGGGATGGGTGCATGGGCCGTCCGGAAGACCTCCCGCAGGAAGGCCTTGTCGCCCCCCGGGACCGGCTGCCCCTGGGGCCAGTCGGCGGTGGCCCACCAGTAGACGACGTCCTCGCGCACATGACCCATGCCGAAGCGTGCCCCTTGGCCCTGCGTCTCGCGCAGCATCCCCCGCGGCAGTCCCGGGTGCTCGAAACCACGCGCCAGTCCGCGCCAGCAGGGATGGCCGGCATAGCGCAAGGGCTCTCCCGGGTGCAGCTGCGCACGCACCGCCGAGCGCAACCCATCCGCTCCCACCAACAGCTCGCCCCTCGCCGCCCGTCCGTCCTCGAAGTGCGCCACTACCCCGGCCCCGTCCTCCTCGAAGCGGGCCAGCCGCGCCCCCAGGTGCACCGGAATCTCGTCACCCAGCGCCTCGTTCAGGGCGCCATGCACGGCCGCCCGGTGGAAGAGCACGGGCGGTGCCCCCTCGCAGGGCAGTTCCTCCGTTCGCTCCTTCGTCAGCGCCGTCCCCCGCCATGTACACATCTCCGCCTGGGTCACCACGACTCCCCGCTCCACCGCGTGCCGCAGTCCCAGCCCGAACAGGACGCGCATGGCGTTGGGGGAGAGCATCAGCCCCGAGCCCACCTCCCGGAGCTGGGGCGCCTGCTCGAAAACCTCCACCCGCCAGCCCCGCTGGTGCAAGGCGAGCGCCGCCGTCAAACCGCCCAGGCCTCCACCGATGATCAATGCCGTCCGCTCAGCCGTGTGCATGCCTCGTCCCTCTGTCGTCAGCGCCTCTCGGCTCCGGTGTGCATCAAAGCGGAGGGCGGCCCCCGTAACAGGGGGCCGCCCTCTGGTACTGACGGAAAGCTTTGCGCCCGAGTGAGGAAGCCGTCAATTCGTGCTCTACCATCTGAGCTACGGGCCCGTGAGAGTGGACCCGGCGGGATTCGAACCCGCGACCCCGGCAGTCAGAGTGCGGTGGCGTGTAGGGCCTCGTCGGCCGGGCGCGAAAGGGTGGGATGCTGGGACTTCGTTGTCTGGAATGACGGCGGGTGCAGTGCGGACCTGACTTCCGGGCCCACGTGACGAACACCCGCTTTCCGCGTACGTGCCCTCCCTCCATCACCCGGTGGGCCCCGGCGCTCCGCCAGACAACGAACGTTTCAAATGTTTCCCCCGTTGAATCGTTCAGCGAGGAAGTCGCGCCGCGATGCCGTCGAGCACGCAGTCCAGCCCCCTGTCGAATCGGACCTCGGACGAGGGGTGGGTGGCGTCCCGAACCACCCTGGCGAGCGTCGGGAAGCGGCCGGTGGCGATCATCCGCTGGATGTAGGGCCACGTGGCGTTCTGCCATTCCGTCTCGTTCATGCCGCTCTCGAGCTCGGCACGCAGCTCGCTGGCTTCGCTCAGGAGCGCGCCGATGACGTAGGCATTGACCGTCCCGACGGCCTGGAGGACGTCATCGATGTTCTCGAAGCCCGGCGTCTCGCTCAACGCGGCGAGTGACGCCTCGAGATGGGCGAGGGCATTCGGGCCGAGATGATGGCGGCCTCCCAGCAGGTCGATGAACCACTTGTGCTTCTTGGCCGCCTGCCGGGTGCGCTGCGCGATCGACCGGAGCGCCTCGCGCCAGTCTCCGCGGATCGGCCCGGCGGACGCCATTTCGCCGTAGACCGCGTCCACCATGAGCTCGAGCAGCTCCTCCTTGGTGGAGAGATAGCCGTAGAGCCGCATCGGCCCGGCATTGAGCTCGGCTCCAACCTTTCGCAACGACACCGAGGCGAGGCCGTCCTTGTCGGCCAACGCGATGGCGGCGCGCACGATCCGCTCCCTGCTCAGGGGTCCGGGGGCGGGACGGTTCGCGGGCTCGGGGCGCTCCCAGATGAGAGCCGCATCGGCCGCGGGCGGTTTCTGTCGAGCGGTCATCGCGGCCCTTCTTGTCCCGAATGGAACGTGGTTGACAACCCTGGTCGCCCGATACACTGTATTTGTCGATACGGTGTATTGGAGGCGGTGATGAAAACGGATTCAACCTCAGTGCTCGTGGTCGGGGGCGGCCTGGTGGGCTTGTCTGCCGCGATGTTCCTCTCGTGGCGTGGTGTGCCAACCGTTCTCGTCGAGCGGCACCCTGGCAGCTCACCGCATCCGCGTGCGATCGGCTACACGCCGAGGACGATGGAGCTCTTTCGCGCGGTCGGGCTGGGCTCCCGCATTCCGCAGGTGCCGGCCGACTTCCGGCTGCGCCGGGGCCGGGTCGAGAGTCTGGCCGGAAAGTGGTTCGAGGAGACCCCATGGACACCCGAGACCCGGCAGGCGCCCAGGCTTGAGTACTCGCCGTGCGCGGGCGCCGCGCTCTCCCAGGATCGTCTCGAGCCCATCCTTCGTGAGAAAGCGCTCTCTCTCGGTGCCGACATCCGGCTCGAAACGGAGCTGATCGGCTTCGATCAGAATGCCGACGGTGTCGTCGCCTCGCTGCGCGCTCGCGATGGACGAGAGTACGCGATGCGGGCTGCGTATCTGATCGCGGCGGATGGTCATGACAGCCCGATTCGCGAGGCATTGGGGATCGGCCGGACGGGACGCGGCCATATCCGGACGCTGCGAAGCGTTCTCTTCCGGGCTCCGCTCGAGGAGTACCTTCGAGCGGGGGTCTCGCAGTTCAACATCGACCAGCCGGGATTCAAGGCGTTCCTCACGACCTACGGCGATGGTCGCTGGGTGCTGATGTTCTCGGATGACGAGGAACGCGACGAAGGCACGCTGAGGGTGATGGTGTCCAAGGCGATTGGCAGGACGGACCTCGAGGTCGAGCTCATCACCACCGGCCGTTGGGAGCTGAGCGCACGCATCGCGGACAGCTTCGCGTCCGGAAGGATCTTCCTGGCCGGAGATGCCGCGCACACCCTGCCACCGACTCGGGGTGGCTATGGTGCGAACACCGGCATCGAGGATGCCCACAATCTCGCGTGGAAGTTGTCCGCGGTCCTCTCTGGTGCGTCGGCGCCGCGGCTGCTCGATACCTACGATGCCGAACGGCGCCCGATCGCATGGCTCCGACATGAGCAGCTATTCGCCCGGGACGACTACGCGGCGGACGCGGCGGAGGGCTCCAGGAAGGTGCCGATCATCGACGACGCCGCGATGGAGTTCGGTCAGTTGTATCGCTCGACCGCGGTGCTCGATGCCGGCAACGAGCTTCCATCCGCGCTGCGGCCCGAGCAGTGGGCCGGTCAACCCGGCACGCGCGCGCCGCATGCGTGGGTGTTCAAAGACGACGAGCGGGTGTCCACGCTCGACTTGTTCCAGCGAGGTTGGGTGCTGCTCGCCCTGGACGAGCGGTGGTGCCCTGCCGTAGCGCAAGTCGGCAAGCAATTGGGTATCGACGTGCAGTGCCTCCGCATCGGCGTCGAGGTGCGTCCGTCCGATGAGAACGCCTTCCGGACGGCGTTTGGCCTCGGGACGGGAGGGGCCTCGCTGATCCGTCCGGATGGCTACGTGGCCTGGCGAGCGATCGAGCTATCCGCGGATCCACTCCGTTTGCTCGGCGATGCCCTCAGGCGGGTGTCGTGCGCCACGCGCTAGCTCGAGGCTCCATCAGGCGGAGCAGGTGGACCTCGAGCCTGTCCCGAGAGTCTCACCGCGATGATGTACAGACTCTCGCGCGGCGAGGGCGAGTCGTCGATGGGACGAAGCGGACCTCGGGAGTCCGCGCGTCGGGAGCGGCGAAGGCGAGCAGTCGAGCCCCCTCCTCGGCCAGTGCGGCTCGCTCGGGCTTCTTCAGCGAGGTGAACGGGTTGATGACCAGGGTTGCCCGCTCCCGTTCCTGCTCGAGCTTCCACGTGCCCCGCACGAAGCCGTCGACGAGGAACGTCGAGAGAAACAGGCCATTGGCGGTGGCGATTGCCTTGCGGTGCTCCTCCGAGATGATTCGGGTGCGGTCGGCGTGGGAGAGCAACACGTTGTCGAAGTCGGGCAGGAAGCGCGGCGGCGCGGGGACGTCAGGGTCGGGGAGCGGAGCGTTGGGGGCATCGAACAACTCCACGCCGTGCTCGTCCCGAAAGGTGCGCAGACGGGGCCGGAGCTCCTCGACGACATCGCGCAGCCGCGTCAGGCCCGACCAGGTCTGGACATCCTTGACGCTGGCCGGCCCGAAGGCCGCGAGGTAGCGGAGAATCAGCTCATCGAGCGACGACCCGGAGACGGCCTTACCTCCGAGCCAGGACTCCGCCGTGGTGCTCGCGGCCTGGCCACCCACGCCCCAGAGGCCCCGTGGAGGCACCTGGACCAGCGGCACCAGGTTGCGGATGGCATGGGCGAGGGAGCTGGCGTCGCGCTCGGGCCATCGCTCCTGGAGGAGCTCGCCGAGCTCGATGAGGGTGCGAGGCTTCTCCTCGACCAGGGCCCGACCGAAGGCCACGAGGGCGGAGATGTCCATTCCCTCGAGGGCTCGGCCGTAGGGGCTGCCGGTGAACAGGGAGCGTTCGAGGACCGGTTGTAGAAGGGTTCGCAGGGGCAGGCAGTCCCGAGCGGTGACCAGATGGATCGTCGAGCGCATCAGTGCGATGCGTACGGCACGGCGACGGGAGATGAGCTGGGACAACGCCTCGGGCTGGAAGCCGTCGAGTCGTGTCCACAGGCCGAAATAGGGCGGATTCGTGGCCTGCGCCTGCATGCCGACCAGGTGCTGGAGCGTCTTCTCGACGGACAGCGTCGAGCGCCGGAGGAGCAGCTGACGTTCGAGCAGGGCCCGATTGAGCGCGCGCAGGGGAAGCACGGTGGAGGGTGGCCGTTTCGGCATGTCCGACACGATGGCCGATGCCCCGGTGCTCGCGTCAATGAAAGTCGCCGGAGCAGGGGGGGCGCGATTCGAACCCAGGGCGCTCCAGCCCGCTCAGTAGAGATTGTCGCGGTAGTCCGCCTCCAGCCCCTTTCCGATGATGTCTCTCGACACGGAGGTGCGCAGCTCGGTGGCCTGCTGGCCGAGCGTCTTGTTCAGCTTCACATGGGCCAGGAGTATCTCCGATGGATCGATGCCGGGCTCGGCCGGCTTCGAGGGCCAGAGACGGGCTCGCTGCAACACCGCGCTCTCGAACACGACAGGCGGCGGGCCTTCGAGCACGGTCGCGAGCAGAGGCGTCTTCCCATCGACGGCGAAGGGGGCACGAGCCCCCTCGTCCGTTACGATTCGCGCCCGGCCTGACAGGGCCGCGACGAAGGGTGAGCCGGGGACGAGCGCGAGTGCGGCCACCTCGGGCCGGACAAGGATGTTGCGAAAGCTGTCGGCCCGGCGATTACCGGGGCGGTCCGCGTAGATTGTCTTTCCGTCCTGCTCACGGACCATCTTGCCCGCGGGATCCCCCTTGGGGCTGAGGTCGGCATTCCCGTTCGCATCCGCCGTGGCGAGCGCCAGGAACCGGGTCTCGGCGAGGAAGGCCGCGACGTCCGTTGGGGCGTCCGGGCGGGGCCGTGCGGCCCAGAACTGCGACCGGAGGAGGGCTTTCGCACAGTGCACATAGCACTCGTCCACGGCGAGCTCGACTCCCGCCCCCGTCATCTTGGAAACGCGGCCATTGACCCGCAGCGTCTCTCCAATGCCGGAGAGCAGGAACAGCATCCCGACACCCTGGCCCGCGCGCGCCAGGGTGGCGTCCTCGAGGGCCTCCGCGGGCAGCACGAGCGCCTGGGGACCCTGGACGGAAGCGAAGCCCGGTGCGCCACCCGCGAGGGTCGCACGGATGGAAGATGCGTCCGAGAAGGCGACGAACGCGAACGGTGAGGCCGCGATCCAGCGTGCCGCGTGCGCGTCCAGATGGTCGATCACCTTCATCTGCACGCCCAGCGGGGTCGTGCCGAGACAAGCTTCCAGCTCGCTGATGCTTCCGAGGGTGTTCTCCATGGCGCCAGTCTGAGGAAATTGATATTGATTTGCAATGTCAAAATTCTCTTCAGGACATTCCGGGGACGCGGTCATTGGAAGCGGCGGGAATCGAACCCGTGGGTAGGGCGATGGAAAATCCCAAGCAGGACGCGCAGTTACCCGCTATCGCCTTGATTTCCCTCGGGTTCGTCATCCCGCCCCGTCCCACGCCGTTTCCCCGTGCGCCGCCTCCAACCCCGCTGGAGGGGCGCACTGAGGGCACATGAGGCCCCCACGTCCCCGGCTCGGCCATCTCCTGAGCCGGGCGGCGTTCGGCTGGCGGGTTCCTATGCTCGGGGCTTGCCGCGTCGGCTCTGGCCCATTTTGTGCGGCCCGAATAGCGAGACTACTCGCCCTCCGATTTCCGAGATGCGCTCGTAGGCCCGTTCAAGCGCGTCCAGGTGGCGGGGTTGTCCAGGTCGAGCGGCGCGTCCGCAAGCCCCAGGCGCGCGATATTCATTCTACAACGGCATGCGGTCCTTCGCTCCTCCGAGCAGCTCGAACGCGGCGTCCCCTGCCTGGGAATCGGATTCAGCGCGCGGCGGCAGGCGGTAGTGCGCGGGCCGACCGTCCTCGTCCGGGGCTCTTCGTCCCACGCGTTGACGTCCGCGCCGTGTTCGTTGAGCAGTGGCGGGTGCAACTCGACGCGAAGGTCACATTCCAGAATGGCGGTGGCGCGGAAGTGACAGCCGAAGTGACGGATGAGCCCAAACGTTTCAACGGGCCGCACCCGCTGGAGTCGGACCTGGGGCTGGTGCCGGTGAGGGTTTCGGACCTCACCCCGTGGTGTCCCGGGTTCTACTGCACGACAAGACGGAGGGGGCCCACGAAGTTGATGTTGGGTTTGACGATGGGCGTCGCGGGCAGGGTGATCGCCAGCGGCACGACATCGGTCTCGAACGAGCTATTGTAGCACTCCGTTGAGCTGGACCTGGTGGATTCGACCTGGACCATCGTGGGGGTGAACGTATCGGGCAGGGTCCGGAACGTATCGGCGGGATCGCCCGCCACCGTGAAAACGAGCCGGGGCAGGGTGCCCGCTGAGGCATAGGCATTACCCGTGCAATCGACGGCGTCGTAGTAGATGGATTGAGTTTCCGTCTCGATCTTTCCGGTCAATACCTCCAGGAGCCAGATGAGGCCTCTGTCATCGAAGTAGGGGACATCGTCGCCCGCGAGCATTCCCGGGGCCACCAGCGCGTTGTTCGCATCCCTCCACACGGCGACGGGGAGCGAGGTGCCGGCGGGACCCTGGGGACCGGCGGGACCCTGGGGGCCAACGGGACCTTGGGGGCCAACGGGACCCGTGTCCCCCTTGGGCCCTTGGATCTCGGAAGTGCAGGCCACGAGCCCGCCCAGCAGCACCGCAACAGCAAACATCCTGGTTCTTCGCATGATGCCTCCTCGGTATTGAAGACCGCGCGGCACTCTGCACGATGTTCCAAAAGGCGGCAACAATCGTGCTTTTGCTACAGGATTGCAGAGCCGGGCCTTTCCCCAGTGCAAGCGTGGCGCCCGTATCCACCGCTTCCGGCTTCGTGCCTGTTTGGAGCTTCTCCATCGATGGCCTCGAGGTAGCCCGCGTAGTCGACGATCTCGGGGGCGTTCTGCGGCATGATCCGGAAGGAGGGGTTCTTGGACTTCGCGTACTGGCTGATGCGCGAGATGAGCGCCTCCATCTTGCGCGCCAGATCGTCACGGTTGGTGCCCGCGGCGTTGGCGGCGATCTCCTCGTAGGTCACTACCAGGTCCAGGTAGCAGCCAGTGAATCCGGCGGCGAGGGCCCGGTCGATATGGCCCTGCACGATAGGCCACCAGCGCTCGTCCCAGTACTTCACGTACTGCTCGTCCTGCCAGCCGTCCACCGCACCGAGCTTCATGTCCGCGGGCACCAGGCTCCATTCAGGGCGGTACTCCTCGATGGCGCGGATCTCGAAGCAGGCGAGCACCTGCTTGTCGGTGGCCTTCACCGCCGCGAGCTCGTCGCTCCGGAAGTAGTCGCTCGCCCCATCACGCGAGAGTTCGATGATGGCCAGGTTGAACTTGGAGGCGGCAATCTGGTCCAGCCGGTTGTTGGCGTACTGGGTCAGTTGGTAGGTGAAGCTGGTGACACCCTTTCAGGGCACGGACGGGACGGTGCCCGCATCCGTGGTGCCCGCGTCCGGCGTCGTGCTGCCCGCGTCCGTCCCCTCGAGCTGGATACGCACCACCAGCAGAGCGAGCAGCGAGGCGTCCGCCGAGGACGTCGTGTCGTAGCGCAGCTTGAAGGGGCCACCGCTCACGATTCTCGAACTTGCCAGATGAGGGCAGAAACACCGCGCCACCTGGCAGGGAGAATAGTCATCAGTCCGCCCTTGTGGGTGTCAACCAGGAGGCGCGAGGCGAGTAGCAGGATTGCCAGTGGGAGGCACAGGGGAAGGAGTCCAGGTATGAATGAGGGCTGCGGGGGCTCATCGACACGAGGATGAGGAGGAGCAATCACATGCTGAAGAGGGTTGAGATCGCGCTGGCAGCGGTGGTGGGCCTGGCCCTCGCAGTGGGGGCTTGTCAGCCCGGGAGTGGGGGGCAGCCCCAGGCCCGCGAGGGAATGGCGCAGGTCATGGTACGCGGGCTGTCCGCGTACGAGATCGACAGGATGGTCATCACCGCGCAGCCGGCCAACGTCACCCAGACGATGGAGTACAACGCGGACGCCGGTGTCTTCACCGGGAGCCTGTTGCTGCCCGCGGGAGAGCAGACCCTAACGGCCGAGGGCTATTCCTACAGCTACGGGTCGGACGGCGGCTTTTCGGACGGTGGCTCATCGGACAGTGGTTCCTCCGACGGTGGTTCCTCCGACGGTGGTTGCTTGGACGCGGGCCTGGCGGATGGCGGCTCCTCGGACGCGGGCCCGACGGATGGAGGGATGCCGGGCCAGGGCACGCTGGTGGCCACCGGCTCCGCGACCGTCACCATCGTGGCCGGTTCCTCGACCGCGGTGACCATGCGCATCCATGACATCACGCCGCCGCGGTCGCAGGGGGACATCGGGCCCCTCCTCCGCTCGATGACGGCCTCCAGCACGACCACCACCGTTGGCACCCCCACCCAGCTCGAGGTGGATGCGGTGGACCTGGACGGGGATGCGCTGTCGTACTCGTGGACGAGCAACTGCGCGTCGAGCACCTTCAGCAATCCCTTCTCCGCCACCACGAGCTGGTCCAGCAGCGTCTCGGGCGTGTGCAGGCTCTCCGTGACGGTGTCCTCCCGGAGTCTGAGCACCACCGAGTGGCTGGAGGTATCGGTCTTCTCGGCTCCGGTGGATGGGGGCCCGGGAGAGGGCAGCGTCCAGGTGAATGGCGAGTACATCCCCCGGCCCCAGATCGAGGGACTCCTCGTCGAGAGTCCCCGCATGTCGACGTTCGTGCACCGCAGCACCTCCAACGCTACGCTGCGCAACGTGTCGGCGGGTGTGACGTACACCCTCGACATGCGGGTGGAGTATGGCACCCGTTTAGGGACCTTCTCGGGCAGCATTGTGTCCGATTGCGGCGGCACCTGGCGCAGCGAATGGAATAACTGCAGGGGCAGTGGCGGTTACTGCAGCGTGGCGTACTCCTGGACGACGCCAGTTGCCGGAACGATCTGCAAGCTGACCCTGCAGGCCGCCAACGGCACCCTCGCCGATAGCTTCTCCATCGGCGTCTCCGTGCGGTAGCGCGGGGGACCTCCGCCAGCCCCAGGCCATGGCGTTGGAGGGAAACGCGCCTCAACCTCGGTGCTGGCCGAGCCACTCCACCAGGAGCCGGTTGACCTCGGCCGGCTTCTCCTGGTGCAGGAGGTGCCCCGCGTCCTGGATGCGCTCGGTGCGCAGGCCCTTCGGGAAGTTCTTCGGATTCACCCGATCGAACAGCTGCGTGCGGGCGCAGCCGTCCTTCGCGCCGGTGAGTGCGAGCGTGGGCACGAGCACGGGGCTGAAGAGCAACTTCTGGGTGCGCCGGTTCGCCGGGCTATAGAACCTGTAGAAGTCGCGGCTGAAGCGGCGCAAGAGGCCTACGTCCACCTTCGAGCCTCCCGCCACCACCGACCCCAGCATCTCGTCGAGCCGCGGGTTGGGCACCTGCGGCTCGGACGAGGCCGCGATGAACAGGTGCGCCGGTTCCATCCCCCACTCCGCCCGCAGCCATCGCGCCAGCTCGAAGGCGATGATTCCTCCCATGCTCGCGCCGAAAAGCGCGAAGGGCTCGTCAAGCAACGGCCGCATCACTCGCGCCAGCTCCGGCAGCAGCGCCGGGAAGCGCTCAAAGGCCGATCCCTTTCAAGGTGAAGGAGAGGACTGCCTCCTGGTAGGGCTTGCAAGAAAGTACTTGGAGAGGGGAAAGCAGCCTCGAGCAGGGCACAGAAGCGCAGGACAAGGCCACTGGCCCGCCAATCCTTATCGAAAGGAATGACCCAGCACAGTCCTCTGGAATCAGGGGGCACCTGTCTTTCCCTTGGGGGCGCTCATTGTCTGCATTCCGTCAGGTCTGCTCTTGCCCTCGTAGCACTCGTGCAATCGATACATGCCGTCGGGCGACCTCTCCCGGGACGTACTCCTTCTTGGCCTTCTTCTTGGATTTGCGCGGGTGCTTGCGCAACCTGGCCACTCTCACGTTCGCCGCCAGTTCCAGTAGCGTTCGACTCAACTCGGACGCTGACTGAGACTCATAAGGCTGCCATGTGGGTTCTGGCAACGCTATCATCATGCCGCCGTAGTTGAACTTCACCTCGTCCGCTATGTAATAGGAGGAAATCTGGACGGTGGAGTCTTCCAGCCGATGCTCTGCTTCCACTGCCGATTGAAGTACCGCCAGCACGTTGTAGGCCAGCACGGAGACTCCGAATGCAAGCAAGGCCGCTCGCGGGTAACCCAGGCTCTTCACCTCGCTCTGGAGGACTGATTCCAAGCGGCCGAACATGCTCTCGATGCTCCAGCGCCGCCGGTACAGCCCCGCTACCTCCAGGGCTCCCATTCGCTCCGCCGGCACATTCGTCAACAGGCGGATGATGGTTTCACCGTGCCGGGTTGGCTCGTAGGGACTGTCCGGGCAGCGCCGCTCCGCGAAACTCTCGCAACGGCTTCATCCGCTTCTCACTGGCCGCCAGGTGGTTGCCGTCCAGCACCCGCACCACGTAGCCCTCCGCCCAGGGCGCTCGCCCCTGCCTCATGGGCTTCACCACCGGAGCCAGCCTCTCGGCGCTCCCGCGCACCAGGGCGCCTACCACCTCCGGCTCGGTTCGCTTCACCTTGTCGTACAGCGCCGTGAGGGACACCCCCAACTCGGGGCTCGCCTGGGCCGCCGCATGCAAGGACGGTTTGAGCCCCAGCGCCACCAACCCCATCAGGTCCACCACCGTGGAGAAGAGCAACTCGCGCGTGTACTGCTTGTCCCGGTGCCGCTCGAATACCTCCTCCATCCACTCCCGGCTCAGCGCCTGCTGCATCACCAGCCGCACCATCACCGTCAGCGGGCTGCTCTTCTTGAATCGCTCCATGATGGCTTCCAGGGCCATGGCTCCCTCCCTTCGGAGTCGTCCCTGAAACATGACCTCGCCGGTAGCCCCGTGCTGCTCCCTCGCTTTCTTGCTCGCCCCCTCGCTCGCTTTCCTTACGGAGTAGTATCACCCGCCCGACCTTGAAAGTGGTCTTCTTCAAAGCCCAGGCCCAGGGGATGCTCCTGTGGTTCATGTTCGAGCGCATCGACGGCCATGACGTCGTCCTGCTCCACTCGGGCTCCGCGGGCCGTCAGTTGTTGGGCGAGCGTGTGACCCCCACCGAAGTGCCTGAGTCCTGGAAGGGCCGGTTGGGCCCGTACACGCTGCCGCAGGGCGCGGCTCGGGAGTTCTTCGATCGTGCCGAGCTGCGCCAGGAGGAGGGCTTCCTCATCCTGGAGCTCTTCGGCTCGATATTGGGAGAGGCGCCGAACACCCTGTTGCTGAGGCCCGACGGCGAGGAGCGGGCCATCGTGCTCGGGCTGGGCCGCGGCAAGGGCGCGGTCGTCCGCTTCGAACGGCAGGGAGACGCGCAGTTCCTGTCCACCAAGGGCGTGCGTCTGCAATTGAAGCCCGCGGGGCAGTCGCTCCAGGCGGAGCGTGCCGCGAGCGTGGCGGACCCGGGTCGCGTGCTCCGGGCCCTGCTCGAGCGGCGCCTGGCCGAGCGCGCCCGCTAATACCCTTCCGGCTTCACCGTCTCAGGGGGGCCGACTCTCCCAATTCTACCCGGGTACTATTGACAGGGGATTCTACCCGGGTAGTATCCGCCCATGGTTCTACCCGGGTGAAATTTCCACCCGGGGGCGGAGGGATGGGACATGGGCGGCGAAAATCCGAGGCATTGCACGGACTTCACGGGGCACCGGCGCATCGCGTCGGGAGCCCTGGATGACGTCGCGTTGAAGGCCAAGGAGTTGGTCGCTCGGCCCACCGCGAAGAAGAGCTGAGCGTCCATCGCAGGAGCAGGGTCGCGCGTCATCACACGCGGACGGAAGGAGGAGTTACATGAAGGAGCTGAGGGACAGGGTCGCGGTCATCACGGGTGCGGCCAGTGGTATCGGACTGGGGTTGGCGGAGCGGTGCGCCCGCGAGGGCATGCGGGTGGTGCTCGCGGACGTGGAGGAGGAGGCACTGCGCCGGGCGGGCGCGGAGCTGGAGGCGGCGGGAGCGCGGGTGCTGTGCGTGCGCACGGACGTCTCGCGGGCGAAGGAGGTGGAGGAGCTGGCGAAGCGCACGCTGAGCACGTTCGGGGCCGTGCATCTGGTGTGCAATAACGCGGGGGTGGCGGCGGGGGGGTTGGCGTGGGAGGCCACGAGCGAGGATTGGGACTGGGTGTTGGGCGTGAACCTCTGGGGCGTCATCCATGGGGTGCGCACCTTCGTGCCGCTGATGTTGGAGCAGGGCTCCGAGGGGCACGTCGTCAACACCGCTTCCATGGCGGGCCTGCTGCCCTTCCACCCGAGCGCGCCCTACCAGGTGAGCAAGTATGGAGTGGTGGCACTCACCGAGCAGCTGCATGGCTCGCTGCGCATGCAGGGCGCGAAGGTGGGGGCCTCGGTCCTCTGCCCGGGTTGGGTGCGCACGCGCATCCTCGATGCGGTACGCAACCGACCCGGAGGACCCCCGCCCCCTCCCGTGGAGCCACCCACTCCCGCCCAGGCCGCGATGAACGCGTTCTTCCGCAAGGAGGTGGAGGCGGGTCTGTCGCCCGCGCAGGTGGCCGACCAGGTGATCTCCGCCGTCCGCGAGCAGCGGCTCTACGTCGTCACCCACCCGGAGATGATGGGGGATGTCCGCTCGCGCATGGAGGCCCTCCTGGCTTCTTGAGAAGTCATCGAAGGAGGAGACCGCCTGGACACCCGAGACCCAGCAGGAGCCCGGGCGCGAGTAGGAGCGTCTCGAGCCCATCCTTCGTGAGAAAGCGATTGCGCTCGGTGCCGGCATCCGGCTCGAAACGGAGTTGATCGGTTTCGAGCCGGACGCTGACGGTGTCGTCGCCTCGCTGCGCACGCGCGAGGGATGAGAGTACGCGAGGCGGGCTGCCTATCTGATTGCGGCGGATGGCCACCGCAGCCCGATTCGCGAGGCGTTGGGGATCGGCCGGAAGGGACGCGGCCATATCCGAACGCTGCGAAGCGTTCTCTTCCGGGCTCCGCTCGAGGAGTACCAGGAGGTGGCGCTCCAGGCGAGCCCTGGTGCGAGCCACACGCCGGGACACGAGCGCGTAGCGCGGGTCATGTCACCCCTTCCGTCGTCATTGCCCATTTCCGCGTACCGCACCGCATCGAGGGGTCCCACCCATTCGCGCTGTTTTGTGAAGGACATCTCACTGAGGATAGGCTCCGCGCTGTGACCCCAGTGCAGGAGGAACTCAGAATGACGACAAACCGTTGGTTGGGACTGGCCTCGCTGTTCGTGTTGTTCGCCTCGAGCGCCCTGGCCCAGGAGCCGAGCGCGGTGGGGCGCTGGACCACCATTGATGACGAGACGAAGAAGCCGAAGTCCGTCATCATCATCTACGAGGAGGGCGGCAAGCTGTTCGGGAAGATCGAGAAGCTCTTCCGCGAGCCCAACGAGGAGCAGAACCCGGTCTGTGACAAGTGCGAGGGGGCGCTGAAGAACCAGCCCATCACCGGGATGGTCATCCTTCGCGACCTCAAGAAGGACGACAACGAGTGGTCGGGAGGGACGATCCTCGATCCGGGCAATGGCAAGACGTACAAGTGCAAGCTCGCCGTCGAGGACGGGGGCAAGAAGCTGAAGGTGCGTGGCTACATTGGCCTCTCCCTCATCGGGCGCACCCAGCAGTGGGTCCGTGCTGAGTAGGAGGTCCGCCAGCTGCGGTCAGGCTCCGTCATGGGGAGGACGGCTGTTTCCCTGCTGGCAACGTTCGCGCGCGTTGACGATGCCCAGGGCGAAGGCGAGCTCACCGAGCGGAGGAGCATGAGGGAGTCTAGGGTCATCTCGCGCCGGTCCCTCGCCATCCGGGCGGGATGGCTCCTGTTCGTCTCGGCGCGAGTGGCCCGCCACTGGTTTCAGGGGTGCAGCTTCTCGTGCCGGGCGAGCATCTCCACGAACTGCGCGATGCGCCGGGCGCGGGTCTCCGCCTTCTTCGCGGTGTGGATCCGGAACAGCACGGCGTAGCGGTTGGCCCCGGTGAGCGTGGCGAAGAACGCAGCCGCGCGGGGGTTCTTCGCGAGGGCAGCCGCCAGGTCCTCCGGCACGGTCGCACGGCTCGGCGAGTCGTAGGCGGCGTCCCAGCGCCCATCCTGCTTGGCCCGCTCCACCTGCTCGAGCCCTGGGGGCCGCATCCGACCCGCTTCGGTGAGGGCCTGGATCTTGTCGCGGTTGACCTTGGACCAGATGCTCCGGGGGCCGCGCGGCGTGAACTTCTGGAGGTAGTACACGTCGTCGAAGGGCAGCTTCTGTCCGTCGATCCACCCCCACGCGAGCGCCTCGTCGAGCGCCTCCGCGTAGGTGATTGACGGGATGCCGGACGCCTTCTTGGCGTGCTTCACCCACACGCCTCGCGCGGACGCATGGTGGGTGGAGAGCCAGTCGGCCCACTCGCGCGGGCTCGCGAACGTGGCGACCAGGAGGTCTCCTGTGGGGGCGTTCTTCTTCGCGGGCGCCTTCGCCGCGGGCTTCTTCGGGAGGGCGGCCTTCTTCACGGAGGTCTTCTTCGTCGCGGGCATCGGGAGTCCCCAGTCATCGGTGCGCCCGCTGTTCTACCTCCGAAAGGCCTCAGCGTTCGGCGATGTCTGCGGTCCGCAGGTACGGGGACGCTTCGACAATCGCTTTCACGGTCCAGCCCCTGTTGGCTCCGCGGCCGTCTTCGTCGCAATCGCCGTCGGAGTGGATGCCCAGCAGGTGGCCTTGACGGTTGAGCACGCCAGCGCCGGAGCTCCCGACCAGGGTGTCCAGGTCCGTGTAGTAGACAAGCTGGTTACATGAGTCCAGGAATCTGCCTTCGGCGATGACCTTGGGCCGGCTCCGGGGATGCTGGATGATCGCCAACCGCACGCGCCCCCAAGAAGGAGAGGAGGGGGAGAGCGTGGCACCAGAGGCAGCGGACGGGAAGGAGCCGAAGAAGGAGCGGAAGCGGCGAGTGGACCAGGCGAAGCTGCTGAGCAGGACGTTCGCATGGGATGTCTTCACGTGTGTATGGAGTGGAGGCAGGAGCCGTGTGTTGGAGTACCTGACGGCCCCCAACGAAGTGCGCGCCAGTGTGGAGCACCTGGAGTTGCCCACGCGGCCTGCTGCCGCTGGCTGCAGTGCAGGGGCCACCCCAGCACGCGTGGTGTTGTGCCTCGAGCAGTCACGGAAAGGAGACATACGAGCCTGCTCCCGCATGGACGCTGAATCCGTATCGTCCACCGCCTCTGTGCTGACCCAGCACCACTGAGGAGAGAGTCATATGCGAACCTTGTCGATGAGCTTCATCGTCGCCGCCTTGCTGTCGGGTCGCGGAAATCAGCCCCCCGACAACCCGGACGGCACGCCGCAAACCACCAAAGACGCGAGCCTCCCGCTGGAAGAACCCCTTCCCAGCGGCCCCCCGTACCGACGGGTCCTCCCAACGTGCCCGAGTTCCAACCGGCCTTCCCCGGTCAGACGCGCGCCCCGGAAGTCAAGTCGAAGACGGCCATCCAGGTCACCGAGATTGCCTCGGGCTTCAGGAACCCCTGGGCCATCGCCTTCCTGCCCGACAAGCGCATGCTGGTGACGGAGAAGCCCACGGGCGCCCTCTACATCGTCACGCCCCAGGGCGCGAAGTCCCCCGCCGTCGCGGGACTGCCGCGCGTGGATGGTCGTGGGCAGGGAGGCCTGCTCGACGTGGAGATCGGTCCCGACTACGCCCAGAGCGGCCTCATCTACTGGACCTATTACGAGCCCCGCCAGGGCGGCAACGGTCTGGCGGTGGCGCGCGCGAAGCTCGTGGATGGCCCGCGGCCGCGCGTGGAGAACGTGCGGTCATCTTCCGCATGATGCCCACGCTCGAGTCGACCCTGCACGCGGGCGGACGGCTCGTGTTCACCCCCGACAACAAGCTGTTCGTCACCCTGGGTGAGCGCTCCATCCTCGAGGGCCGCAAGCAGGCGCAGGACGTGAAGAGCCACTTTGGCAAGGTGGTCCGCATCAACCCCGACGGCTCGGTGCCCCAGGACAACCCGTTCGTGAACACCCCGGGAGCCAAGCCGGAGATCTGGTCGGTGGGCCACCGCAACATCCTGTCGGCGGCGCTCGACAGCCAGAAGCGACTGTGGACGGTGGAGATGGGTCCGCAAGGGGGTGACGAGCTCAACCGGCCCGAGGCGGGCAAGGACTACGGCTGGCCCACCATCGGCTACGGCGAGGAGTACTCCGGCGCGCCCATCCACCAGAGCACCCAGGCTCCGGGCATGGAGCAGCCCGTGTACTACTGGGAGCCGGTGATTTCCCCCTCGGGCATGACCATCTACTCCGGAGACCTGTTCCCCGAGTGGAAGAACAACGTCTTCATCGGCGGCCTGTCCAGCCAGGCGCTGGTGCGGCTCATGATAAGGAATGACCTTGTGGTGGGCGAGGAGCGGTTGCTCACGGAGCGCAGGGAGCGCATCCGCGAGGTGGTGCAGGGCCCCGAGGGAGCGCTCTACCTGCTCACCGACGCCACCAACGGCAAGCTGCTCAAGCTCACGCCGCGCTGACGTTCCACGTCACGGGGACCCGCGAGCAGGAGGCGGCGGGAGGAGGCGGCGGCCGACGCCCTTGCAGGACCAGCTCCCCCAAGCAAGGGGTGCCACCTCCAATTCCACCGTCTCCGGTCCACCCGTCCCCTCCGAGTCTCGTCCCGCATTTCGAGTGCTTTGACACCAGCTCGGGCGGCGGAGGGGCCGGCCCTCACCGCTCTCGCCGTGGGAGATGGCTCTCGAACTGTCTTGAGACCTGCTCCAGGAGACCTCCCGCCGCTGGGCGCGGCGGGAGTCCTTCCGGCGTCAGTTGTCGCCGATGAAGTAGCTGAGGTGCGGCGGCTGGTTGTAGGCGGTGTTCTGCCAGGCGACGCCGAGCCGGTACACCGGATCGTGCATCAGCGTGACGTAGCGGTAGTTGGACGAATACGGCGAGGAATAGATGCGCAGCGCCGTGCTGTCGGTGGTCCGAACGATCAGCTCCTCACGCCAGTCACCGAGGATGTCGGCGCTGAGCACCGGGTTGGCCTTGGTGCCGTTATTGGACGCGGTGCCCGAGGGCGAGAGCAACGTCGAGAGCGTCTGCTCCGTGTAGTTCCACTTGCTGATGGTGACGCCGTCGAGCAGCTCGCGCTGCTTGTCTCCATCCCACCAGATGGCGAAGTTCATCGGGCCGGGGCGCGTGCCGATGTTCTGGCCGGTGGAGTTGTAGAGCGTGCTCGAGTTGGACGCCCACGCCTCGGCGCCGGGGTGGCGCGGATCGATGTCGGCCGAGATGCCGCGGCCGACATCGCTGGAGGCGGAACTCGTCCAGATGCGCTGGCCGGTGCGCGCGTCGAGCATCGCGGCGCCGATGCCGCCGTTGCTGCCCGGGCTCTCATGGACACCGAACCGTTCGAGGCCAGGGCGCGACGGGATGAGATCAGAGACGTGCATCGCGTCGCCATGGCCGAGGCCACTGGACCACAGCCGCGTGCCGTTGTCGTCCAAGGCCATGGCGCCATACAGGATTTCATCGCGGCCGTCGCCATCGACGTCGGCGATGCTGAGCTGATGGTTGCCCTGGCCGGAATAGCGTGAGTCGCCGAGCGCCCGGCTGTCGAACAGCCAGCGCTGGGTGAGCGAGCCGTTGCGGAAGTCCCAGGCGGTGACGGTGGTGCGGGTGTAGTACCCGCGCGCCATGATGATGCTGGGACGGCTGCCATCGAGATAGGCGGTGGCGGCGAGGAAGCGGTCGGCGCGGTTGCCGTAGTTGTCGCCCCAGATGCTGTTGAGCTGGCTCGGCGAAGGATTCTGCGTATCGGGGTGGCGCGGCACGACGTAGTTGACGGTGGACAGCGCGCGGCCGGTGGTGCCTTCGAACACCGTGAGGAATTCGGGGCCGGCGAGGACGTAGCCCGCGCTGTTGCGATGGTCCGCGCTCGCATTGCCGATGACGCGGCCCTGGCCGTCGACGGTGCCGTCGGCGGTCTTCATCACGACCTCGGCGCGGCCGTTGCCGTCATAGTCGAACACCTGGAACTGCGTGTAGTGCGCGCCCGCGCGGATGTTGCGGCCGAGGTCGATCCGCCACAGCCGGGTGCCGTTCAATTGATAGGCGTCGATGTAGACATTGCCGGTGTAGCCCGATTGGCTGTTGTCCTTGGCGTTGGTCGGGTCCCACTTCAGCACGAGCTCGTACTGTCCATCGCCATTGAGATCGCCGACGCTCGCGTCGTTCGCCACATATGTGTAGGCGACGCCGTCGGGCGTGGTGCCGCCGGCGGGCTTCTGCAGTGGGATGTTGAGATAGCCGCCAGACCAGATCGCGGCTGCGGGGGAGGCCTCCTGCTCGCTGCCGTTCACGACCGCGCGAACGGTGTAGGTGGAGCTCGGCGTGCCCCGCGTGTCACGCATGTTGGTGCGGTCGGTGAGCGGAGTCGTCGTGAGCCTGGTGCCATCGCGGTAGACGTGGAAGCCGACGCCGGCCGGGTCTGTGGCCAGCAGGCGCCAGGAGACCAGGGTGCCGCCGTTCGATGCGGGCACGGCAACGACGCCGCGTCCAAGTGTCTCACGCTGGTACTGGGCGGTGGCGGGGGTGGCAATACCAACGATCGCGGCGCCTGCCAGCAGGCAAGCGGCGCGGCCAAACAGGAGATGTCTGAGCATGATAGGGGTCCACTTCAGGAGCACGTTCCAGGACTTCGTTCTGCTCACCGGGCTGGATCTGTCGCGGCATATGGCGGCCCAGGTGCCTCCGCCAGGGGTGAAACCTCTCGCGATGCATGCCCTCAATAGACAAAGGGCCATCCCTGGGAGTCGTAACCGATGAGGTTGATCCCCAGAGTGGGCGCACCGCTGTCCGTGTAGTAGTGATACACCAGCACGTCCGCGTCATTGTCCGTCAGCACCGCCTGATGCCCAGGGCCGTGGATCGAGCCGTGCCCGGCCAGGATCTCGGTTCCCCCGCCGGCAGTCATCACCGTGCCATTGCGGTCCACGAACGGCCCGGTCACGCTCGTCGAGCGGCCGACCATGATCCGGTAGGTGCTCGACGCGCCCTGGCAGCACCGATCGAACGACACCCACAGGTAGTAGTACGACCCGCGCCGGGTGAGGAAAGGCGCCTCGATCGCTCCTCCGCCGCGCCCGGCGATGGAACGGATCGTGTTGTCCGAGCGCTTGCCGGTAGAGGCGTCGAGCGCGATCATCTTGATCCCCGACCAGAACGAGCCGAACGTCAGCCACCAGCGGCCCTGCGGGTCGACGTAAAGGTTGGGATCGATGGCGTTGTAGTCATTGCCTGGCGAGGACTCGATCACCAACCCCTGATGGGTCCACGAACCGGAGGCGCCGGTCGTGCTGGTGGCCAGGAAGATCGCCGAGCGGTTCGAGCCGAACGTCGAGGCCGAGTAGTAGAGGTAGTAACGGCCGTTCCGGTAGGATATGTCCGGCGCCCAGAGGTCGCGGCTGCCGCCGGTGTATGCGGTGGTCCAGGCCGCGCCGTTCGGGAAGACCGCGCCCGCGTTGCGGAAGGCCGTGCGGTCGGCCGACGTCTTGAGCTGCAAATTGGGTCCCGTGGACACGGCCAGGTACGTCCCCGCCGGGGTCTTGACCATGGATGGATCGTGGATGCCAATGTCGCCGGTGACGCGTCCGGGATTCGGGTACGCGGCCAGCGGGTCCGCGAGGGGGGCCTCGGTCGCGGCCATCGTCAGGGAAGCTGTGGTGAGAACCGCCAGAGCTGCAAACCTGATTTTTCGGGTCATCCCCGCATTGTTATCGCTCACATGGCGGCAATGCAATATCCCCCAAGCAGCAGGAGCGGGGGAGGCGAGCGTGGCGCTTGAGGCCGCGGCCAGGAGGAGCCGCAGAAGGAGAGGACGCCGCGAGTGGACTGGGCGGAACTCCTGAGGAAGACGTTCGCATGGGATGTCTTACGTGTGCATGGAGTGGAGGCAGGAGCCGGGTGTTGGAGTACCCGACGGCCCCCAACGCAGTGCGCGCCATTGTGGAGAACCTGTCACAGCCCACGAGGCCTGCGCAGCTGGCTGCAGCGCAGGGGCCACCCCAGCACGCGTGGTGTTGAGCCAGTGGTCATCGCATTGTCGGCTAACGCAAGGCGTGAGCCCCCGGCCGCTCAGCGCAAACGCGCGGCGAGCTTCTGGACGCGCGCCATCCACGAGACGTCCGACTACTCGTTCCTCGGCCACCGGGTGCGGCTCGTGGCCGCCAGTCCGCTCGCGCGAGCGCTGGCCCAACGCGGAGCCCGGACGTTCCTCGAGCTCTTCGCCTGAGGCGGCTCCGGCCAGGCCCTGAGCCGTCATCACCAGGAAGACATGACGGGCCTGTGGGCCATCGAGCCGCACCTGGGCTTCGATGACCACGCCATCAGGTTCGAGGAACTCCTCCTGGTCTCCCCCACGCGCGTCGCCTGGCTTCGCGACGTCGAGACCTGAAGTCCCTTCACCTCGCGACCGTGAGCGCGAAGGGGGCGAAACCGCGGCCGCGGAGGATGTGTGGCACGAGCAGGATGAGCGCTTCCGCTCCCCGGGCGGTGGAGATGTCTCCCAGATCCTCGATCCAATCGGGAGGCCAGCCGAGGTCGTGAAGCAGCTGGCGGACGGTCGCCTTCGCGCCCTCGTCGTTGCCTGACAGGAACGCGGTCGGGGGATGGGCGAGGCCACGCGGGTTGACCATGACGGAGAAGAGCATGGTGTTGAGCGTCTTGACGACACGAGTGCCGGGCAGGGCGTGTTGCAGGTGCTCGGCCAGACTGCTGTCGGGAAAGCTCAATCCCGCCGGCAGTCCCTCCGCGCCACGCCGGGTGGCGTTCGAGACATCCACCAGGATCTTTCCGTCCAACGCCTCGCGGAGGGCACCGAGCCGCTCCAGGCTGGTGTCTCCAGGCGTTGCGTTGATGATGAGAGAGGCCTCGCGCGCGGTCTGGGGAGGAGCCGCGAACGTGACCGCCGGTCCGGTCCACTTCGCTGACGTGCCAGCGACATTCCGCGTTCCGATCGTTACGTCGTGCCCGGCGGTCGCGAGCCTGGTAGCGAGGGCCGTGGCGACACGGCCCGAGCCGAGGATTCCAATGCGGTTCATGGGTGTTCTCCGTTCAGAGAGGGGGCTGGGGGGAATGGCACGCGTCAGGCGAGCCGGGACAACACCTCGACCGAGGCGGCATGGAGGTTCGCGGCGGCGGCCAGGAAGTCGCCACTCGCCAGGCTCCACGGACGGCCGTGCGTGTCGGTAACCCTGCCGCCGGCTTCCTCGACCAGTAGGGCGCCCGCCAGCAGACCGGAGAGGACCTGGCTGTACTGCCAGAAGATGTCCATCCGCCCGGCCGCGACCTGGATGAGTTGCAGGGTGGCCGGCACCGACACGCGCAGGACCAGGGCGCCTTCGAGCATCGCGGTGACGGACTCGCCGATCCGGCGGTGGGTTTCACGGCTCTCGCCCGGCATCGCCTGACCGGTCCCGACCAGGGCCGCGTCCAGCTTCGTCTTGGCCGACGCGTGCAGGCGTACCCCATTGAGATGGGCGCCGCCGCCCCGGAGCGCGGTATAGGTGTCGCCCGTCATGGGCAGGTACACCACGGTGAGCACTGGCGTGTTGTCCCGCACCAGCGTCGCCGTGACACACCAGTCAGCCATCCCGTGGATGTGATTGATGTTGCCCTCCACGGGGTCCGTGACCCACCACTCTCCGGGCGGCAACGGGCCCACCGCGAGCTCGTCCTCGATCCACCCCGCGCCCGGGCGCGCTTGCCTCAACCCCTCGCGCAGAAGTCCTGACGATTCCACGTCGTTGGCGTGGATCGCGGCGACGATTTCCTCCCTGTTTCCCAGGCGGGAGTCGAAGGAGAAACGATTCTTCAGGTGGCGTCCCGCAGCCTGGACGGCCGTCACGACGGCGGGCAGCAACGCTTCATCTTCCATGCGGTTCTTCATGGGTCCCTCTGGTGTGAGTGGCTTGCGAGGGATAAGATGCGAGCAAAAGCTCACGTTCGCTACTCGCTTTCTCCCATGGCCCCCCGAACCACTCCCCCCACGCTGGACCCGAGGAAGAAGCCCCGCCAGAGCCGCTCGGCGGCGACCGTTGCCGCCGTGCTGGAGGCGGCTGCTCGCATTCTGGAGACGGAGGGCTTCGAGGGATACACGACCAACGCCGTGGCCCGGCGCGCGGGCATCAGCATCGGCTCGCTGTACCAGTACTTTCCCAGCAAGGACGCCATCACCAAGGCGCTGATGCTCCGGGAGACGACCCAGCTCCTGGAGGACGTGGCCGCCATCGACGTGAAAGCGGGAGGGCGCGCGGGCCTCCAGCGGCTGATCGAGGTGGCCGTCGCCTATCAGTTGCAACGCCCGGCCCTCGCGCGGCTCCTGGATGTGGAGGAACGCCGCCTGCCGGTCGGTGAGGAGGTGCAGCGCATCGGCGAGCAGTTGGCCCTGACTGTCCAGCGGTGCCTCGACGCGCCCGATATGGCGGGCACCTTTCGAGCCCCGTTCGTCGCCAGCGATCTCCTGGCGATCGTGAAAGGCCTCGTCGATTCCGCGGGAGACCGCGGTGAGCACGACGACGTGTTACTCGCCGCGCGCGTCAGCCGGGCCGTGTTCGGCTATCTGGAGCACGGCTCCACTTCGGCGAAGTCTCGGTGAGCGGCCGTCGCTGACACATCGCCCCCTCTGCGGTGGAGTTGGGGAGAGGGGGCTGGGCTCACGCACCCGAGACGGAGAACCTGTAGAGGGTGCGAGAGCGGTAGTGCTCGCCGGGGCGCAGGAGCGTCGAGGGGAAGTTGGAGCATAGGCGGCAGGGGCGCCCTGTTGCGGGCGAGGGCGGGGGTTGGTGGTCGTCCAGGAGAAGACGTCCTCTGCGAACCTCTTGCGGAGCCACCCCGCCCACTCCAGCCTCCGGGCGCTCTGACGCTTCCGGCACTTGGCCCGAGCTGCCGCATCTGAAGCTGGTGCCTCCTCCTCGCTGGTAGATGCTATCGGCGACTTCCGTCGTGCGGACAGCTGTCGATGTTGTCATGTGCCGTCCTCCGGTCTGCTCCGGCTCGAGGCCGGAAGCGTTTGCTCCAGGTGGTGTAGGGTGGCGGATGGACCGTCACAAGCGCCAATCCCGACGAAGCCGACAGATCCAATCAGGATGAGTCCCCATGGAATTCCATGTGACGCTCTCGGGTTCAAACGCGGCCTGCGTCCGCGCGCTCCACTATAACTCTTGACCATTATTGAACTTTACTTACGAAGCCGCGGCAGGCAGGAACAGTTCCATGACGACCTGGATGAGTGGAGTCTGCGAAACGAACGGCATCAACATCCACTACCTCCGAACCGAAGGCGCCAACCATCCCGTCGTTCTGCTCCATGGATTGACCGGGAACGGCGCCTGCTGGACTCCCTTGGCGCGCGTGCTCGAAGGTGAATTCGACGTCGTCATGCCCGACGCCAGAGGGCACGGCGGTTCGAGCGCGCCGCACCACGGCTACCGGTACGACGATCACGCGAGCGACGTCGAGGGCCTCATCCGCGGCCTGGAGCTCTCTCGTCCGGTTCTGCTTGGCCACTCGATGGGCGGCATGACCGCCGCGGTGGTGGCGAGTCGAGGGGCGGGGGGCATCCGCGGCCTCATCCTGGTCGACCCGACGTTCTTAAGCCCCGAGCGCCAACGCGAGGTGCGCGACAGCGACGTCGCCGATCAACACCGCCGGGCCCTCGGCTTACACAAGTCTGACCTCGTTGCACAGGCCCGAGCCCGACACCCGCGTCGCTCGCCCGAGCTCGTCGAGCTTCTTGCCGAGGCGAGACTGAAAACCCGCATGAGCGCCTTCGACGTTCTCACGCCGCCCAACCCCGAGTATCGCGACGTGGTGAGCGCGATTGACGTCCCGATCCTACTCGTCATTGGGGACAGCAGCCCCGTCGTCACGCTCGAGATGGCAACGGAACTGCGGAGCCTCAACCCACGCGTGCGAATCGAACAGGTACAGGATGCCTCCCACGGCCTTCCGTTTGATCAACCCGAGCGCCTGGGAGAGGTGGTCGCGTCGTTCTTGCGTGAGCTGGCTTAGCTGCTGCAACTCGCGCTCGAGTCTCCCCACGTCCGCGCTGTGGACACCGTCTAATCCGTTTTACCGGGTGCACCACAGCAACAGCGCCCCTATCACCTTCGTAACCGCTGAATCCACCTTGTGCTCGGCGGGGATTGCAGCACTTCGGGGCCGAGCTCCCCCAAGTGTTACCGCGCAGCGTAGATGGGGGAGATCGGCCCGGAATCGGACCGACTGGATGATGGGAAGGGAGCCCGGGTCGTGGTGCGCCCCATCACCCAGCAGGTTCGGGTCAGAGCCTGACGGACGAAGTAGTTGGGGCGCAGGAGGGCGGAGTTGAAACGGCGTTAGGCCGACCCCGACGTCCCGGCGAGCGCGGGGGCCGACAAGTACGCCATCACCTTTCGCCTGCCTCCACACCGGGCACAGGCGAACACGTCCAATGCAAAAGTGCGGCGTAGCAGCCCCGCCTGGTCTACTCGCTGCCTCCTCACCTTCTTCGGCTCCTCCACCGTCGCTGCCAGCACCAGGCACTCCTCCTCCGGCCTGGGCCCCGGCTCCGCCCCGGCTTGGGGGAGCGGGGATTGACTCAGCAGGCAGCGCCCTTCCACGTGCCAGCCCGCGGGGTGGCGCCCGTTACGAGCACTGGCCCGGCGGCTTGGGCACGATCGTGCCATTGGGAGTGTTCAGAGACAGGTTGCCATTCGCATCCAGACTGATGATGAGCTGTCCCCCTCCGTTATAGTAGTATGTGTAGACGTCGGTTCCGTAGGTGATGCCCACAGCCCATGGGCTGCATGGCGCGCCGCTGATGTCGCTGAAGGAAATCGTGCCACGCCCAGTCACCAGGAGATTCATGTGGCCGGCCACGAAGCCGTTGCTGTTGTTGTACCCGTTGTGGACCGGATAGACTGCGTACACCGCTCTACCCCCCGTGTCAGTCACCGTCACGTTGTAGTTCGCATAGGCAGACGTGCTCAGCACCATCATGGGGACGACTGCGATAAGTCGGAGGAGGCTGTTTGTCTTCTTCATGGGAACCTTTCTGGTGTCGTGGAGCCTGGAATAGACTCGCTGCTCTCTTTAGCAATACCTGGGCCAGCTCGGGTTGAGGGTGCAACTCGAGTGGTGCTGCGACTCTGCCAGAGGGCGTGACTGGCAGAGGAGGGGGCTCGCTCCGCGTCCTCGCGTGCCAGCATCCAGCGGTACAGCGTGTCAGTGACGTGTCAGTGACGCGTCAGTGCTCTCATGGGCCGGCCGGCTTGGGATGGGCAAGCCGGCTGCATGGCCTCTACATCCACCCGGCGCACGGCCCCTGCGGCCCCGCTTACAGACGCTCCTCAGTGCTTCTTGGAGCGATGGAGATCGCGCAGGGAAGAGCGCCTAGAGAGCACTTCCACCGTCGGACGGGGAAGGACGAAGCGTTCCCGGCGAGAGATAGGCGTTGTATCCGGTAGCCTCTTGCAGCGTCAGCGACGACATCGGCACGTCTTGGGAGAAGATCTCACAACCTGCCGTACTGACGTTGAAAGCGATGCAATCCATCGTGTCGCACTGCTGTCGGCAGAAGTCGGTGCACTCCTGCGTGATTGGCTCGGCGTTACACACCTGAGCGGGGCCTGGTACTGACATGCCGCTGCCCGTGCTCGAGAAAATCCTCATGCCGTCGATTTCGGCCGGCGGCGGCATGATCGTATCCGGTGTTTTGGCCGGCTTGTTATTGCCAAAATCGAGCAGGAAGCTGAAGTCAGTACCGACCGTGGTCTGCGCGACGCCGTGGCACCCTTTGCAGCCGCCCATGTTGTACGGTTTTTGCTGGAACAAGGTGTTCTGGCACATCCCGAACGTGTTGCCACCGAAGCCCGGGCCGCTGAAGTTGTTGAGGAATGGGTCCGTCTCAACGAAGAGGTTGGCCATGTAGTAATTGGGATCCATGCTCAGGCATGTATTCACGTTCTTGTCCTGCGCGCGGATGCAGGCTGTCTTTGGAGGGGTACCCATTGGCGGGGGGGGATCGGCGATCTCGCAGTCGTACACCTCGGCCTGTACGCCGACGAGCTGGTAATTCGCCCAGACCGAGTTCTCCATTTGCAGGAGGAAGCTATAGAAAAGGTTCATTTTCGCGATATCTGGTGGAATCGCGTGGTTCTGGTCACGGGCCAGGTTGCTGCCAGTCTGCCGCGTCGCGGGAGTCGCCAGTGATGTCTCCGCTCCATCATTGTCAATGATGACGTATTTATCGCCTGCATTGGCCTCCCCTACATGCTCGAAGGAGGTGAAGACGAAGGTCGGGTAATTCTGCAGCTTTCTGATGATGTGAAGCCCGATCAGCGCGAACGTGTCATTGTAGTACTTGTACTGATAACTATTCGACCCCGAATCGTACTCATATTTATAGTAGATGGCTTGCGCGGTGTAATATTGATCGGACGGCTCGTTCGGCAGCAGCTTTCGCCATGCGGCCTTGACCTCAATGGTCCCATCAGTCGTGCTGGTTTCACAGGGAAGGCAGATCGCTTGCTCTGGCGGGCAATCGCATTGAGCCGTATTGCCGTATTGGCCATTCGCGATGTTGTTCTTCAGGCGGAGTTGGGCCTTGCACAGGCTCCCATGGTCTTGGTCTGACACCGTGTTATCGCACGTCGTCGGACCGGCGTTTGGCCCCACGGTATTACCTATGTGCTGATCACTACCATAGACGTTGCGGATGTACTCGTACTCGTCCCGGTTCACTTTCGCCTCGTACAGGACCAACGATTTTTGCCGCTGAGCACCCGGCTGACTATCGTACTGGCCGAAGAGCTGGCAGGAGCCGATCTCGTTATCCTCGTCGAGATTGTTCCAGAGGTCCAATCGAGCGTCCGGGGTTCCCTGGACAAGAGGCACCCTGTATGCCTGATCGTACGTGGGCATGCCCAACGAGTCCCAGGCGGTCGTGAGAGGTTTATTGGGCCGGAGTTCGGTCTTGTGGGCATAGGTCTGCCAGACCAGGAGATCACCCGGTTGACCGAGCCTCCCGCTTGGGTCACGGGTCCCTCGCGGAATGGTCTGACCGTCCGGCGTGGCAGCCAAACTGCTCAGGAAGAGGAACTGTTGCCAGGCAAAATCGGCGCTTTGCTCTAGAGTCGCTGGCCGCGCCAGCGTTTTAGGCAAACTATCTACAGTCCACTGAGCGGTGGCTTTCGCCCGCCTTGCATCAGCGCCCGACTGCCTGGTTTTTTTGGGCGGGCTGCTCGTATTGGTTTTCTCTGAAGAGCAGCCCATCGTGGCGAGCGCTCCTCCCACCACGAATGGAAAGGCCGCCCTGAGCAGCCGACACAAACTAATCATTATCATCTGCGCTCCCTGCATTTTGAGAGATACGACACCTGCCCAAGGCGGCACCCTACAACTCCACAGGACTGGGCCGCCCACGGATACTGCTGAGGAACCGCTACTGCTTCACCATGAGGGAGTGGCGTCGCGGGAGACCCCATCCCCCTCAAGATTTGCATTGAGCGCTTGGGTGCGCTCGTCGATCCGGTTCAGGCCCAGGTGGCACCATTCTGGGTATTGGAATACTTCGGCGACGATGCCCCCCATGGCCGGGAATGGAATCCTCCGGCTGAATGAGCTCGAGGGGGGGCCGGCCGGTGTTCGGGTCATCCGGCAAGGGCTGTACCGAGGCAAAGCCTTGCAGGGCCCCTGTGGGCAGGAAGAGGTTGGGTTCATCTGACCCTGCGCCAATGCACGAGATGATCCAGGCCGGGCTTGAGAGGAGAACCGGGCACTCCGCCACCTGGGATGGCTGCTTCCCGACGCGTCAGCGGCCCGAAATGGCGCGTCAGCGGCTTGGATTGACATGTCAGTTCGTCCCCCGCGCGCTGGGGTGGCCCCTGCGCTGGTGCCCGCTTCGGAGGCCCGCATGAACGCCCGCTGCCGGACGGCACGAGGCACCTGCTCTTCTTCAGCGGGCTTGAACTTTTACGGCGTGTGGTGTCCCTGGTGCCTCCACCTCGGACAAACCTCACGAGGTTCCACGACGTCTTCGCTTAGGCGCCAAACTGCCACCTCCACTTCGAGGGCATATGAATCATCAAGGAGGAGCTCCTTCAGCCGCTCATCGACAGCCAGGCGCAACTCCTCATCGCCCGAGGCGGAGCGCGCGATTCGATCCGGGCGCTCGATCCCGACCAGCACGAGAGCATAGGAGGGATGGGGGCCGTGTTGAGGGGGCGGGCTGGTGCAAAGGGGTCGAGGAGGGCCGCTGCCGGAGCGAGCAAGGCCGAGCGCCGCGCCGGTGCAGAGGGCAGTGCTGAGGAGGGGGAGAGCGTGGCACCAGAGGCAGCGGTCAGGAAGGAGCCGAAGAAGGAGCGGATGCGGCGAGTGGACCAGACGAAGCTGCTGAGCAGGACGTTCGTCTTGGATGTCTTCACCTGTGCCTGGAGTGGAGGCAGGAGCCGGGTGTTGGAGTACCTGACGGCCCCCAACGCAGTGCGCGCCATTATGGAGAACCTGTCACAGTCCGACGCCCACGCCCCTGCTGCCTCCCGCTGGGGGGCCACCTGGGCCAGCGTGTGCCCAATGGGGCTGCACCGCGTCTCCACCGGCCCGGCGCACAGCCCTCATGGCACCCGTCTGCAGGCCTCCTCGACCCCTCGGCTCCAGCCCTCTCCCTCAACACGGCCCCCATCCGCCTATACGCCTCCGGATTTGGTCAAATTCGGTCCGACAAGAACCGATTTGGTCCCCTAAGGCGATCCACGCATCCTTGTTAGGAGTGGGTTTGACTCAAGGCGGCGGGCAACCTCTATTGGAAGCGGCGGGAAGCGAACCCGCCGCTCCAAGGCGTGCCCCGTTACTGAACCCGCGCCAGGATGTCGTTCAGCATCTGCTCGGTGAACTTGCCCTCGGAGAAGTTGATCAGCTTGTAGGCGGGCATGTCGTTGACGAACACCAGCGTCGACATCTCCGCCTTCTTCCAGGCGTACTCCTCCTGCGGCGTACGCTTCACGTGACGCTTCTCCTCGAAGCTTCCCATGATGACGTTCTTCAGCAGGTGGTAGGCCTCCATCCCCTTCGGGTGGTTCTTGAACTCCTTCACCATGGAGTTGCGCGTCAGCGTGGGGACGGCCACCTGGGTCGTCTCCACCTGGACATGCTTTCGCAGGGGCAGGTCCCTGGATGAACCACCCACCAGGATGTCGAACCTGCCAGGGTTGACGACCCACCGGTGGAGGGCGGTGTTGTAGTAGGCGAAATCACGCTGCTTCAGCGTGAAGCTCACCGTCTTCTCCTCGCCGGGCTCGAGCGCCACCTTGGTGAAGGCCTTGAGCTCCTTGTCCGGACGGCTGACCACGGGCCTGTCCTCACGGACGTAGAGCTGGACGATCTCCTTTCCAGCCACCTTCCCCGTGTTCCGGACCTTCAGCTGGACGGTCAGCGTCTCGGTGTCCTTGATGGACGGCGCGCTGAAGGTCAGCTCCGAGTAGGCGAAGGTGGTGTAGCTCAGGCCAAAGCCAAACGGAAACAGCGGCGTGATGTTCCTCTTGTCGTAGTGCCGGTAGCCGATGAAGACGCCTTCGCCGTAGTGGGCCTGCTGATTCAGTCCGGGGAACTCGGTGGCGGTCGGCGTGTCTTCCAACCTCATCGGGAAGGTCTCCGCCAGCTTCGCCGAGGGGTTGACCCTGCCGGTCAGGACGTCGGCGATGGCTCCTCCGCCCGCCTGCCCCGTCAGCCAGCCCTCCAGGATGGCCTTCACCCGGCCCACCCAGGGCATGGTGATGGCGGAGCCGTTCATCAACACCACCACCGTGTTGGGCTGCACCTGGCTGACCGCGTCGATCAGCCGGTTATGCCCCTCGGGCATGTCCAGGGTGGAGCGGTCGAATCCCTCGGACTCGTGGCTGTCCGGCAGGCCCGCGAAGATGATGGCCACGTCCGCGTCCTTCGCCTGCTGCCGCGCTTCCTCGAGCAGCTGGGCGGTGGTGACCCCCTCGATGTCATAGCCGCTCGCGTACCGGATGCGATCGCTCCCGCCCACGAGCGCCAGCAGCTCGTCATACGCATTGGAGATGCGCGTCGGATTCACCTGCGAGCTTCCAGCGCCCTGGTAGCGGGGCTCCTTGGCGAAGGCGCCAATCACGGCGAGCTTCTTCTTCGCCCCGATGTCCAGCGGCAGCAGGTTGTCCTCGTTCTTCAGCAGGATGATGCTCTCACCCGCCACCTGCCTCGCCAGGGCATGGTGCTGATCCACGTCGAAGGTGACACCGGCCTTGCGGCCCTCCGCGGCCTTGAGGACCACGGCGAGCAGCGAGGTCACCACCTCATCCAGGCGCTGCACCGGCAGGAGTCCCGTCTTGACGGCCTCGAGGATCTTCTTGCGATTCACGTCGCCGCTGCCGGGCATCTCCAGGTTCAGCCCGGCCATGATGCCCTTCACGCGATCGTGGACGGCGCCCCAATCCGACACCACGGCCCCCTCGAAACCCCACTCCTCCCGGAGGATGTCCTCGAGCAGGAGATGGTTCTCCGAGGCATAGACACCATTCACCTTGTTGTAGGAGCACATCATCGACCACGGCTGGGCCTGGGTGACCGCGATCTCGAACGCTGGCAGGTAGATTTCGCGCAGGGTCCTTTCATCCAGGTTCGAGCTGTTCACCATCCGCTCGAACTCCTGATTGTTCACCGCGAAGTGCTTCAAGCAGGTCCCCACCCCCTCGCCCTGGACTCCCTGGATGTAGGAAGCCGCCAGCTGACCGGCCAGGGTGGGGTCCTCGGAGAAGTACTCGAAGTTGCGCCCGCCCAGGGGGGAGCGCTTCATGTTGATGCCCGGCCCCAGCAGTATCTGGACGTCATGGGCCTGGCATTCCCGGGCCATGGCGGCGCCCACCTGCTTGATGAGCTCCGTGTTCCAGGTCGAGGCCAGGGCGGACGCCGTGGGAAAACAGGTCGCGGGAACGCTCTCCGCGATGTTCGGCCCCAGTGCCTTCCTGAGTCCATGCGGACCATCCGTCATGAAGATGGAGGGGATGCCCAGCCGCTCGAGCCCGTGGGTCGTCCACGAGCCATTGCCAGACAAGAGCAGGGCCTTCTCCTCCAGCGTCATCTGCGACACCAGTTCCTGCGCTCTTGCCTTGTGAGTCTTGGATTGTTCGGACATGTCTGGGGGCCTCGTCGAGAGACACTGCGCATGGCGGAGGGGCCCCGGCTCCCATGTCTCGGGAGCCGGGCCACCGCCGGGAAGTTCACGGCCGGGTTCAGGGGCTTGGGATTTCCAGTCAGCGTGCTTCTTCGAGACGCCGCGCCGCGACGTTCGCGATGACCGGGTCAGCGGCGTTCTGCTCCTGCGAGCCCACCGTACCGAGCGTGGCGCCCTGGCCGAACAGGTGGCACCGCACCCAGCGATTCTGCTCCAGCTGCGTCGTGCCCGGCATCTCCTGGCGGCATACCGCCATGACACTCGGGCACCGGTCGGCGAACGGACAGCCGGGCGGAGGATCGATCAGCTTGGGCGCACCCGACTTCGCCTTCAGCGCGCTCTGCATCGAGCCGTTCGGATCCGGCACCGCCGAGAGCAGCAGCTGCGTATAGGGGTGCGCGGGCCGTTGCATCAGCTCCTCGCTCGGCGCGCCCTCCACGATGTGCCCCGCGTACATCACCATCGTCCGGTCCGCGAAGTAGCGCGCACTCGCGATGTCATGCGTGATGTACAGATACGAGATTCCCCGCTCCTCCTTGAGCCGCTCCATCAGGTTCAGGACGCCGACGCGGATCGACACGTCGAGCATGGAGATCGGCTCGTCGGCGAGAATCACGGAGGGTCCGGGGGCCAGCGCCCGTGCGATCGCCACACGCTGTCGCTGCCCGCCCGAGAGCTGATGCGGATAGCGGGCCGCGAGCTCCGCCGCTGGCCTCAGGTCGACGGTCTCGAGCAGCTCGTTCACGCGGTCCCTGAGCTCCCCGGCGCCTTTCGCCTTGCCGTGGATGAGCAGAGGCCTCTCGAGGTGCTCGCCAATCGTATGGACCGGGTTCAGCGACCCGAACGGATCCTGGAAGATCATCTGCACCTGCGCCCGGTAGTCGAGCGAGGCCTGCCGGGGCTCCTCCTGGAGGATGTCCCTGCCACGGAAGAGGATCTTCCCGGACGACGGCTCCATCAGCCGCACGAGCAGCCGCGCGATCGTGCTCTTGCCGCTGCCCGACTCGCCGACGAGCGCGACGACCTGCCGTTGCCCCAGGGCGAAGGAGACCTCGTTGAGGGCGCGCAGCCGCTTCGGCCTGAAGCCCCCTCCCACCTGGAAGTACTTGCCAATGCCCTGGGCCTCGAGGATGGCCTGGCTCTGCCGGTCGACGGTGCTCATGCGGACTCCAGGTGGCAGGCTTCGATGTGATCGGGCCCCAGCACGCGCAGCTCGGGCACGTCGATCCGGCAGCGGTCCGTCGCCGACGGGCAGCGCGGGTTGAAGCGGCACCCCGCGGGCAGCTTTCGCATGTCCGGGGGCGAGCCCGGGATGCCCACGAGCTTCTTGCGCGGCCCCCGAACCGAGGGGACCGAGCCCAGCAGGCCCTTCGTGTACGGGTGCCGGGGCGCGTGGAAGAGCTCCTGGGAGGGCGCCATCTCCATGAGCTTGCCCGCGTAGAGGACCGCGATGCGCGTGGAGAACTCGAGGATCAGCGAGAGATCATGCGTGATGAACAGGATGGAGAACCCGAGCTTGTCCTTGAGCTCCGTGACCTGATGCAAAATCTCCTTCTGCACCACGACGTCGAGCGCGGTGGTCGGCTCGTCCATGAGCATCAGTGGCGGCTCGAGCGCGAGCGCGATGGCGATCACCACGCGCTGCCTCATTCCTCCGGAGAGCTGGTGCGGGTAGCTCGTGAGCCGCGAGCTGTCGATACCCACGAGCTTCAGCAGGTAGACGGCCCGGTCGATGGCCTCGGAGCGCTTCACCTTCTGGTGCGCTTCGATCGCGTCGATGATCTGATCGCCGATCGTGAGGATGGGGTTGAGCGAGTTCATCGCGCTCTGGAAGACGAGCGACACCTTGCGCCAGCGCAGCTCGCGCAGCCGCGCCTCGCTCATCGCCAGGATATCCTCGCCCTCGAAGAGCACCTGCCCGCCCGTGATGATCGCGGGAGGCCGGAGGATTCGCAGGAGGGCCTGCGCCACGGTCGACTTCCCGCTGCCCGACTCGCCGGCCAGGCCGAGCACCTCGCCCCGGCCAATGTCGAACGAGACGCCGTCGACGGCGCACACGGGACCCGTGGGCGTCAGGTATTCGACCCGGAGGTCACGCACTGAGAGCAACGTCGAGGGCTTAGTTTCCACTGGGCCTCACCACGGGCGTCGACAGCCCCGATTCCAGGTCATGGCTCTTGAGGACCCGCGTCCAGGTCGCCTCGGCCCGCAGCCGCGGGTTGGTGATCTCGTCGATCGCGTAGTTGACGAGCACGAGCGCGAACCCGACGAGCGCCACGCACACGCCCGTGGGAACGACGGTCCACCACGCGCCCGTCAGCAGGGCCGCGTTGTTCGAGGCCCAGTACAGGTTCGTGCCCCACGTGACCGTGCTGACGTCGCCGATCCCCAGGAACTCGAGACCCACCTGCGCGCCAATCGCGTAGACCGTCGCCGAGATGAAGCCGCTCATCAGCAGCGACGTCATGTTGGGGAGGATCTCCCGGAAGATGATGCGAAGGCGCCCCTCGCCACTCACGATCGCGGCCATGACGAAGTCCTTCTCCCGGAGCGACAGGAGCTGCGAGCGCAGCATCCGCGCGTTCCACGCCCACCCGGTGATGACCAACACGAGCCCGATGGTGACGGGACCGGGCTGGAGGTAGGCCGCGATCACGACGGCCATGGGCAGCCCGGGGATGATCAGGAACACGTTCGTGAAGAACGACAGGACACTGTCGACCCAACCGCCGAAGAATCCGGCGGTCATCCCGACGAGCGCGCCAATCGCCATGACGGCGAAGCCCGTCAGGAAGCCCACCGCGAGCGACGTGCGGGCCCCCGCGATCGTCTGCGCGAGCACGTCCTGTCCCTGCCCGGTGGTTCCGAGGAGGAACTCGGACGAGGGGGGCTGGTGCGGCGGGCCCACGAAGGCGGAGGGATCCACCGACACGAGCAGCGGTCCGAAGAGACCCATCAGCACGAAGAGGAGGATGAGCACCACCCCCACCGTCGCCTTACGATTCTCGAGGAGCTGCCAGATGAACCCCGAGCGTTGCTTGCTTGCTTGATTCGCAGATGACATTCCAGGCTCCCTCCTTCCCACCCGTCAGCGCGCCCGCGTCCGCGGATCGAGCCACACGTAAAGGATGTCCACGAGCAGGTTCGCGCCCAGCACGGCCAGCGTGATGGTGAGGAAGATGCCCTGCATGAGCGCGTAGTCCTGGTTGCGTACCGCCTGGATGAGCAGGTAGCCCTGTCCCGGGTACGAGAAGACGATCTCCGTCAGCAGCGAGCCGGAGAGGACGAACCCCAGCGCCATTCCAAAGCCCGTGACGTTGGGCAGGAGCGCGTTGCGAGCGGCGTAGTGGAACATGATCCGCTTCTGGGACAGGCCCTTGGCATTCGCCATGGTGATGTAGTCCTCGGCCAGCACGCCCACCATGGTGCTGCGCATGTTGAGCATCCAGCCTCCGAGCGAGGCGATCACGATCGCCGTCGCCGGGAGCACCATGTGCTGGAGGACGTCGAGGATGAACTCGGCACTGAAGGCGGGCGCGAGCGTGTCGCTGTAGGCATGGCGGATGGGGAAGGCCTCGAACGTGAGCCCGAGCACGTAGAGGAGCATCATCGCCAACCAGAAGTAGGGGAACGCGCCCAGGAAGATGAGCACCGGCGGCAGCACCGAGTCCAGCCAGCCGCCGCGCCTCCACGTGGCGATCACGCCCAGGAGCGAACCGAGCCCGAAGGCGATGATCACCGCGACGCCCGAGAGCAGGAGCGTCCAGCCGAGTCCCGTGGCGATCACGTCCGTCACCTTCGCGGGGAAGTACGCGACGGAGAGGCCGAGATCGCCCTGGAACAGGTGGCCCACGTAGGTGAAGTACTGCTGGAGCAGGGGCTCGTCCGTGAAGCCGAAGGCCTGGCGCAGGGCCTCGATGGCCTCCGGTTGGAGCTGACCCGCGAAGCGCGCGAACATGGCCGAGGCGGGATCGCCCGGCATGAGGCGTGGAATCAGGAAGTTCAACGTCAGAGAGGCCCACGCGGCGAACGCGTACAAGCCCAGGTTTCTCAGGATGTGTCGCACGGGACCGGGTGAGCCTTTCTCTAACGCGGTGTCGTCACTTGGGCTTCACTTCGACCAGGACGAGCAGGTTCTCCGGAGGAGTGTTGGGCGTCAGCTTCGCGTAGGGATTGTCTTTGTTGGGGAAGTTCGTGAAGCGGCGCGTACTGTACTCGCCCCAGGACGGACCGGGGAAGAGGGGGATGACCGGCGCGTTCTTCACGAAGAGGTCCTGCATCTGATAGGCGATCTTCTTCTGCTCCTCGGGATCATTCGTGGCCTCGAAGGCCTGCAGGAGCGCGTCGGCTTCCTTGCTCCCGTAGCGGTGCCAGTTACGGGCCGACACCTCACCAATGGGCCTGAGCGTCTCGGTTCCCATGAGGTCGCGGTAGACGAAGTACGGCGACGGCTCCTCCGAGGTCCACCCCATGCTCGCGTCGAACTCACCCTTCTGGATGCGCTCGAAGTAGGGGCTGAAGTCGTAGGTCTTCAGGACGGCGTCGACACCCACCTGCTTGAGGTTCTGCGTGATGATCTGCGCCGCGCGCACCCAGTCCGTCCAGCCCGTGACGACGTTGACGTCGAAGCGCAGGGGCTTCTTGTCCGGTCCCACGCGCACGCCGTCCGCGCCCTTCTTGTAGCCGGCCTCGTCGAGCATGGCGTTGGCCTTCTCGATGTTGAGCTTCGTCCAGTCACCCGCCTGGACGGCCTGGGGGTTGCGCCAGCGATCGTGCGTGTCGCTGAGCGCCGTCGCGTCGGAGGGCCGCGTGTAGCCATACATCGCCACCTTGACGATCTGATCGCGGTCGATCGCCATGCTGAGCGCCTTGCGCACGCGGACGTCATTGAAGGGCTTCTTCGTGGTGTTCACGTAGAGCACCGTCGTATTGCCCACGAGCGGGAACCAGTAGTGGTTGTGCTCCTTGTCCTTGGCGACGAAGACCCGGTCGATGTCGGGCACGAAGCTGCCCGCCCAGTCCAGCTCACCGGTGAGCAGCGCGAGGTTCGCCTGGTCATTGCTCGGGTACGCCGGGAAGCGGATGCTCTCGACGGCGGGCTTGCCCGGCTGCCAGTAGTGCGGGTTGCGTCCGAGCTCGAAGACCTGATTCTGGAAGACCTTCACCTCGGTGAAGGGGCCCGTCGCCACGGGCGTCTCGTTCTTGTACATGACCGGATCGGCCACGTCCTTCCACTTGTGCTCCGGAACGATCGGCTGGTGAACGATATAGATGAGGCCGGGCACGAAGGCGCGCGTCATGGTGAACTCGACCGTCGCGTCATCCTTGGCCTGGACCGAATCCAGGAAGGTCCACACCGCCGAGATATCGAGGGCCTTGTGCTGCTTCATGAGCCCGAAGGTGAAGGCCACGTCCTTGGCCGTGAACGGCTGACCATCCGACCACTTCACGCCAGGGCGCAGGGTCAGGGTGAGCTTCTTGTTATCCTCGCTCCACTCGTGCTTCGTGGCCAGCCAGGGCACGAGCTCGCCCTTGAGCGTGTTGAAGATCATCAACGGCTCGTAGACGCCGGCGCGGGTCGGCCAGCGCGAGCTGTTCGACGCGAGCAAGGGATTGAAGTTCCGGATCCACGAGGCCTGCTGCTCCTGAGCGATCGTCATCGCCGTGGCCTTCGGAGCCGCCGTGGCCGCCGCGGTCGCTGTGGCTGGTTGGGCGCCCTCCTTCGGGCTCTTCGAACAGTGAACGAGGCCCCCAAGAGACAGCAGGGACATGCACATCATCAGCAGCCGGCGTGACATGGATCGCTTTCCCCTCCAAGAAGAGGGGCGCATGATACGCAATCCTCCTCATCGCAAGCAGATTCCTTTTTCGACGCAAGGCGTTATCGGAAGTCGTGCCGAAGAGGGCCATACACAAGCGGAGATGCGCGAGGAGCCACAGCTGTTGAAAACAGGACAGCCCCTCTTCCAACGGGTTTCCCAGGGAGTTTCTTACGTGAAGGGAATTCCGCTCGGGGGGCAAATATCTAGCGGAATGTCTGTCGTTGATGTGTAGCGCGATGTCGCGGCCGCCGCTCAGCTCATCAACCGGTGGAGGCTGACGTCCAGGCGGCTGCTCACCCAGCCCAGGAGGCTCTCCAACTCGCGGCCCTCGAGCTTCAGCCGGGAGGAGAGCTCCAGGCGGGTGAGCTTGAGCAGCCGTTCACGTGCCTGGACCACCCGGCGCGCCAGGCTGGAGCGGGGCTCGCCATACATCGTCGCGAGCCGGTCCATGGTGAGGCCGTGGATGTGGTGCATGCGCAGCAGGGCCCGCTCGCGCTCGGAGAGGCGGGCCAGCGCCGCCTGGAGGGACTCGGTGAGGGCCTGGCGCGAATCCGCCCGGGCGAGGACACGCTCCGGATCTTCCGGAGACAGCATCCGCTCAAGGGACTCGGGAGGCTCACCGAAGAGCTCCTGCCGTCCCTCCTGGTTGGCCAGCTCTCCGGCGGCGCGCACGGCGCTGATGCGCACCCAGCCCGCCAGGGGACCCCGGCCCGCGTAGTCGGCGATCTTCGGCGCGGTGCCGCTCGCGCTCATCAACAGCCGCTGACGCAGGAGCTGCAGCACCTCGTCCACGGTGGAGGCGGAGAGCTGTCCGAGGCGGGAAGGCACCTTCTTCAGGACGTGCTGCTCGAAGGCGAGCAGGGCCTGGGCGTCGCCCGCGGCGCAGGCGCAGGCGAGGTACAGGTCGGCTGCGTGGAGTTGGTGCAGCGCCTGGGCGAGGGTGTCGTCCGGGGGCAGGTGCCGGGCCAGATGCCGCATGAATGTCTCGGGTGGGAGCGGGACGGAGGGCCATGCCGTCTGGCCCGCCTCGAGGTGGCTCCGCAGGAGCGCTTCCAGGTCCGCCAGTCCTTCGAGCGCCTCACGCCGCTCCGCTGGAGCATGCGCCAGCAGCATCGCCGTCAGGACACCGGTTTCCGCCTCTCCACTCATGGGGTCTCCTCGCGCTCCTCATCGTGCCCGAGGCGGGTGCCGGGCGATCCAATCCATGACCTGCCGCAGCTCCGGAGTGCCCCGGGGCTTCTGGTTGGACAGCAGGGCCCTGGCCTCTTCCGCGAGCGCGGCGGCGCGCTCCTGCGCCGGAGCCTCGTGTCGTTCCCACAGGGCCCGGGCCAGGAGGAAGGTGGTGTGCGACTCGTCCAGCAGGTCCAGCGGCGCGCGTTGGTGGATCCGCCGTGCGTGCTCCAGCAGTGGCACGGCCTGCTCCGGGGCTCCGAGGGCCAGGTGCACCTCCGCCATGCAGGCGAGGCCCAGCGCCGCGTCCGGGCTCTCCGCGCCCTGGGCCTTCTCGTCGAGCATCCGGGCGCGCTCGCAGTGCACGAGCGCCGCGTGCGGAGCGCCGGTGGCCAGCTCGACCCGGGCGAGGTCGCGGAGCACGGTGGTGGCGGTGGCGTTGTCCGGGCCGTACTCCTTGTCCAACAGGTGCAGCGCGCGCGTCAGGTACCGCCGCGCCTGCTCGTAGCGGCCCGCTTGCAGGGCGATGTGCCCCAGGCATTCCAGCGGAGAGGCGGCGCGTGGGGTGTCCGGACCCAGCGCGCGCTCGACACGTGTCAGGGCCTCCTGGCCATGGGCGAGCGCCTCGTCGAATCGCTGGGCATCGGACTCCACGTAGCCCAGTCCGCAGAGGGCTGCGGCCGTGTTGGGATGGTCCGGCCCCTTGGTGCGCTCGAAGATGGCGAGCGCTCGCTGGAAGTACCGGCGGGACTCGTCGAGCTGGCCCCGGCGCCGCAGGAGGGCGGCCAGGTTGTTGAGCGGTGTGGCGAGACTCGGGTGGTCCGGGGCGCGGGAGGACTCCAGGAGGGCCAGGGAGCGCCGGAAGGTGGCGAGTGCCTCCTCGGGCTGGCCCATCCACAACAGCTCGCTGGCCAGGTTGCTGAGGTTGAGGGCGTGGCCGGGGTGGTCGGGGCCCCAGATGCGCTCGCGCAGCGTCTGGGCCTGGCGGAAGAGGGCCACCGCCTCCGGACCGCGCTGCTGGCGCGTGCGCACCCGGCCGAGGCTGGAGAGGAAATGGGCGGTGCGCAGGCTCTCGGGGCCATACAGCTCGCGCGACAGCGAGAGGCCCCGGGAGAACTCCGCGTCCGCTTCGTCCAGCTTGCCCTGCACCAGCAACAGCCCGCCCATCCGCAGGTGGAACTCGATGGTGATGGCGGGGAAGCGCTCCTTCCCCAGCCGCTCCACGGCGGCGCGGGCGTGATGGACGAGCCGTTCCGCCTCGTCCATGCGGGCCTTCTGCTCGCCCACCACCCAGATGAGGAGGAGCCAGACGCGCGCGACCGTCTCGTCGTCACGTCCGGCATCGGCGGCCCAGAGGGCGCGGTAGAGGATCTCCTCCGCCTCCTGGAGCTTGCCGACGAGGCCGTGGAGTTGGCCGTGCAGGACGAGGACCTCCGCCTCCAGCGGGCGGTAGCCGATGTTCCGGGCTTGCGGGACGAGGGCCGACGTCACCTCGAGGCCCTGGGCGTGGCTGCCCGCGTCCATGCGGGCCCGGGCCTCCGCGAGCCTGCGGCGCACCGCGTCCACCCGGGGGCGGAGGTCGTCCGGGGGTTGTGGCCGGGTGACGAGCGCCGGTGTGGTGTGGCACCCGGTGAGCCCCTCGAGCGAGGCCATCATCTGCGGTGCGTTCTGCACTGTCTGGGCATCGGCCTTCCGCAGCACCTCGGTGATGGCGGCGAACTGCCACAGCTGGGTGTCGAGGCAGGCGGCCGTCAGCAGTCCGGTGGTGGAGGGCGTGCTGGAGGAGGCCATGCACGTCTCGGTGCGCAGCTCGCGCCACCGGGCGGCGTGGGCATCCAGGGCGGCGGAGACGTTCTCCCAGATGGAGGCGGCGTAGGGCTTGCCCGTGGAGAGGAAGGCCGTGCGCACCCGCTCGCGTTGCTCGGGCCCCCAGACCGTGGCGAGCTTCTCCGCCTCCTGGGCACAGCGGACCTCGCGCCGGTGCGCCACCTCGTAGCCCACGGCCAGGCCCACCAGGCTGGCGGTCGCGGCGGAGACGGCCACCCAGGTACGGACGCGGAGGGCGCGCGGGCTGATCGCCGCCAGCAGGGTCTCCATGGAGGGGAAGCGCTCCTCGGGCCGGGCCCGCAGTCCACGCCGCACCGCGCGCCGCACCCAGGAGGGCACCTTCGACTCGCGCCCCGGTGGCCGCACCCGCCCCTCGAGGGCCGCCTGGGCGAGCTCCTCGGGGGTATGCCCCTGGTAGGGGCGCTCTCCATGGAGGGCCTCGTGGAGCGCCACGCAGAAGCTGAACTGGTCCGAGAGCGCGCTCGCGCCGTTGCCCTGGAGTTGCTCCGGCGCCATGTAGGCCGGTGTTCCCAGCAGCGCGCCCGTGCGGGTGAGCGGGGTGGCGGCGTTCTCGCGCGCGGACTCCGGCCGTGGGCGGGGAGTGGGCGCGTCCGGCTGTCCGGAGGAACTGGCGAGCCCGAAGTCCGTTACCCGCACCTGTCCATTGTGGCCCACCAGCACGTTGGCGGGCTTGAAGTCGCGGTGCACCAGCCCCGCGGCGTGCGCCGCCGCCAGGCCCCGTCCGGCCTCCAGGAAGACGCGCAGCACCTCGCGCCAGGGACGCGGCTGCTTCAGCCACTCCGCCAGCGTGGTGCCCTCCACCAGATCCATGGTCAGGAAGAGGCCGTCGCCGCACGTGCCCACGTCATGGGCGGAGACGACGTTGGGGTGGGAGAGCCGGGCCAGGGACTGGGCCTCGCGCAGCAGCCGCCGCCGCAATTCCTCCACGTGGCGCCCCTCCGGGCGCAGCAGCTTGAGGGCCACCTGCCGGTCCAACTCCGGGTCGTACGCCGCGTACACCACCCCCATGGCTCCCTGGCCGATGCGCTCGAGCACCACGTAGCGCGACACGGTGGCGCCCCGCGTCAGCGGTGGGAGTGTCCCGTCGGGAACCTCGGGGGCGGAACTCCCGGGTGCGGAGTCCTCGCCCGCGGCCAACGCGCGCTGGCAGCCCGCGCAGTCCTCCACGTGCGCCAGCACTCGAGCCCTGCTGTCCTCCGGGAGCAACCCCTCCAGGAAGTCGCTCAGCGTCGTTTCGTCCGGGCACGTCATCCAGGCCCTTCAGGTTATCAGAAACCGGAATTCCGGGAGGACCTGAGGGGTCCGCGGAGGGCCCGCGATTGAACCTGTAAATCAGTAACTTTCAGTAATATTTTCCTGGCGGAAAAGAATTGACGGACTCATTTTCTCTGGAAAGCATGAGTAAGTAGTAGAACTCACTCCAGGGAGTAGAAACAGTGAGCAAGCTCATCCCTTGTCTCGTCTCGGCCGCGGGCCTCGCGATGCTGGCGGAGGCGGGAGCCGCCCAGGCCGCCACCCAGCAGGCCCAGGCCAGCAGTGCCATCCTCGTGCAGGGCTTCCACTGGAACTCCGCCAACGCCACGAGCCCGAACTGGTACGGCGTCCTCTCCAGCAAGGCGTCGGACCTGGGAGCCATGGGCTTCACCCATGTGTGGTTCCCGCCGCCGAGCGACGCGGCGTCCAAGGAAGGCTATCTGCCCCGGCAGCTCAATGTCCTCGATTCGAGCTATGGCAGCGAGACCGATCTGAAGAACGCCATCAATGCCTTCTCCAACAGTGGGGTGAAGGTCGTCGCGGATGTCGTCATCAACCACCGCGTGGGCACCTCCAACTGGGCGGACTTCACCAACCCCAGCTGGGGCAGCTATGCCGTGACGTCCAACGATGAGTGGGGTCAGGGAACGGGCGCCGCGGACTCCGGCGATGGCTACGGCGCCGCGCGCGATCTGGATCACAGCAACCCGGTGGTGCAGGGGGATTTGAAGAACTGGCTGAGCAGCCGGCTCAAGGGCGTGGGCTTCAGCGGCATCCGCTACGACTACTCCAAGGGCTACGCCCCCGGCTACGCGAAGGTCTATCACGACGCCATGGCGCCGGACTTCTGCGTGGGCGAGGTGTGGACCGACCTCAACTACGGCAACGTGGATGCCCACCGGCAGCAGCTGCTCAACTACGTCGACGGGACGGGCGGGACGTGCGGCGTGTTCGACTTCACGACCAAGGGACTGCTCAATCAGGCGCTGTCCTACAACGAGTATGGCCGGCTGAGGGACGGCTCGGGCAAGCCGGCGGGTGGCATCGGCTGGTGGGCGCAGAAGATGGTGACGTTCGTGGACAACCACGACACGGGCCCGAGCGAGAACTGCGATGTCGGGCAGCGCCACTGGCCGGTGCCCTGCGACAAGGTGATGCAGGGCTACGCCTACGTGCTCACCCACCCGGGCATTCCCTCGGTGTACTACCCGCACATCTATGATTGGAACCTCAAGGCTGCCATCAAGGCGCTGATGGACGTGCGCAAGTCCCAGGGCATCACCTCGACGTCGACGGTGTCCATCCAGCGAGCCGAGAACGGTCTGTACGCGGCCATCATCAATGGCAACACCGCGATGAAGATCGGCAGCACGGATTGGAGCCCGGGCACGGGTTGGACGCTCGCCACGTCCGGGAGCGGCTACGCGGTGTGGAAGCAGGGGAGCGGGAGCGGCGGTGGTGACGGTGGCGGTGGTACGTGCACGTCCGTGCCGGTGTCCTTCAGCATCAACAACGCCAACACCACCTTCGGGCAGGAGCTCTACGTGGTGGGCAATCAGACCGCGCTGGGGAGCTGGACTCCCGCCAGTGGCTTCAGGCTGACCATCCAGGGAACGGGTGCCAACGCCACCTGGAGCGGAACGGTGCAACTCCCGCCATCCACCGCCACTCAGTACAAGTACGTGAAGTGGAATGGCTCCACCGCGGTCTGGGAGAGCAATCAGTCCACCTCCAGTGGCAATCGTGAATTCACCACTCCGGCTTGTGGAGGTTCCGCCACGCGCGGCGACGGCGGCTTCAATCACTGAGCCGCGCCCGCTGTCGCCCCTATCGCCGGGGTGTCGAGGGCATCGACGTCTGGACCTATGAGGCTGGAGCGGCTGCGGGCCGAGGCCTCCGGCGCGAAGCCCACGTCTCTCGCGACGTACGACTGCGTGGTGATCGACGAGGCCCAGGAGTTCGGAGGATCCCTCCGCGGGCCTCTCGGTGATCTGCCGCTCGCCCGAGGCCGCGCGGACCGTCGAGCGCGCGCTCCGGCACGGCAGTCCGGTGCGGCTGGCGCTCGATGGGGAATTCGAGTTCCGGTCCGGGCTCACGGTGACGTGCGTGCAGGAGGTGAAGGGGCTCGAGTTCGACCATGTGATCGTTCCGGATGCCTCGGCGGGCACGTACCCGGATACGCGGGAGTCCCGCCGGGCGCTGTACGTCGCCGTCACCCGAGCGACGCACCGGCTCGGGCTCGCCTCGGCCGGAGCCTGGAGCCCGTTGCTCGCGCGCTGAGCTCCGCGAGCGCGCGAACCCGGATCCATCGCGGGCCTAACGCGGGGTCCCGGGCAATATCTCCCGGAGGCACCGAGAGATGTCGCCGCGCCAGGTCCACTGCTGGGGATAGCCGAGCGACACCTCCTCGAAGCGCACCCCGTCTCGCCACAGCGTGGCCGGCATGTGCAGGTGGCCGGAGACCACCACCTCGGCCCGGAAGCGCAGGTGCCAGTCCTCCGTCTTCTTCGTGCCGCACCAGATGGAGAAGCGGGGGATTCGCGGCAGGCGCACGTGCTCGTAGCGCAGCGGGAAGTGGTTGATGAGGATGGTGGAGCAGTCCGCCGGCAGGGCCTCCAGGCGGGCGAGCGCCTGTTCGACGCGCGCCGCGCACCAGGCGGACCGGGTGGGGTAGGGGTCCGGGTGGAGCACGGCCTCGTCGGTGCACAGCACGTGCGTCTCCAGCGCCCACTCGATGGCCTTTTCCTCGGGGACGTGGTCCGGGCGGAAGGAGTAGTCGTAGAGCAGGAAGAGTGGCACCAGCACCCGGTGCGGGCCCTCGCCCGGCCAGCGCGGATAGGGGTCCTCCGGTGTGAGCACGCCGTACGAGCGGCACTGGGCCACGACTTGTTGGTATCGGGCCTCGCCTCGGAGCGCGGGCTGCTCGCGCGTCAGTGTCCACAGCTCATGGTTGCCTGGTACCCAGATCACCTGGCGGAAGCGCTTGGTCAGCGTGCGCCACGCGAAGTCCATGTGCTCCAGCGTCTCGCCCACGTCCCCGGCCACGATGAGCCAGTCGTCTGGATGGGGAGCGAGCGATTCGAGCGCCTGCCGGTTGTGCTCGTAACGCAGGTGGAGATCGCTTAGGGCGTAGAGCTTCATGGTGGGGGGGGCGCTGACCGTCCACATTACTGGACTCCTGAACCCCGTCATCGTTTCTCGTCAGCCCCCCTGCTTTTCCTCCGAGCCTCATCCAGGCACCATGGGGCCACCGGTCCGGCCTTCCGTATGGGGAACGAGTCAGCACAGGGGCATCACGCCCGGAAGCCTGCCCCCCAGGCTCCTCAGTCCACAGCCTCCGCCGAGCCCGCCGATCTCGTCGTGCGCTCGGTGCTGCCGGAGGATCTGCTGGCGGCGTTGGAGAGCGAGCGCTCCCTGTACCGCTGGGTGATGCTCAAGGGCGCCGAGGACGTGCGGCTGGAGGACGAGTCGATGCTCGGCCTCACCCCTCAGCCCGCCGCGGATCCGAGCTGGGGCGGAGGGCAGCTCATCGGCTTCCTCCCCGATGAGCGCCGCTTCGTGGGGGAGATCGTCCATGTGGATCCCACCAACGGGCGCGTCTTCATCTCCACGCGCTCGTTGGGCCACATTCCGCCCGAGGTGGTCTCCGCGGAGCGCTGGGCCTTCCAGCCCTTCGACTTCTCCGAGGCGCTCCTCGCCGCCTCTCGGGCCTACGACTCGCGTGGGCCTCATGTCCGCGAGTCGCTGGACCGCGTCCGGGGACTCGTCCCCGACGATGGCGCGGGCCCCTCGCCCGGACCCGAGGACCTCTGGGAGAAGCCCTGGGCCCTGCTCTGGGGACCTCCGGGCACGGGCAAGACGGAGACGGTGGCGCGGCTGCTCGCGCAGGCCATTCAGCGCAACCCCAAGGAGCGCATCCTCGCGGTGGCGCCCACCAACCGCGCCGCCGATACGCTCGCCCTGCGTGTGGCCCGCATGCTGTCCAAGGCCGGGGCCCTCTACGCGCCAGACACCACCTGCCGCATCTTCCGCGGCGGCGTGGGCGTGGGCCAGGAACTGACGCACGCCTTCCCCGCCGTCCTCCACGACTCGGGGTACCAGAAGCACGCGGCGCGCATCGAGCACATGGAGGAGCGCGTGCGCCGCGAGTTCCTCAACGGCGCCACCTCCTCGCGGTTGGCCACCGTGAAGGCCGAGCTGCGCAAGGTGCGCGATAGCCTCACGGACGAGACGCTCTTCGTCGCGCGGGAAGGCTTCGCCACGCTGATGGTGCTCACCGTGCACCGGGCGCTGCGGCTCGTGTCCGAGTTGGAAGGCACCCAGCGTTTCGACCGGCTGGTGGTGGACGAGGCGGGCATGGTGTCGCGGGCCGCCGTGGGGCTGATGGCGCCGCTGGCACGCAAGGTGTTGCTGGGAGGAGACCCCAAGCAGATCGGCCCCGTCAGCCGGGCGCTGGAGGGGGCGGAGCGGCCGGTGCAGACGTGGATGCGCAGCTCGCCGTTGTCGCACCTGGAGGACGCGAAGGCCGCGGTGGAGTCCTCGCACGTGTTGCTGCTGCGCACGCAGCACCGCATGCACCCTCAAATCGGCTCCGTGGTGAGCCGCTTCAGCTACGCGGGGATGTTGGAGGACGGCGAGGGACCGCGCACCCGGCAGCCGAAGACGGTGGACGTGTACCCGGCCGCGCGCGCCTGCTGGGTGGTGCTGGACGAGGCCACCCGGGACGCTCGCCGCGTCTGCCACGAGCGGGGCGAGTCGGGCCACGGCTACCGGAGGCCCTTCTCCGCGGAGATGGTGATGGCGCTCGCCGGGCCGGCGTTGAAGGCGGGCCTGAAGGTGCTGGCGGTGACGCCGTACCGGGCCCAGGCGGCGCTGCTGCGCGCGATGGCCCTGGAGAAGGGGTGGAGCGAGTCGCGCTTCCAGGCCTCCACCATCCACCGGCAGCAGGGCACCGAGTACGACGTCGTCGTGGTGGACACCGTGGCCGCCGGGCGCCCCTTCGCCCCGAGCGAGCTCACCCCCATGCTCAACGTGGCCGCCAGTCGCGCGCGAGAGTACCTCTTCGTGATCTCCTCGCGCGCCGAGTCCGAGGCCGCCATTCCCGCGCAGCTGCTGGAGTTGCTCACCCCCGTGGCGCCGAGCCTGGAGCCCCGCCTCTCGCTGCAGCCCTTGTTGGTGATGCCGGGCGTGCGCGCGCGGGTGGCGCGGCGGCCCGAGGCCCTGGGGCAGGAGATCGACTCACTGCGGAGCATGGGGCCGCTCTTCACCCAGGAGCAGGTGGCGCTCTTCGATCGGCGCTTCGACGAGGGGCACCACCTGGTGCGCGGGGTGGCGGGCAGCGGGAAGACGTACGTGCTGGCGCACTGGGTGGCGCGCTACCTCGCCGAGCACCCGGACTCGCGGGTGCTGGTGTCCTTCTTCAACAAGGCTCTGACGCCACTGCTGTCGCGCCTGCTGGTGGCGGCCCTGCGGCAGCGGCTCGGCAAGCGCGCGCCGTTGATGACGCAGCGGGTGACGCTCATGCACATGACGGGCACGGGGGCCTTCGCTCCGGAGAGCTTCGATGCCGTCTTCGTGGACGAGGCGCAGGACCTGAGCGCCACGGAGCTCGCGCACCTGTACGCGCTGGCCCGTCCGCTCGCGCGCGGCGAGGGTCCTCCGCTCAAGGCGTTCCTGCTCTTCGCGGATGACTCGCAGAACGTGTACGGCCACAGCGCGGTGGAGGCCCTGCGCAAGGAGCTGCCGGACGGACTCGACTTCACCGGCCGGGTGCGCGTGCTGCGCGAGGCCTTCCGCTCCACGCGCCAGGTGTCCGAGCTGGCCTTCAACGTGGTGTTGGATCCCCTCGGACGGCATGGGGTTGCCAACCCCGGCATGCGCGAGTTCATGCGGGCGCACGAGCTGCGGGAGCAGGGCCTGTTGGAGGCACCGGTGGCGGGCGTGGACGGGCTGTACCGGCTGCAGTGCACCGAGCGCGAGGGCGTGGTGCCGGTGGTGCGGGCCTTCGACTCGCCCCAGGCGGAGGAGGCGTGGCTGGTGCGCGAGGTGAAGCGGCTGATGCGGGAGGAGGGGGTGCTGCCCTCGGACGTGCTGGTGGTGGCGCCGGTGCGGCCGGCCCGGTTGTCCGAGGCGCTGGAGCGCGAGGGCCTCCAGGCGGTGGCCTTCGGGGGCCGGAGCGGTCAGGACGTGTCGGGCTTCAGCGTGGGGAAGGTGGACTACGTCCGGGTGACGACGGCCTTCTCGTGCAAGGGGCACGAGAGTCCGGTGGTGTTCCTCTGCGGCGTGGACGCGCTGGACGACATGGCGTGGATGGAGGGCCGGCCGGGGCGCACGGAGCGCGAGCTGGAGCGGACGCGCCGCGCCCTCTTCTACGTGGGGGCCACGCGGGCCATGGTGCGCCAGTACGTGAGCGGGCTCGCCGGTGCCCGCTTCACTCGGGTGGCCGCCGAATACGCGCGGGCGCTCGCGCGGGGCGTACGGTGAGTCCGCCCGGAGGCCGGAATCCGCCCTCCCAGGTCCATGCCCGTTCCCTGTCCGGTCAGGACCCGCCAGGTCCTACCGGTTGAACACCCTCCGAAGTTCCGAGCCAACCTCGGAGGTCGGGCCACTGCTGCGCGTCCGCGCCCTCAAGTCCACATTGACCAGCCGTGCATGGGCGGGGTGAAATGGGAAACATGAGCAACCAGGACACCGAGGACACGCAGAAGTACAAGGTCGTGGTCAACCACGAGGAGCAGTACTCCATCTGGCCGGCGGACCGCGAGAACGCCCTGGGCTGGAAGGACGCCGGCAAGGAGGGCTCCAAGGCCGAGTGCCTCGACTACATCAAGCAGGTGTGGACGGACATGCGTCCGCTGAGCCTGCGCAAGAAGATGGAGGAGGCCGCGAAGGGCTCGTGAGGTACCGGGCCGGGCTCACTTCGCCGCGGTGGCCGAGCCCGACATCAGGAAGGCGCGCAGCCGCTCGGGCGGGCAGGGCTTGAGCAGCACGGTGACATCCGGCGGAAGGATGTCCCTGGCCGGCAGCTGCGTGGTGTGCAGGCCGCAGAGCAGTCCCGGGGTCTTGGCCCGCAGGGCCGCCAGCAACGACAGCCCGTCCATGCCCGGAAGGATGTACGCGGCGACGACGACCGAGGGCGGTTCCGCCTCCGCCATCAGCAGGGCCTCTTCTCCGCTCGTCGCCGAGCGCTTGGTGCCGGGCAGATCCCTCAACAGTCTCCTCAGCGCGGAGAGTTGCAGCGGATCCTCGTCGACGAAGAGGTAGGAGGGCTTGATGTCCGCGCTCATCCGGGACCTCCAGGACTCCGCATGTAACGTGACGGGTCCTCGGACGGACATACTACCCCAGTCGTCCTGGGAAACCAACCTCCCGAGTCATATTGCCACCGGTGAACCACTCGGGTCCCGGGACAATGGCAAAAAAGCTCGCAACGAGGCTGGGAGAGTGCGCGCGCGCAGCCCGGCAGCGCCTCAACCTCACACAGGAAGACGTGGCGGAGCGGATCGGCATCGCCACGGAGGTATACGGGCGCCTGGAGCGAGGCAACATGCTTCCGAGCGTCCCCACCTTCCGCAAGCTGTGTGCCGTGCTCGCGCTGTCCGCCGACGAGGCCCTGGGCCTGTCCTCCGAGAGTCCCGCGCCGTGGACGCCTCCGCCCCCGCCGCCCGAGGCCAGTGAGCCCGCGGAGCTGCGCCGTCTCCTGCGGCGGGCCCGCCAGTTGGATCGCAACTCGCTCCGGGTGCTGAGCCTCGTGGCCGCGCACCTGGGCCAGAAGAACGGGTAGGGCGGGTGTCTGTCTCACGGTGAGAGCCTCGCGCGCAGCTTCTTCGCCGATGGGAATCCATGGAAGAGCACCACCTGTGGATGTGCCTCCAACCGCGCGCGCTCCTGGGTGTCCTTCGCGAGCGCCCGATCCACTCCCAGCAGCAGTCCCGCATCTGGACGCGAGCGCAGCTCCTCCAGCCGCCGCGTCAGTGGGCCGGCATGCCACGCATGGAACAGCTCCAGGGCGACCTCCCTTCCCGTCTTCTTGTGACGGAAGGTCAGGTCCGGCACGCACAGTCCAGAGGCGCCCGTGTGGCGCGGCAGGGGCAGCAGGTCCAGCTCCCAGTCCGCGTCGTCGAAGCCTCCGGCCAGCGTGGCCACCTCGGGAGGGATGTGTCCCAGCGCGCTCGTGTGGGGTGACACCAGGGGATCCTTCTCGTCCAGCACCAACGTCACCCGGCGGCGGGGGCTCTCGAGGGCGGCCGTGAGCTGCCAGCGCTCCAGCACCGGGACCACCGACAGGAAGCTCGCGAGCTGCAGGCCGTACTTCTTCTGCAGCGCCAGCATGGCGCCCGGGCCCTCCACCTCCAGCACCCAGTCCTCGCCGTCGCGCCGCACCTCGGCCACCAGGCGGCAGAACTTCAGCCAGCGCAGCACCTTGCGCACCCGCAGCAGCTCCGGCGCCCGAGCCCGCAGCGTCAGCCGCCGCGCTTCGAACAGGGGCCCCTGGGCCAGCGCCAGGTTGTAGCGATCCAACAACTCCGGGGCGGACAGGGCCTCCCAGCCCAGCAGTCGCCGGTGACCTGGAAGGTCGGCATACAGGGCCTCGCGCAGCTCGGGCAGCGGGCGGGGGAAGGCCTCCGCCAGACGGGCCTCGTAGGCCTCCACCGTCGCGTCCGGCGGCAGGGCGCGCAGCACCCGGGCCGCCTCGCGGAAGGCCGTCGCGCGGGCCTCGGAGATGCCCTCCGCGGGCTCCTCGAAGAGCATCCGGTCCACCAACAGCTTCACCAACCCTCGCGCCACCTTGGGCCGCGTGTACGCGCCGGCACGCAGTCCCAGCGTCTCCTCCACCTCGTCCCGCGTGCGCTCGAGGCCCGCCTCCACCTCGGCGATGAGCTCGCTCGCGAGGCTCAGCAGTCCCGCGTCCTCCCGCTTCACGAAGGTGGGGCGCAGCTTCCCGTCGCGCACGCGGAAGAGGAGCAACTCGCGCGTCAGCATGCCTCGCTCTCCTCTTCCTGGTAGGCCCGGTGCTGGCGCCGCCGCTCGCTGATGGACGCCTCGGCCGTCTGGGCCGAGCACACCTCATACAGGAGCGCGCGCTTGCCCGGGCGTTGGCGCAGGATGCGTCCCAGCCGCTGCACGTGCTCGCGCACGCTGCCACTGCCGCTGAGCACCACGCCCACCCGCGCCTCCGGCACGTCCACGCCCTCGTTGAGCACCCGCGAGGTGAGCAGCACCGGCAGCTCCCCGCTCGCGAAGGCGGCGAGCAGCGCCTTGCGCTCGGGCACGGGGGTGTGGTGCGTCAGCGCTGGCAGCAGCAGCCGCCGCGCCAGCGTGTACACCGTCTCGTTGTCGTCGGTGAAGACGATGACCCGGTCCTCCCGGTGCTCCAGGAGGATGCGCCAGAGCACGTCCAGCTTCGCGCTCGAGGTGAGGGCGATGCGGCGCTGCTCCCGGTAGCCCCGGTAGGCCGCGCGTCCCTCCTCCGTGCGCTGGCTCTCCGCGAGGAAGCGCGCCCAGCCCTCCGGCACGTCGAAGCGGATGCCCTTCTGGCGGATGAAGGTCAGGTAGCGCGTCCGCGCCTCGTCGTGCCGCGCCTGCTCCTCGGGGGTGAGCGGCACCTCGATGTGGCGCACCTCGTACGGGGCCAGGTAGCGACCCTGGAGCTCGCGGATGTCCGTGCGGTGCACCAGCGGCCCCAGCAGCTCCTCGCACACGCGCTCGCCCCCGTCCGTGCGCTCCAGCGTGGCGGTGAGGCCCAGCCGGTACGGTGCCAGCGAGCCCTCGGCGATGAAGCGGTAGCTGGGCGCGGGCAGGTGGTGGCACTCGTCGCAGATGAGGAAGCCGAAGCGGTTGCCGTGGAACTCCGTCTGCATCGCCGCCGAGTCGTACGTCGTCACCGTCAGCGGCTGCCGGTCACTCACCCCGCCCCCCAGCATCCCCACCGGCACGCCGAGGTGGCGCGACAGCACCCCCTGCCACTGCGTCATCAAATCCAACGTGGGGACGACCACCAGGGTGGGCCGCTTCACCCGGACAATGGCCAGCACCGCCAGCAGCGTCTTGCCCGCGCCCGTGGGGAGCTCCACCAGCCCCCTTCCACCCGCGCGGTTCCACGCCTCCAGCGCGGCCTTCTGGTGGGGGAAGGGCTCGATGGGGGTGGTCAGCTCCACCGCCAGCGGTTCGAAGCGCTTCGCCCGGTCCTCGTAGGGCAGGCCCCGCTCGCGCAACCGCAGCACCACCTCCCGGTAGTGTCGGGCCGCGGCCCGGTACACCCCGGTGCGCGTGTCCCGCTGGAAGACGGCGCGCAGGGCGTCATCTTCCGGCAGCGTGGGCGCCACCAGGGTTCCGCAGTCGAAGTGGAGCTCGGTCACCATCGGTCGGGAGGGGGTCTCGAGGTTCTGGGTATCTTCGCACGATCGCCCGGGCATGACTTTCGAGGTCATCTTCGACTCGACCGCCAGGGTGCCCGGAGAGGTTTCCTGCGGGGTGCTTTCTTTACGGGGCGGAGCGGAGATTGTCGCTCAAAAGTCGACATTCGGGTATCTCCCCTCTGGCCGTGGTGTTCGTGGACCCGGGGAGGGTTCGAGCGCTGGCTCGCCAGGTCAGCGGCCCGAGCGGGCTCCCCGCCAGGACTTCCCCTCCTCTTCGAGTCTCGAAACGCCTACCCTTCTTCATCCTCTATGCGACGCATCGTCATCCTCAGTCCGCATCGTCCCTCCCGAGAGCTGCTCTCGCGCCTCCTGTCGGAGCCGGACCTGTCCGTCGTCGCCATGGCGGACGCGGACGAGGCACTCGACTCCATCGCCGAGGAGGAGCCCGCCCTGGTGGTGGTGGACGCGCGCCGGCCGGACGAGGACCACCCGTTGATGCTGGGGCTGCTGAAGCGGCGTCACCCGCGCCAGCCGCTCATCACCCTGGTGCCCGGGCGGCTGCGCGTCTTCGATGGCAACGAGGAGCGTGTGCGCGACGTGCGTGACGGCTCGGCCGAGGGTCTCCATCTGCTCCTCAGCGAGCTGCAGCGAGCCACGCGAGACCTGCTCGCCCAGCACCTGTTGCGAGTGCTGCGTCCTCCGACGGGCGAGGCCTGAGCCTCACCGGGCCCGTCTGCTTGCCCGTCCACCCGGCGGGTCGAGACCAGGCAGGGGCGGGGTTGTCGCGCGAGTAGGAAAGCTTTTTCCCACCTACCCGATGCGCTTTTCCATGTTCCGCGAGCGCGCCGGGAGTTTTTTCCGGCCTCGGTCTGCATTGCTCCGCCCCAAGGTCGGAGAGGTTCCTCAACTCCTTGGAATCACGAGGAGCCGGTGCGTGCCGGGGCTTCGGCACGGCATGTGCTGATGCATCCGTGCGCAGGACGGGGCGGTGCTGCTGGACGGGGTTGGAGGGGGTGGGGAGGGCAGTACCGAGGGGGCCTCGCGACGGGGTGGCGGTGATGGGGTTGGGGACGGATGGGCCACCCGTCGCGAGGGAGGTGGGGGAAGGGGAAGGGCGATGGGGCGCCCTGTGTGGAGCCCGGCCGGGTCACACCGGCCGGGCATTCGCATTGCGGGCGGAGAAGAAGGCCAGCACCTGGGCCTCGCCCCAGAAGGACGGGGAGAAGGCGCTGCCCGCGACGAAGCCGACGTGGCCCCCCCGCTCGGTGACGACGAGGTGCAGGTGGGGGTTGGCGGACACGTCCCGAGGGTGGGTGGAGTCGGGAATCATCGGGTCGTCCTTGGCGCTCAGCATCAGGGTGGGGCGGCGGATGGCGTGGAGGCGTGGACCCGAGGAGGACTCCGCGTAGTAGTGGGCGGCGTCGCGGAAGCCGTGGAGCGGGGCGGTGACGGCGTCATCGAAGCCGCGGATGGTGCGCGCTCGCTCCATGGCGGAGCCGTCGAAGGCACCGGGGAAGCGGCGGAGTTTCTCGCGCGCCTTGTGCTTGAGGGTGCGCAGGAAGCGCTCGCGGTAGAGGCGCTGGAAGGGGCCGGGCCCGTCGAGCGCGTCCGCGCAGGCGCCCAGGTCATAGGGGGCGCTCACGGCGGCGGCGACGTCCACGGGCGAGCGGTCTCCCGTCTCCTCCATCAGTCGCAGCAGCACGTTGGCTCCGAGCGAGAAGCCCACCGCGTGGAGCGGGCCGGTGAGGCGCTCGCGCAGGTGCGTCATCACGGAGAGCGCATCGGCGATGTCTCCCGAGTGGTAGGAGCGGGCGAGCCGGTTGGGCTCGCCGCTACAGGAGCGGAAGTTGATGGCGGTGGCGCCCCAGCCCTGCTCGGCGGCGCCGCGGAGGATGGCGGTGACGTAGCCCGCGCGCGAGGAGCCCTCCAGTCCATGCAGGGTCACCACATGGGGGGCGCCCGGGGAGCCGTCGAAGGAGTCGAGATCGACGAAGTCCCCGTCGGGCAACTCCCAGCGCTCGCGCTTCAGGGTCGGCGCGTGCGTGGGGCGCACGAGCGAGGCGTAGATGGTCTGCGCGTGGGGTGAGGCGAGGCCGCGCGCGGGGGCGAAGGGCTCGGTGGGCTGGAATGGCACGGGCGGGGGGATATCACCCGGGGCGGGCCTTGCGCATGGAGGAACAGCCGCTCTGGCGGACGGACTCGGCCTCGTCCGACAGTCCGAAGAGGTCGAGGTACTTGCGCACGCGCTCCTCGAGCGTGGGGGCCTCGATGAGGCGGCAGACGGCGTCGGCCTGGTAGTCGCGGCAGACCCGCGGGCGCCGGTCGTACACGGAGCAGAGGTTGTCGGCGGTGAGGTGGGGGCAGCGCAAGCCGAGGGGCTTGTCGAGAGCGGCGATGTCCGGCGCCACGCAGCAGGCGCCGCAGCGGGTGCATTCCATGGGGGCTTCTAACGCGTGACGTCGCCGGCGAGGACGTTCACGGAACCGAAGTTGTTGACCTGGAGGGGGACGGACTGGCCCTTCTTCCAGGACAGGAACTCGGCCTCGCTCCTGGGCTCGAGCTGGTGCTGCTTCTCGCCATCGTCCGAGTAGCTGATGTGGACGACGTACTTCTCCTCGCGGCGCAACCGGTCGACGGGGCCCGTGCGGAGCTCGGGCCAGCGGGGGGCGCTGTCCCGGCCGGACTCCTCACGGCGCTCCACCTCCGTCCAGGCGTAGGTGTCGTAGGTGCAGCTCAGATCGTAGACGGGCACGGTGCGGTAGCGCGTGCGGTCGCGGCAGTCCTCGTAGGACTCCTTGCAGTACTTGGGGACGTCGTCGCACTCCTCCTTCATGTAGCCGTTGCCCGTCTTCTTGCGTGTGCACTTCTCCTCGGTGCCGCATTGCACCCGGCGCGTCTTCGTCTCGCACACGCGCTCGGTGCCGTCGGCCACCTGACGGGTGCCTCGCTGGCGGGTGATGCAGTCGCGGATGTTCTCCACGCCGGCCACCTCGCCCTGGCCGTTCACGGGCATGCGGGGTGGGGTGGAGCGCAGCTCGTCGCGCCAGCCCTCGCGCCGCACCCGCTGGAAGCTCTCCCGGTGCACGGTGCGTGTCCACGCGGTGGCGGTGACCTGGCCGGTGACGCCGTGATCGCGCGCGCCCCAGTACATGCAGGTGCCGAAGCACGCGAGGAGACCGAGGCCCACGAAGAGCCATGTGCGGCCGGCGCCCCGGGAGGCCGGCGGAGGCGGCGGTGCGTGGGAGGGCTCGACTTCCTCGGTGAGGGCGCGCGAGGTATCGGAGCGCTGGGCGCGGCAGTGGCGGCAGAGGGGCGCGTCTCCGCGATTGGAGGCGCCGCAGTAGTCGCAGAACCAGTCCACCCCCGCGGCGGCGGCGGAGAGCGCCTTCTCATCCGTGACACCTTCGCGCAGGGACCTGCCGGTGGTGGCGTCGATGCCCCCGAAGTCGAACTCGGACTCCTGGCCCGTCTCCTCGCGCGGGTTGTTGCAGTGGGGGCAGTTGCGGTGCCTCGCGAGGATGTCCCGGGCGTCACAGGAGGTGCAGTTCCAGGTGCCCTCGATGATGCGGGTGCGCTTGGCCATGAGCGCATCCTAGCGGGTCCTCAAACCCAGAGCCCACGTGGGACGGGGAGCAGGGGAGCGAGGGGCAGGTCCGGGCGGAGGGGGCGCACCATGGGGAGGGAGCCGTCACGGGCCACGCGGGTCGCGCCCTCCACGTTGGGAAGGAACGGGGCATGGGTGGGCTCCTCCCAGAGCACCACGCGGGAGAGGCCCGAGCGGTGTGCCTCGCGCCGGGCCGCGCCGAGCAGCTCGTGGGCCTCGTCCTGGGAGCGGGCGTCGAGCATCAGCACCGTCAGCTCGGCATCGCGGCCCACGAGTCCCCAGAGGATGGTGGACGCTCCCGCGGTGGCGCCAAGGGTGGCGGGGAGGGCGCAGTCGAGGTGCTCGACATAGATGCGCCCGCGCTCGAGGTGCCAGTCGATCTGGGCCGGCGTGGGCCAGAAGAAGAAGGGGCTGTCGGGGCGGCGCAGGCGGTCGAGGGCCCGGCTGATGTCGTCCCCGGGCGGGAGCAGGTGCACGTGCTCGCCGGGCTCGCCGGGAGTGGGGGACAGGTGCCAGTCCCAGGCGGGCAGCTCCTGGTAGCCCGTGCGCGCGTAGAGACGGGGGCCCACGTCGGAGAAGAGGAGCGCGGCGTGGGCACGGGGTTGGCGTTCGAGCTCGGCGGCGAGCAGCTCCATCAGCCGGGTGGCGTACCCACGGCCGCGCAGGCGCTCCTCGGTGAAGACGCTGGCGATGGCGAAGCTGTCGCCCGGGGCGAGGGCGCCCGTGGTCGCGCGCAGGAAGCTGGGGGTGCGGAACGTCTCACAGGAGGCGAGCACGCCACCGTCCGCGTCGCACAGCAGCCAGGTGCGCATGTCCGAGTGGGCCCAGGGGTGGGCGCGCAGGCGTTGCTCCCGGGAGAGATAGCCCTCGAGGGTGAGGCGCTTGCCCCACTCCGAGTACGTGAGCGCGTCGCGCTGGGCCTTCTGTTCGTCGGTGGCTTCAACGAGGTGCATGCGTCACAGCCTGGTGGTGTACGGGAAGCGGAAGTGGAGCTGCAGGTACGCCTGCCCGACGTGGAAGATGGCGTCGTCGAGCGGGGTGACGCCGGTGAAGGTGCCGAGCCGCTGGGGGATGTAGAAGGTCGAGCTCCACCCGAGGCTGACGAGGAAGGTGCGGCTGAGCCCGAGCTCGAGGTCCGCGTCGAGGCTGAGGCCGGGCCGCAGGAAGTGGGTGGTGGGCAGCGTGTCCGAGTACAGGTACGCGTAGGTGAGCACCAATCCGGCCCCGAGCGAGAGGCGCGTCGGGCTGGAGCTCAGGGGCAGCCCGATGCCGAGTGGCCGCCAGGTGGCGCCGTAGATGCCGGTGTCGCGCACCTTGGGGGAGATGATGAGCGAGTCCGGGACGAGCAGGGACACGATGCCCGGGGTGAAGCGGAACTCGTCGAGGCGGTTCGCCTGGGCGCGGTACTTCCGGGGGATGAGGCGCTGGTTGCGCCGCAGCCACTCGCGGTCGAGCACCACCTGCGTGGACAGCTCGAGCCCGGTGTGGAGGGGCTGATCCCGGAACACGGGGCCGAAGAAGAAGAAGGCGGCGGGACCCACGCCCACGTCCACGGGGACGGTGACCCGCTGGGCCGAGGCCGGGGCGGACAGCAGCAGCAACAGCAGCGCGAGACCCGGAGGTACGAGGCGGGCGGCGGTCATGGCGCCGAGCCTACGACGTCACCCGGGCCGCCCGTGCCCGCAAATGAAACGCGGCGCCGGGGAGTGACCCGCAGCGCCGCGTAGGCGACATCTCTGGGAGACGCGCCAACTACGGTGTGGTGTCGGGCGACTTCAGCATTCCGCCGTAACGCCCCTGACCGACCTCCACGGGCCAGGTCGGCGGCGTGGCATTGGAGGGCAGGGCAGGACGGAATCGCGTGCCGAAATCGAACAGGGTGAAGAGCAGCAGCAGCACCACGAACAGCATGGAGGTGGCGAACACCAGGCGGTTGGCGCCCTTGTGCTCGGCGAGGTGCATGAAATACAGCGCCACCAGTCCACCCTTCACGCTGGCGATCACCAGGGCGAGCGCCAGACCCCAGTCCGGCAGGTGCATGCGACCGGTGAGCACCGTGACGACGGTGAGCACCAGCAGTGCGAACCAGATCAGGACGTACTTGCCCGGTCCGGAGTGGTGCTCCCCACGCATCTCGTGATCTTCCTTCAGCGACTCATTGGCCATCGCGGACATGTGCGAGAGGCTCCCTTAGATGAGGTACAGCATGGGGAAGAGGAAGATCCACACCAGGTCGACGAGGTGCCAGTACATGCTGCCCAGCTCGACGGCGGTGTAGTTGCGATAGCTGAACTCGTTCCTCATCGCCTTGGTGGTCACCCACGCCAGCACGGCCATACCAATGATGACGTGGAAGGCGTGCAGGCCCGTCGAGAGGAAGTAGATGGTGAAGTACATCGACACGCCCGGCAGCTGGATGCCCTCGAAGCGGTAGTACGCTCCGGGCAGCTGCCCCTCGTGGAACTTGTGGGCGTACTCGAAGTACTTGATGACGAGGAAGCCGAGCGCCATGAGGATGGTGAGCACGAACATCGCCACCACCTTCTTGTTCTGCGCCTCCTTGGCGTAGTGCACCGCCATGGCGGCGGTGAACGACGAGGTGATGAGCACCAGGGTGTTGATGGTGCCCATGAGCAGGTTCAGCTCGCGGCTGGCCGCGGCGAACGCATCCGGGAAGAGGAAGCGGTAGCACGCGTAGCAGACGAACAGACCCGCGAAGAGCAGGATTTCAGTGGCCAGGAACAGCCACATTCCGAGCCGGGCCGCGTGGTTCTGCACCTCGAGCGAAGCGAAGTGCGCCGCCACCTGCGGCACCGGGGGAGCGCCGGCCGTACCGGCGACGGCGGAGCTAGACTGCATCGGGCACCTCGGCCTTCTTGGGATCCACGTAGAAGTGGGGCTCCTCGGAGTAGGTAGGCTGCGGACCCACGAAGTTGTGGGTCGGAGGCGGAGACTCCGTCAGCCACTCGTAGCCGCGGCTGCGCCACGGGTTGGAGGCGGCGCGGCGGCCGTACACCAGCGCGTACGTCAGGTAGATGGCGCTGATGAGGAAGCCGAAGGCCAGCAGCGACGCGCCCGCGGTCGAGGCCACGTTCAGCGTCTGGTAGCGCTCCGGGTACTCATAGTAACGGCGCGGCATGCCCGCGTTGCCCAGGAGGAACTGCGGGATGAACGTCGCGTTGAAGCCCAGGATGATGAGCGCCGCGGACACCAGGCCCCACCCCTCGTGGTACATCTTCCCGAACATCTTCGGGAACCAGTAGTGGAGGGCGGCCATGAAGGCCATGATGGTCGCGCCCACCATGATGAAGTGGAAGTGCGCCACCACGAAGTAGGTGTCGTGCCAGGGCACGTCCAGCGACGCCGTGGCGAACGCCACACCCGTCATGCCACCGAACACGGTGAAGTACAGGAAGCCGCAGAAGTAGGCGAACGGCGTCTTGAAGTCGACCGCGCCCTTGTAGACGGTGCCCACCCAGTTGAACACCTTGATGGCGGTGAACACGCCCACCAGCATCGTCAGCACCGCGAACACGCCCGCGTTGAACGTGGACTGGCCGGACACGAACATGTGGTGGCCCCAGGCGAAGAAGCCCACGAAGGCGATGCCCAGGGACGAGAACGCCACCGCGCGGTAGCCGAAGATGTTCTTGCGGCTGAAGGCGGCCACGACCTCGCTCATCACGCCGAAGGCCGGCAGCACCATGATGTACACGGCCGGGTGCGAGTAGAACCAGAACAGGTGCTGGAAGAGCACCGGGTCCCCGCCAAGGGCCGGGTCGAAGATGCCGAAGTGGAACAGGTGCTCACCCACCACCAGCAGCAGCACCAGGCCCAGCACCGGCGTGGCCAGCACCTGGATGCACGCCGTGGCGTACATGGCCCACACGAACAGCGGCAGCTTGAACCAGGTGATGCCCGGCGCCCGCATGGTGTGCGTGGTGACGATGAAGTTCAGACCCGTGGCGATGGAGCTGAAGCCGATGATGAACGCGCCGAAGAGGATGGGCGCCACCGTCGTCGTCGTGTGCGTGCTGTACGGGGTGTAGAACGTCCAGCCCGTGTCCATTCCGCCGTTGATCATCCCCCAGATGGCGATGGCCGCGCCGCCCAGCAGCAGGTAGAGCGAGGTCAGGTTCAGCTTGGGGAAGGCCACGTCCTTGGCACCCAGCATCAGCGGCAGCATGAAGTTGCCGAAGGCGCCCGGGATGGCCGGGATCATGAACAGGAAGATCATCACCACGCCGTGCATGGTGAAGGCGCGGTTGTACGTCATCGCGTCGATGATGGTCGGCCCCGGAGTCAGCAGCTCCAGGCGGACGATCAGCGCGTAGATGCCGCCAATGAGGAAGAAGAGCAGGACCCAGATGAGGTACATCACGCCGATGCGCTTGTGATCCAGCGTCAGCAGCCACGACTTAACCGTGGTGCCATCGGTGAGGTAGCTCGGGTGGTGCTCGTGATGCTCATCCGGCGCGGGCACGGCGCCCGGCTCGGCTGCGATGCTACTGGATGGGCTCATAGACAGGTCCTTGAGAGGAATCGCCGGTGCGGATGTCCGGAGTGCGCAGGGTCTTGATGTACTCGACGATGGCCGCCGTCTGGGGCCCCGTCAGCTTGCCCTGGAAGGTGGGCATGACGTTGGGGAAGCCTGACACCAGGTGAGCGCCTGGATCCATCATGGACTGGGTGATCCACGCCTCGTCCACGCGCACGCTCTGGCCATTGTCCAACGTCTCCGTACGGCCGTAGAGGCCCAGGAAGGTGGGCCCGATGTGCGGCTCACCATTCACGGTGTGGCACTTGAAGCAGCCCACCTCGGCGGCCACCCTCTGGCCCTGCTCCGCCATGCGGGCGGGGTGCGGCGCCAGGGTCAGGTCCGCCAGGGCGTCCTGACGGTTCTGCAGGCTGCCCCTGCGCTGCTCCTTCACCCACTCGTCCCAGGCCTCGGGCGAGAGCACCACCACCTCACCCCACATCTTCGAGTGGGAGAGGCCGCAGTACTCGGTGCAGAGGATCTGATACGTGCCGGGCTTGGTGGCCTCGAACCAGGCCTGCGTGTAGCGGCCCGGCACCGCGTCCATCTTGACGCGGAAGGCCGGCACGAAGAAGGAGTGGATGACGTCACGCGAGGTGATGAGCAGACGCACCGGGCGGTTGGCCGGCACGTGCAGCACGTTCACCCCGTTGGGGCCCTCCGGATAGGAGAACTTCCACATCCACTGCTTGCCCATGACGTAGACGTCCATCGCGTCCTTGGGCGGCGTGGCAAAGAAGACGAAGTCCCGGAAGCCGATGACGAACCAGGTGAGGAAGAAGAGCAGCGGCAGTGAGACGAAGAGGAACTCCGTCTTCACGGACGGGACCACGTACTCGGTCGTCTGGTTGGGCTTGCGCCGACGATAGCGGAAGAAGAAGAAGACCGCCGCCGTGCCCACGGCGAACGACATCAGCATCGTCACGCCGACGACGAAGTAGTGCAGGTTGTCCACCCGCTCCGCGAAGGTCGACGCCTGTTCCGGAAGGAACAGGATGTTGTTCAGCAACTCGTTCATGCTGCTGCGCCTTTCTTCAGCTCACGCCTCCAGTAGTAGGCGAGCATGGTCGCGAGCGCGCCGAAGACCATGAGCGAGCCTATCCGGAGGAATCCAAAGATGTAGAAGCCGTACCGCCGGGTGGCGGTGTCATACTTGAAGCAGGTGAGGACGATGCGATCGATGCTGGTGCCCACGCGGCCACCGGCCGCTTCCAGCAGGGCCAGCTTCATGTCCTGAGGACGGAAGGACGTACCGTACAGATAGCGCGAAATGGCGCCTTCGGGGGTGAGCACATGCACCACCGCCGGATGTACGTACTGCTTCGTATCCGCGTCATAGGCGTACTTGAAGCCCACCGCGTCCGCCAGCTGGCGGATGTTCTCCTCGGTGCCGGTGAGGAAGTGCCAGGGGGCCGTCTCCGGCTGGCCCATGGACTGAAGGTGCCGCCGCCGCCGCTCGAGGCTCTGCGCCGGGGTGTCCTTCGGGTCGATGCTCACCGTCACCGCCTCGTAGTCCTTGCCGAGCTCCAGCCCCAGCTCACGCATGGTGCGGATCTGCTCGTTGATGACGAGGTTACAGAGCAGGGGGCAGTTGTAATACACGAGCGTCAGCAGCACCGGCCGGGTCCGTGGCAGCACGTCGCGCAGGCGCACGGACTTGCCGAAGGCATCGGTGAACCGAGCCTCCAGCGGAGCCAGCTCCCCAAGGTGCTCCTCGACGTCCACCCCGCGCATCTGCGGCGGGGTATCGGATTGGGCGTCGATGATGCTCTTGGGGACCTTGCCACCGCCCGGGAGGGCGTACGCCGGCATCCCGGCGCCGAGCGCCAGGAGCAGCGCCGCCATCCCGGCGCGCAGATGGATGGAAGAGGAGGGGGTGTACATCGTGCTTCTCTTCTACCGCGAACTACGGGCTCGGGGGCGCCGGTTGCTGCGGTGCGGGGGTGGGGGTGGGGGCCGGAGCCTGCTGCCTCGCGGCCGCCTGCTCGGCGACGACCTGCTCCATCGCCTGGTTGATGGTGGGACGGGCCACCACTCCAGGATCCTCCGCCCAGCCGTTCTGCAGGGCCTGCTGCTGGGCTCGGATCTTCTCCTCGGCGTGCGTGTCCAGCTGGAACAACCGCTGGTTCACGATGCCGATCTCGTAGGCGGTCTTGTAGTCCTTGTCCGGCGTGATGAGGGCCGGAATCTCGGCGGCACCCTCGGGGGCGAACGCACGCATCGTCGCCACCTGGAGCCGCCAGGCCCAGATTCCACCGATGATGAAGATGACGATGGCGCCCACACCCACCTGGACGACCTTCCCGGTGAGGATGTGGTCCTCCTCGGCGGCCACGCCGTGCGCGCCACGGATGACGCGCGACTCGAGCTCCGACTCGGTCTTCTTCATGGCTGCACGTACCTCAGCGACTCAGAGATGTAGGGATCCTTCACGGGCAGCGAGTAGCGGCCCCGGGCCTGCCAGATCGCTCCGGCCACGGCCAGTCCACCCACCCCCGCGAAGGCGGTGATGAGCGTCCAGTGGAACGACGGGCCCTGCGGCGAGAACGCCGGCCAGATGAGCCAGTACATGTCCACCGCGTGCATCACCAGCAGGTACACGGCCACCACCGCGAGCAGCCGCGGCTTGAGCTTCAGGTTGCGCGACAGCAGGGTGAAGAAGGGCACCACGAAGCCCATGACGAAGAGCGAGATGGACAGCGGCTGCCAGCCGCCCTCGATGCGCAGCTTGAACCAGCCGGCCTCCTCCGGGATGTTGGCGATCCAGATGAGGAGGAACTGGGAGAAGGCGATGTAGGCCCAGAAGGCCGTGAAGGCCAGCATGAGCTTACCCAGGTTGTGGTAGTGCGCCGTCGTCACCAAGGTGCCGTACCCATCCTTGCCCTGCGCGTTCACCGTGGCGATCGTCAGCACGCAGAACGCCGCCAGGAAGCTGCCGGCGAAGTAATAGACGCCGAAGATGGTGGACTGCCAGAGCGGCGTGAGGGTCATCAGCCAGTCGAAACCAGCAAAAGTAATGGTCAGCGCAAGGAACGGGAGCGAACCGGGGGAGAAGCGCCGCTGCTTGACGGTGAGCTCCAGCGCGCCGGTGTTGTCCTGCTCGGTGCTCCAGGCGCGCAGCCGCCACGCCACGAAGATCCACACCCCGAAGTAGATGGCCTGACGGATGTAGAAGAAGGTCAGGTTCAGGTACGGGTGCTTGTGGTGCAGGTGGTGCAGCTCCACCTCGCTGAACTTCATGCCGTCGGTGCCGGGGAACTGCCAGGCCGCCGGATCCACCCAGGGGAAGATGTACCCGGCCCCGAAGAGGATGGGCAGCAGCAGGATGACGAACACCACCACGCTGGCGCCCATGGTCTCCATGCTGCGGCGCAGGATGGTGATCCACTTGGCCTTGGCCGTGTGGAAGATGGCCACCATGATGATGGAGGCCACCGAGATGCCCAGCCAGTAGCAGAAGGCGAGCAGGTAGCTGAACATCGTCGCCTGGGGTGCGGTGACGAAGCCCACGATGGTCAGCACCAGGCCGATGACGCCGATGGCCCCAGCCAGCGTCATCGCCTTGGAGCCGCCGTTGAAACGGTCCACGGCAATCATCGGTTCTCCTGCGGAAGAGGCTGGCCGCCCGCCTGCGTGTTGCGGGCGCGCTGCAGCGCACGGACGTAGGCCACGACGGCCCACCGCTCCTGGATGTTGAGCTCGCCAGCGAAGGACGGCATCACGCCGTAGCCCTCGGTCATGGCGACGAAGAAGTGCCCGTCCGGCTTGTTGGCGATCTGCAGCAGCGACGGAGGCAGGCGCAGGGCCATGTTCTCCGCCACCACGCTGTTGCCGTCACCGAGCTGGCCGTGGCACTGCGAGCAGACGATGTTGTAGTGCTTCTGTCCCTGCTCGAGCACCTCGCGGTTGAGCTCGAGCGGGATGGTGGACACGAGCGTGCCGTTGACCCGGCCCGTGGTGAGGCCGGGGTTGCCCACCGGGCGCTCGCGCGGGATGGTGCCCTCGGGTGGGGTGCGCATGGCCTTGCCATCCGCCCAGAACTCGCTCGTCTCGTAGTACTCGTACTTGGCCTGTGCCTCCATGCGCTGGAGGAACTCGGACGGGACGTTGCAACCGGCCAGGGCGAGCCCGGCCGTGGGGATGAGCCACCTCATTCCTTCTCTCCCGAGACAACGGTCACGTGGGTCGCGCCCAGTGCCTTGAGCTGGTCCATGATGTCATCCGCCTTGGCGGTGAGGGCCTTCGGCACGCTCAGCCAGTAGCCGTGCGTGGACGCGCTGCGGAACTCCTCGCTCTCGAAGACCGGGTGGTACGGCTGGGGCAGACGGCTGAGCCCCAGCAGACCGAAGAAGATGCCGAACGCCGTCAGCAGCACCGCGAGCTCGAAGGTGATGGGCACCCAGGCCGGCAGACTCAGCGTCGGACGACCACCCACGTTGATGGGGTAGTCGAAGGTGTTCATGTACGTCTGGAAGGCGAGCGCCGTGACGATACCCGTCAGCGCGCCACCCAGGGCGATGAAGGGCACGCGGGAGGGCGGCAGGCCCAGCGCCTCGGACCCGCCATGCAGCGGGTAGGGCGAATAGGTGTCCATGCCTTCGTAGCCCTTCTCCCGCATCTGCCGGGTGGCATCCACCAGGGCGTCGGGAGTGGCGAACTCGGCGAGCACCCAGCTATCCAGAACCTTGGTCTCGGCGGACATGGATCAGTGCGCTCCGTGGGTGAGGGTCCCGGCGGCGCCAGTCTCCGCGCCATGGGCGGCGTGGTGGGCGGCGTGCTTGAGCTCCAGCTGGAGCTCCTTCACCTCGCTCACCGCGACCGCGGGGACGAACTTGAGGAACAGCAGGAACAGCGTGCTGAACAGGCCCAGCGTGCCCACGTAGATGGCCCAGTCCACCCAGGTCGGGCTGTACAGGTCCCACGAGGACGGCAGGAAGTCCTGCGTCAGCGACGTCACGATGATGATGAAGCGCTCGCACCACATGCCGATGTTCACCAGGATGGACGCCACCCACATGATGGGGATGCTGGTCCGGCACTTCTTGAACCAAAAGATGTTCGGCGTGATGACGTTGCAGGCGATCATCAGCCAGTACACCCCGGCGTATGGGCCCCGCGCGCGGTTCACGTAGAAGGTCCAGATTTCGTACTCGCTGCCGGAGTACCAGGCGATGAAGTGCTCCATCAGGTAGCCGTAGGAGACGATGAGGCCGGTCGCCAGAATCACCTTGTTCATGTTCTCCAGGTGGCGGTCGGTGATGACGTCCCGGAGCTTGAGGTACTTGCGGGCGGGCACGATGAGGGTGATCACCATCGCGAAGCCGCTGAACACGGCGCCGGCCACGAAGTAGGGCGGGAAGATGGTGGCGTGCCAGCCGGGGATGAGCGAGGTGGCGAAGTCGAAGGAAACGATCGTGTGCACGCTGACCACGAGCGGGGTGGAGATACCCGCCAGCAGCAGGTAGCCGATCTTGTAGTTGTGCCAGTGACGGCCGGAGCCGCGCCAGCCGAGCGCGAAGAGGCCGTAGATGGTGCGCTGCAGCTTGCCCTTGGACGAGTCACGCAGGGCCGCCAGGTCCGGGATGAGACCCACGTACCAGAAGAGGGCGGACACGGTGAGGTACGTCGAGATGGCGAACACGTCCCACACCAGCGGCGAGCGGAACTGCGGCCAGGCGCCCAGGGTGGAGGGGTAGGGGAAGAGCCAGAAGGCGAACCAGGGACGGCCCGTGTGCAGGAGCGGGAAGAGACCCGCGCAGCACACGGCGAAGAGCGTCATGGCCTCGGCGAAGCGGTTGATGCTCGTGCGCCACTTCTGCTGGAAGAGCAGGAGGATGGCGGAGATGAGCGTACCGGCGTGACCGATACCGACCCACCAGACGAAGTTGATGATGTCGAACGCCCAGCCGTTGGGCTGGTTGTTACCCCACATGCCGATGCCGCGCGCCAGGGTGATGGTCACACCCAGGACGAGCAGACCGAGCGCGGACAGCGCCAGGCCGAACAGCATGAACCAGCCCTTGCCGGGCTTGGCCCACACGTGGTCGAGCAGGGTCTCGTTGAGCGTCTTGTCGTCGTGGTGCGGCGCGACGAGGGGCCGCGGCTCGAGCGGGTCGAGCGAAGCGGCGGCGATATGAGCAGCGGTCTCGGCCATGACTCAGTGGCCTCCTTCGTGACCCGCCTCGGAGGGGCTGGCGGACGCGAGGGCGGGATTGGGGTTGCGCAGACGGATGAGGTGGGCGGTACGAGGCCTGGTGCCCAGCTCGTTCAGCAGCTTGTAGGCGCGCTCGTCGTTGTGGTGCTTCGTCACCTGGGCGTTGGGGTCGCTCAGGGTGCCGAACACGATGGCCTCGGTGGGGCACGTCTGCTGGCAGGCGGTCTGCAGCTCCTTCTCGAAGATGGGCCGCTTCTCCACCCGCGCCTTGATGCGGACGCGCTCGATGCGCTGCACGCAGTAGGTGCACTTCTCCATGACGCCGCGGTTGCGCACCGTGACGTCCGGGTTCATCTGCATCTTCTGGGTGGGCGTCTTGTCCGCGCTGTAGTGCAGGTAGTTGAAGCGGCGGACCTTGTACGGGCAGTTGTTGGAGCAGTACCGCGTGCCGACGCAGCGGTTGTAGATCATCTCGTTGAGGCCCTCGTCCGAGTGGACGGTGGCGTTCACCGGGCACACGTACTCGCAGGGCGCCTTCTCGCAGTGCACGCACATCACCGGCTGCATGATCATCTCGGGATCGTGCAGCTCGTCACCGGAGAAGTACCGGTCGATGCGCAGCCACTGCATCTCACGGCTGCGGATCACCTGCTCCTTGCCCACCACGGGGATGTTGTTCTCCGCCTGGCAGGCCACCACGCACGCCGAGCAACCCGTGCAGCGGGCCAGGTCGATGGCCATGCCCCACTTGTAGTCGTTGTACTCGTAGTTGGGCAGGAGGTTGGCGTTCTCGACGTCACCTCGCACGCGGGCGAGAATGGGGCTGGCGTGCCTCTTCTCAAGCTCCTGCTCCTTGCGGAACTGGGCCACCGACATGTCCAGGGCCAGCGGGCGGCCCTCCATGCGCCAGTGGCTCTGGCTGAGGGCGAACGTGTGCGTGCCGCGCGTCTTCTCCAGCTTCGCGCCACCGTCGAACCAGGGCGCATCCATGGTGCGCACCCGGTTGGCGTTGAAGCCCACCTCCCGGGCGATGGTCTCGAACAGACCCGTGCGGCCATAACCCAGCGGCAGCACCACCACGTTGTCCGCGGTGCCGGGGAGGATCCACACGGGCACCTCCATCTGGCGGTCGCGGTAGGTGAGCATGGCCACATCTCCCGGCTCCAGCCCCAGCTTCTCGGCGGTGGCCGGGCTGATGTAGGCCGCGTTGTCCCAGGTCATCTTCGAGATGGGATCCGGCAGCTCCTGGAGCCAGGACATGTTGGCGAACTGGCCGTCATAGACCTTGTAGTCCGGGACGAAGTTCACCTCGAGGCCGCCAGCGGCGGGCGGGGTATAGGCGTCCACGAGCGCGCGGGCGCCCTCCACGTTGGGGGTGCCAGCCAGGGGGGCCAGGGCGCTGCCGGGGACGATGCCCACGGACACCCACGTCTCCCACGCCGTCTCGAAGTCCGTGTCGGCGGCGGCGCGACCGCGATAGAAGTCGCGGAGGATCTGATAGCTGCTGCGGAACGGCTCGCCGAGGAAGAGCGCGTACAGCTCCGCGGCGGGCACGCCGTTGAAGAGCGGCTGGATGAGCGGCTGCACGATGGACACCGTGCCGTCGATCGCCCGGCCATCACTCCAGGCCTCCAGCTCGTGCGCGGCCGGGATGAACCAGTCGGCGTAGGCGCTCGTCTCGTCCTCGAAGAGCGAGGTGTAGACGACGGTGAGCTTGTTGCGGTTGGGGTTCGTCTTCGGGTCCAGCACCTCCTGGAGCCCCAGGTCCACCGGCGAGCGGTAGAGCGGGTTCCACGAGGTGATGACGAGCACGTCCACCGCGCCATTCCTCAGCTCGTCCACGAGCGGGCGCAGGCTGGCGGCGCCAGTGCGCTCGTCGATGACGGCCGGGATGTAGCGGACCGTCTGGCCCACGTTGCCGAGCGCCGTGTTGAGGGCGGCGGCCAGGGCGTGCACCACGGCGGGCTGGCGCTCACCGGGCACCACCACGCTGCGGCCGGCGGCGGCACGCAGGTCGGCGGCGACGGCGTCCACCCACTTCTGGTGGGCGGCGTTGAGCTGCGCCTTCGCGGCGGCGGCGCCAGCCAAGCCTTCCACCCCACCACCCACGCGCGAGGCGATGGCGGCGGCGACGGCGAGGACCTCGGCGGACGTCACACGCAGACGGTGGTCCGCCATGCCGCCGGTGATGGAGAAGCGCGGCTCGGCGACGTAGAGGCGGTTGAGGTTGCCCTCGGCCGGGTCACGCCGGCGCGCGAAGGCGCGGGCATAGGCGAGGTTGGACGGGCGGCTCTCCAGGAAGTCCGCGTCCAGCGAGACGATGACGTCCGCCTTGGAGAAGTCGTACAGCGGGGTGGCCGGCTGGCCGAACACGGCGCGCGAGCCCTCGCTGGCGGGATCCTGCGTGACGGCGGTGTAGCTGTGGAAGCGGGCGTTGGGCAGCCGCTGCTGGATGCGCGAGCGCAGGTCGCCGAGCACCGGCGAGGTGTTCGGCTCGGAGAGGAAGCGCACGCGCGCCCCGCCGTTCTGCTGAGCGGCCCGGGCGATGACCGTGCCGAGCTCCTCGCCGAAGGTGCGCAGCGAGCGCGGCTCCTTGCGGTAGCGCAGCACGCGGGCGCGCTGCGGATCGTACAGGGACAGCAGGAAGGCCTGCTCGAAGGGGCCGGCGGCACCCAGGTTGACGGGGTGCTGCGGGTTGCCCTCGACCTTGATGGGGCGGCCCTCGCGCGTCATCACCAGCAGGCCGGAGGTGTGGCCCCCGAACGTCATGCCCGTGGCGTAGTGCAGCGGGTTGCCCGGGACGAGCTCGGGCGGCGTGCGGGTGTAGGGCACCATGCGCTCGTCCACCGGGCGGGTGGAGCAGGCGGTGGCGCCGGCCAGCGCCAGCGAGGCGCCCAGCAGCTGCATGAACTCGCGGCGGGCCACGCCGGTGGGGGGCAGGTCCGCGCCCTCGGGGAACTCGGGGCGGCTCTCCTCGAGGTACTCGGGCTTGTTGAGCTTCTCCTCGAGGCTGCGCCAGTAGGTCTTTCCGTAGGCGCCCTCGGAAGCCACGGCGTGCGCGGAGGCGTGATCGAGCGCCTGGCCAACGACGTCGTGCTCATGGTCGTGGTCGTGCGCGGCTTCGGCCTTGTCCGAGACGACCGGCAGGGCGAAGGAAGTAGGGGTGTCCTTCATGGGGGCTCCGTCGAGCTTGGGCTTCAGCGGTGGCATGTCGTGCAGCTCGTGCGCGCGTGGACGTCGTTCTCGCTAGACAGCTTGTCCGCGAGCGCCGCGGCCTCCTGGGGGTCGGCCGGCGGCTGCCAGGTCATGCTGGTGATGAACTCCTGCGGACGCAGGTTGGGCTTGGGGTTGCGGTGGCAGTCCAAGCACCACTGCATGGTGAGCGGCGCGACCTGCTCGATGGCGCCCATCATGTCCACGCGGCCGTGGCAGGTGACGCAGCCCACTCCCTTGGCCACGTGGATGGCGTGGTTGAAGTAGACGAAGTCCGGCAGGTTGTGGACCCGGACCCAGGGGATGGGCTGGTCCGTGAAGTAGGCCTGCCGCACCAGCGCCAGATACGGGCTCTGGTTCCACACCTGGGCGTGGCAGGACATACACACGGTGGTGGAGGGAATGCCCGCCGACGGCGACTTCTCCACGGAGAAGTGGCAGTAGCGGCAGTCGATCTGCTCGTCACCGGAGTGATGCCGGTGATCGAACTCGATCGGCTGTTCGAGCGGGCGGTTCTGATTCGTGACGAACGGAGAACGCACGTACGCCATCAGACCGCCAAGCGCGATCGCGGGGATTGCAAGAAGCGCCGCGGCGGAAGCCCGCGACACCGTGTTCGTCCAGCGTGGGAAGAGAGGACCGCTCATTACCAGGACCGGGGGCTAGTCAGTGGACTCCGGAAGACGCGACGGGAGGACGAAGCGGCTTTTCGGAGACGGCACAGGGAGACTGGAACAAGAAGCTCATGCACGGCGTTGCTGTGGCTGCTAGGACTCCTGCCCTGGCAGGAGACATGCGGACACGCCCGACCCCATCCAACTGAAGAGTTGCCGTGGACGGGATCCCTCCTCCTTGTCCCGTCCCAACGCGGCGCGTGACCATCGAGCATCATTTTCCGGGTGTCAACCTTTCTCTGTCCGCGAGCGGCGGGATACCACGACCCACGGCGTTGTGGCGCGGCTGCAAACTTGCCCGGATGATGTTCTCTTCTACGAGATCGTAGGGGGGGTTGAACCGCGAGGCCCGTCAGGCGTCGTCGGGGTCGCGCCAACGCTCTCGTCGGCGCTCCAACAAGCGCTCCACCAGTTCCCGGACCCGGGCGTCCCGGTGGTAGTGCCGATCATGCCGGCTGCCTTTGCCCTGGTTGCAGCGCGCACACGCCAGGCCCAGGTTCTCCAGCGCGTCCGTGCCGCCATGCACCCGGGGAACGATGTGCTCGATGGTCGCGCGGCTGATCGGCTCGCCGTCCAAGCCAATGAGCAGGTAGGCGTTGCAGTGCAAGCACTTTCCGAGCCAGACCTCGCGCCCGCGGTGCTCGGTCCGCTCGAAGGTGGCGTCGGTGGCCACGATGTCGAGGATGCGGCGGCGCTTGGAGGAGCTCACACGTCTTCTAATAGGTTGGGAAGGTGCCTCATGCCATGGGGTGGCGGGTGGAAGGCATGCGAGCATGACGCCCCATGAGAGCAAAAACAGCCGTCATCACCGGGGCGTCCTCGGGAATCGGTGAGGAGCTCGCGGTGGCACTCGCGGGCCGTGGAGCCCAGGTGGTGCTCGCGGCGCGAGGCGAGGGAGCGTTGGCCCGGGTGAAGCAGCGGTGCGAGCAGGCTGGAGGTCGTGCGCTCGTGGTGCCCACGGACGTGAGCGACCCCGAGGCCTGTGGGCGTCTGGTGGCTCGGGCCGTGGAAGTCTTTGGCGGCATCGACTACCTCGTGAACAACGCGGGGCTCGCGATGCGCGGGCGGTTCGAGGACGTGACGGACCTGTCGCTCTTCGAGCGCCTCATGCGGGTGAACTACCTCGGTGCGGTCTACTGCACGCACCATGCGCTCCCACATGTGAAGGCGCGCGGGGGCCTGCTCGTCGCCGTCTCCTCGCTGACGGGAAAGAGCGGCGTGCCTACCCGCACGGGCTACTCCGCGAGCAAGCACGCGATGCAGGGATTCTTCGACTCGCTGCGCATCGAGCTGAGCGGCACCGGAGTGGATGTGCTCGTCGTGTCCCCCGGGTTCGTCGCCACCGACATCCGCGCCCGGGCGCTCGGCCCCGATGGGACGGCTGGCCATACGGACATCGCCGAGGAGGAGAACCGGATGATGGACGCGCGCACCTGCTCGGACCTCATCCTGCGCGCCATGGAACGCCGCGAGCGCGAGGTGGTGATGATGCCCGCGGCGAAGCTGATGATGGCCCTCAAGGCGCTCGTGCCGGGCGTGGCGGATCGCCTGGCCTCGCGGATGATGAAGCAGACGCGGCCCTGAGCGCCGTCAGGGCCGCCCGCTCCTGACGCTCAGGGTCGTGCCGGACGGGCCTGCATCACGCCCGAGGCGAGCAGGTCCTCGCGCAGTCGCGTGAGGACCTTGCCGAGCAGGTTCTGGCCCCGCCACGTCGCCGGATCCTGGATGCGCGGATCCTCCGCCGACAGGCCCACGCCCCAGATGCGATCCAACGGGCTGGCCTCCACCAGCTCCGTGCCCGCCGTGGCCAGGAGCGCCGCGAGCAACCCGGCGTTCTGGGTGAACCTGGCGTGGTTGCCCTCGTAGACGATGCGCTCGCGCTCCCGCTCCCACACCGCGCCGTCGAAGCCGCGGACCTTGCGGCCGAGCGCCTTGTGCTCCTTGGGACTCTTCGCCTCCAGCATGCGTGCCGCGATCTCCGTGTCTCCGAAGAGCACCGCCTTGCCGTGCATCATGTACTGCTCGGCGCACGTGAACCGCGCACCGCCCGCCACGAACTCCGACGGGTGCCATTGAGAGAAGGGTGACTCCTGCCGCCAGAAGAAGGTGAACCTGCGCCGCGTGTCGCTCATGGGTCCTCGGATGGTTGGTGTCATTAAAACACCAAGTCTGACGAAGCAAGGGCGTGGGCCTGACAGCGCGGGTGAGGCTCAGGACGTGGGCGGCCGATAGGACACTCCGGTGACGGTGTACTCGATGGCGCCACGCGGGCGCTCGACCCGGACGGACTCGCCTACCTCCTTGCCGAGCAGGGCCCTCGCCAGGGGAGACTCGACGCTGAGACGACCCGCCTTCACGTCCGCCTCGTCCGGACCGACGAGGCGGTACGCCGTCTCCTCGCCTTCCTCGTCCTCGAGCGTCACCCAGGCACCGAAGTAGACGTGATCCTCGTCCGGTGCCTCGGGGGTCACCACCTGGACCTCCTCCAGGGTGGCGGTCAGCTGCTGCACCCGGCGCGTACGCTCCCGGGCCCGCGCGTCATCCCCGAGGGCAGGGGGCTCCTTCTCCCGGGAGGAGGGAGCGGTGAGCGCCTCGAGCTCCTCCTGCAGGGCCCGATAGCCTTCGGGCGTGATGTACCGCTTCCCTCCAGCGGTCGAGCGGGGACGCGGGGGAAGGAGGACGTCCTCTCCACCCGCGTCTTCCTTCGTGAAGGCCTTCGACATGGTGCTCCCTCCCGGATGGTCGGCATCCAGCCTGTGGGGCATGCCCGTTGTTCCAGGGGACAGGGTGGCCTCCGGGCCGGGTCACGCCGACATTCAGAGAATCATGGGATTCGCCCAACTCATTGAGGACCACAAGCAGGAGATCCTGGTTCGCTGGAAGGAAATGGTGCGCACGCTCCGTGACGCGCGCCGCCTCTCCGAGGAGAGCCTGGAGAACCACGTTCCGCATTTGATCGACTGGCTCGTGGTGAAGCTCCGCGAGCGGGACGAGACCGATGTTCGCGGCAGCCAGATGCTCTCCCGGGAGCATGCCTTCCAGCGGGTCGGGGATGATTTCGATCTCGTGGAGGTGCTCGTGGAGCTCTCGATCTTGCGCGACGTGCTGCTCAGTCTGTGGGTCGAGGAGCCAGGCGGAGTCTCGCCCGCGGAGGTGCTCCACCTCAGCCGGGACCTGGATGACGTGGTGACCATCTGCTCGACGGAGTTCGCCCGGCAGGTGCTGGCCCGGCATGGCGCTTCGTCGCAGGCAACCCAGGCCATGGGCCATTGACAGGGCCCTGATGCTCTCCTGGCCGCCCCCCGGCCCGGAGAGCCTGGGATGCCAGTCGCAAGAGGGATGCCGACGATGTCGCGGGAAGAGAACCGGGAGGCGTAGGCATGGCGAGGAAGACGTTGAAGGGCATCCGGGTGGGCGTGCTGGCGGCGGACGGTTTCGAGCAGGTAGAGCTCACCCTCCCCGTGCGAGCGCTCCGCAAGCGGGGTGCACAGGTGGACATCATCTCCCTGCACAAGGGTCGCATTCGCGGCATGAACCTGATGTGGCCGGGCAAGAAGGTCCGCGTGGATGAGACGGTGCACCGGGTGCGGCCCACCGACTTCGACGCGCTGCTCATCCCTGGAGGCTTCGTCAATCCGGACATGCTCCGCCAGAGCGAAGAGGTGCTCGACTTCGTCCGGGAGTTCGACCGTCACGGCCGGCCCATCGCCACGCTGTGTCATGGTCCCTGGGTGCTCGTGTCCGCGGGATTGGCGAGCGGGCGCAAGCTGGCTTCGTGGCCCGGTATCAAGGACGACCTCCGCAACGCGGGAGCCCAGTGGATGGACGAGCCCGCCGTCCGTGATGAGCGGTGGTTCTCCAGCCGTGGGCCCCAGGACATGCGCCACTTCATCAAGGGCATGGTGACGCTCTTCGATGAGCACGCCCCGCGCAACCACCCGGTGGAGGAGCGCTCGCACTGGGGCCGCTGGCTGTTCGCCGCCCTGCTGGGCATGGTGGCCATCCGTCCGATCCGCACGGCGCTGCTCGCACGCTAGGGATTGCCGGGCCAGGGTGGAGACCGACGGACCGTGCGTGGGCCCATGGCGGCCCCGCGCGTCTTGTCAAGCAGGGGCGTACGCGTTGCTCGCAGGGGTTCAGTCCCCTTTTCCCGCCGCTCCGGACGGGGGATAACAGGAGCAATCCCCCAGCCCTCTTCCAGCGGGAGAGGGGGTACACCCAGAGGAACGTGATGAACGCTCAGGAGCGCAAGGCGGCCTACCGCCAACGCGCGGAGAAGGGCGAGGCGGTCCCCGTCTCGGTCGTGCTCCCCGCCGACCTCGACACCCCGCTCTCCGCCTACCTCAAGCTCGGCGGCGCGCGAGGCTTCATCCTCGAGTCCTGCCATGGTGGCGAGCGGTTCGGCCGCTACAGCCACGTCGGCACCGCACCCTCCGGCCGTCTGCGGCTCGACCGCGACGGCGGCACCCTCTGGCGCGGCGACAACTCGCAGCGTCTCGAGGGCAAGCCGCTCGACATCCTGCGCTCCGTCTGGCGCGAGCATGCCGTCGCCAAGCTCCCAGGCGAGCCCCCGTTCGTCGGCGGCCTGGTGGGCTACCTCGGCTACAACTGCATGTCCTGGTTCGAGCGTCACGTGCCCGACCGGCACAGCCCGGACATCTCCTTCCCCGACTCCGAGTGGCTGCTGTGTGATGAGTTCGTCACCCACGACTCGCGCACCCAGACGCTGCACGCCACCGCCATCGCCCGGCCGTCCCGCCACGGCAGCGTCGTCCAGGCCCTCGCGGACGCCGAGGCTCGCGCCGAGGCCCTCGCCGAGCGCCTGCTGCGGCCCCTGCCCGTGGACGCCTATGTCCCGAATCCTCCCATGCGCGGCGAGCCGGAGGTCTCGGTCAGCTGGGACCGCGCCGGCTACGAGGCCGCCGTGGAGCGCGTGAAGGAGTACATCCGCGCGGGTGACTGCATGCAGGTGGTGCTCGCCCGGCGCTTCGAGGCGCGCGGTGCTCCGCCGCCCCTCTCTCTGTACCGCTCCCTGCGCCGCATCAACCCCTCGCCCTACCTCTTCCACATCGAGCTGGGCGAGGCGCGCGCGTTGGTGGGCGCTTCTCCGGAGCTGCTGGTGCAGGTGCGTGACGGAGACGTCGTGGTGCGCCCCATCGCGGGTACCCGGCGCCGTGGTACCACCGAGGCCGAGGACCTGGCGCTGGAGAAGGAGCTGCTCGCAGACGAGAAGGAGCGCGCCGAGCACATGATGCTGGTGGACCTGGGCCGCAACGACGTGGGCCGCGTGGCCGCGCCGGGCACGGTGCGCGTCGAGGACCTGATGGTCATCGAGCGCTACAGCCACGTGATGCACATCGTCTCGCAGGTGCGCGGCAAGCTCGACGCGAAGTACGACGCGCTCGATGCCCTGGCGTACACCTTCCCCGCGGGCACGGTGTCCGGGGCTCCGAAGATTCGCGCGATGCAGATCATCGACGAGCTGGAGCCCACGCGCCGTGGCCCCTACGCGGGCGCGGTGGGCTACCTGTCCTTCTGCGGCGCGCTGGACCTGGCCATCGCCCTGCGCACCTTCTTCATCGACGGGGACCGCACGCTGTGGGAGGCGGGCGCGGGGCTCGTGGCGGACTCGGTGCCCTCGAAGGAAGCGGACGAGACCGAGGCCAAGGCGAGGGTGCTCGCCACGGCCCTGAAGCAGGCGCGTGAGGGAGGTGTGCGGTGATCCTCGTCATCGACAATTACGACTCGTTCACCTTCAACCTCGTGCAGCTCCTCTACACGCTGGGGGCCGAGGTGAAGGTGGCTCGCAACGATGAGATCGACGCCGAGGGCGTGGTGGCGTCGGGGGCGTCGCACCTGGTGGTGTCGCCGGGGCCGTGCACGCCGACGGAGGCCGGGGTGAGCATGGCGGCCATCCGCGCGGTGAATGTGCCGGTGCTGGGCGTGTGCCTGGGCCACCAGTCCATCGGGGCCGTCTTCGGCGGCAAGGTGGTGCGTGGGCCGGAGCCGGTGCACGGCAAGACGGCCTCCATCCGCCACGAGGGCCGGAGCATCTTCGAGGGCATGCCGCAGGGCTTCCAGGCGGCGCGCTACCACTCGCTGGTGGTGGACGCGGCGACGCTGCCGGCCGAGCTGGAGGCGACGGCGTGGTCGCAGGACGGGCTCATCATGGGGCTGCGGCACCGTGAGCGGCCGGTGGTGGGGGTGCAATTCCATCCCGAGAGCGTCCTCACCCCCGAGGGCCCCCGGCTGGTGCGCAACTTCCTCGAGGGCCGACTGTAGTCTGTCATTCCAAGCGGACACGGCGGAGTACTGCCGCCGTGTCCGGGAATTCTTTACATCACAATCCCAGAAGATTGCTCAGGCTCGCAGGAAGAGCGCGGCCGTCATCACCCCGTTGAGCGCCGTGATGCCGAGGCGGATGCGATCGGGTGCGATGCGGCGACCGACGCGCGCCCCGACATAGCCTCCCACCACCGCGGCGATGGCCATCAGGACCGTCTGCGCCCACCAGACTTCTCCCGCGACGATGAAGCACGTGACGGCCACGGTGTTCGTCGCTCCGACCAGCAGCGTCTTGGCCGCGTTCATCGCCTGGATGTCATTGACGCCGAACAGGCTCCAGACCGCCATCATCATGAGTCCGACGGCTCCGCCGAAATAGCCGCCGTAGACCGCGAGGATGAATTGCCCTCCGAGCAGGAGGGCCGGGCCGATGCGGATGTGCCGCCGGAGCCTCTCGCCCGCCTTTCGCCCGAAGGCGAAGGCCAGGGTGCCGAACAGGAGAAGCCAGGGAATGACCGAGTCGAAGGTGGCCTGGGGGGTCAGGAGGAGCAGCAGCGCCCCAGCGAGACCGCCGGCCAGGCTCACCGGGAGCAGGGCCCTCACGGAGACTCCCTCGAAGCTCCTGAAATCGTCGCGATAGGCCCAGGCGCTGGCGAAACTCCCCGGGAACAGCGCGACGGTGCTCGAGGCGTTGGCGGCGATCGACGGCACGCCGCTCAGCACGAGCGCGGGGAAGGTGATGAACGAGCCGCCGCCAGCGACCGCGTTCATGGCGCCAGCGAGGAAGCTGGCGGTGGCCAGCAGCAGGTCGGAGCTCATGCACCCAGCTTGGGGATGCTGGCGGAACGGCACAATCTGGGATTGGCTGAGGCAGCCTTCGTCCCAGACGAAGGCTGGCCATTCGAGACAGGGTGGACGACCGGTGATGCGTTTCGATCTGACGGACTTGAGACTGTTCCTCCATGTGGCCGAAGCCGGGAGCATCACGGGCGGCGCCGCGCGGAGCCATCTCGCCCTGGCCTCCGCGAGCGCTCGCATTCGTGGCATGGAGGAGGCGCTCGGCATCCCTCTTCTGGAGCGGGAGCGCCGCGGTGTCCGCCCCACTCCGGCGGGACGAACGCTGGTCCATCACGCGCGCACCGTGCTGGAGCAGCTCGAGCGGATGCGCGGCGAATTGGGTGAATACGCCCACGGTTTGAAGGGCCATGTCCGCCTCATGGCCAATACCTCCGCGATGACCGAGTTCCTGCCCGAGGCGCTGAGCGCCTTCCTGGCGGACCACCCGAATGTCAATGTCGACCTGGAGGAGCGGCTCAGCTACGACATCGTGCGGGCCGTGGCCGAGGGGCTGGCGGATGTCGGCATCGTCTCCGACTCCGTCGAGCTCGCGGGCCTGGAAACCTTTCCCTTCCGCACGGACAGGCTCGTCCTCGTCACGGCGCGAGCCCATCCCCTGGCGGCGCACCGCGAGCTCCGCTTCGTCGAGGTGCTGGACCACGAGTTCATCGGGCTGGCCACGGGAAGCGCGCTCCAGGACTACCTGTCCGAGCACGCGGCGCGGGCCGGACGCCGGTTGAAGTTCCGGGTCCGCCTGCGCAGCTTCGACGCGATCTGCCGGCTGGTCGAGCGCGGCATCGGCATTGGCGTGGTTCCCGAGACCGCTGCCCGCAGGTGCCGGAAGTCCATGGCGATCCTCGGGATTCGGTTGACGGACTCCTGGGCCCAGCGCCAGCTCACGCTCTGCGTGCGCCGGTTCGCCGAGCTGCCAGTCCATGCCCAGCAGCTGGTCCACCGGCTCCGCGCGCCAGCGTGAGCCGGGACGCCGTTGGCGCTCAATCCGCCGGAACGGTCTCGATGCGGAGCGCCTCGCGCGCGAAGTGGATCATGCGCTCCATCAGCGCCTGCGTGAAGTCCCGCGGGTTGCGACCGGAGAGGTCCGCCGCCGCCTCCAGCTTCTCCTTGCAACGCAGGTCCATGCAGAGGTTCACGCCCACCCGGCGCTTCGAGTTCACGTCCGTGGTGAGCAGGCCGATCTCGTTCGACGAGCCATAGGAATGGCACCAGTCGCACATATGAGACACCGCCCCGCCTCCCTGCGCGTCGCGGCGGAAGGCGATACCCATGGGGCGCTTGTTGTCCGGCGAGGGGAGCACCAGGAACACCCGGGTCCCGGCCGGCTCGACCCACGTCAGGTAGTCGCGGACGAAGAGCGGGAACTTGATGCCCTCGGGGAGCTCGACCTTCTCCCGGTCCCGCGGGCGGAACGCCTGCAGGAGGTCTTTCTCTGTCTTGATCAGGAACATGCCTATCTCCTCGTGCTGCTGCCCGAGCTCGTGCACCCCCTTCATAAGGGCTTCCGTGGAGTGGATGCACGCTTTCGAGCAGCACGAGTGCTCGGTGGGTCCGCTGGTGGGCGGCCCCCGGGCCCGTTCTCAGCGCCGTGTGTCGCGCCGTTTCTGCTGACGGGCCTGCTCCGCCCGCAGCGCGCCACCAATGCGGCGGCCCGCGACCTGGGTCATCTTCGAGACCGGGTTGCCCATCTTCTTGGGCTTGGCCGGACGCCAGTCGAGCTGGTGGCTGGAGAAGCGCTTATCCCTCATGGAGTGAGTCCTCACGGGTGAGAGGAGACGAGACTGACGGGAGCCCGAGCGCCTGTCAGCTCGTTCGCAGGCAGACCATCCATTATCAAGAACGCGGTGCGGACTCCATGGATGCCCCGAGGCCCTGGTGCGCGGCCGTCAGGTCGCCCCACGGCCACCGGGGCCATCGCACCCTGGCCCACGTGCGATGGGGCTCACCCGGTCGGCCTCGCGCCGTACAGCGTCTCCGCGCGGTGGAAGAGCACCCACGAGGTGATGATGTACTTGTCGTTGGACTCCGGCCGGTTGCCGCGATGGGTGTGGGTGAAGCCGGCGGGGAAGATGAGCATCCGGCCGGCCTTCGATTGGACCTTCTTCTCCTGGTAGAAGAACTCGGTCTCGCCGCCCTGGCTCACGTCGTTCAGGTAGAACTGGAACGCGAGCACCCGGTGCAGCGGCTCGCAGCTCGCGTCCTTCGGATATATCTCCGAATGCCAGTGCGGGTAGCCGCCCGTGCCCTTCAGGTACTTCTGCACGTTGAGCTCGCCGTAGCGGTAGAGGAAGCCGACGAGCTGGTCGAAGGACGGGTCTCCCAACTCGGCGAAGTTCTCCCGCGTGAGCGTCACCAGCTGCCCCGTCTTCGGGTGCCGCGTCGACATGGAGACGGCGCCAATCAGGCTGTAGACGTACTTGCGCAGATAGCTCTTGAGCGGGGGAAACGCCGCATCCAGGAGCCGGCGCAGCACGTCCTGGTACTCCGGGAAGAGGTTGAGCGTGAGGTCGTGACTGTCCTTCTTGGTAAGGTCCACGCCACCGCCAGTACGGCCCCGGTGTACGTGGGTGCTCTTGTCGAACAGCTGGATGATTTCCTGGCACATCCCAGGCGACAGGACGTCGTCGTGGACCTCGATGAAATCGGTCATGGTGGCGGGAGGAGGTGAGAGGTTGCGCGAATTATAGATAAGATGGCGCGAGCAGAGAGGACTCCCCCACCATGCGCCGCTTCTTCGTGCTGTCGATAGCCACGACCCTCCTCGGAGGCTGTTCCTGTCAGGGAACCGCAGGCCAGCCCTCCTCGATCGATGCCGGGCCCGCTTCGCCCCAGCAGGTGTCATCTCCCCAGGCGTTGCACCCCCCACCCACGCCTCCGCCGGAGCCCACCGCCTTCCAAAAGGCCTCACAACTTCACGCCCAGGGCCGGTTGAGCGGCGAGTCGGGCAACTTCCAGCAAGCACTCACGTACTTCCAACAGGCACGGGAGCTCGCTCCGGAGTGGCCCCTCCCCGTCTACGACACGGGCCTCACCTACATCTTGATGGGAGACATTCCCAAGGCCCTCGGGTTCTACGAGCAGGTGGACAAGATGGCGCCGGAGGGGTTCTCCGACACCAAGCGCGTCATCGAGTGTCTTCGCCGCGAGAAGTCCGGCCGCGTGCCCAAGGGGACGTTCCGGAAATTCATCGACGCGATGCGGTCGAAGGAGCCGGAGGAGCTCCAGAAGAAACTCGAGGAGCTGACCCGGACGGCTCCGAATTTCTACCCCGCCTGGCGCGAGCTCATCTCCTACGGCGAGGATCTCGACGAGCAGGAGCGCCGCCTCGCCAAGGCGCTGTCCCTCAAGCCCGATTCCGAGAGCAAGGGCGAGCTGCTCATCTACAAGTCGACCCTCCTGCGCCGCCGTGGCAAGGAAGAGGAGGCCCGCAAGCTGCTCCAATCACTTGTCGATGATCCCCAGTCGACTCCGAACACCGTCATCCGGGCCAAGGAGGCACTCTCCTTCACCCTGCCTCCCTGAGGCGGACCCCTCGTCGCGCCGCCGGGCCCGCTTCCCGCCGGGCCCGTGTCTGGCGCCGGGCCGTGTTCCGTGCCGCACCGAGCCCGCAAAGACAAACAGGAGCCGTGGCATGAAGCCACGGCCCCTGGAACTTCAAATCACACCCAGCCTGGGATTACAGCGAGCCCTTGTAGAGGAGCTTGCCGAACGACAGGGTGGTGGCGTTGGTCTTGATCCACGAGTCGACGGTGGCGGAGGACGCGTCGCCGTAGGTGCCCTTGTAGAGCGCGCCCACGCCGGCCACGTGCGGGGAGGCCATCGAGGTGCCGCTCATGGTGGTGGAGGTGCCGTTCAGCCTGGCCGAGGTGATGCTGGAGCCGGGGGCGTAGATGTCCACGCAGCTGCCGATGTTGGAGAACGACGAGCGCGTGTCGTTGCTGGCGGTGGAGCCCACCGTGGTGGCGGCCGCGGCACCGGCCGGCGAGTAGTTGCAGGCATTGGCGCCGCTGTTGTTACCGGCGGCCACCGCGAGGAACACGCCCGAGTTGGCCAGGTTGTTCGCGGCGGTGTTCACGGCGGTGGAGGCGCCGCCGCCGAGGCTCATGTTGGCCACCGCGGGCTTGACGGCGTTGTTGCGCACCCAGTCCATGCCGGCGATCACGCCCGTGTTGGAGCCGGAGCCACTGCAGTCCAGCACGCGCACGCCGCGCAGCTTGACGCCCTTGGCCACGCCGTAGGTGGTGCCACCCACCGTGCCGCCCACGTGCGTGCCGTGACCCTGGCAGTCGGCGCCGGTGCCGCCGAACGCGTCATACACGTTCGCCGCGCGGCCACCGAACTGCGAGTGGTTCGCCTGCAGACCCGTGTCGATGATGTACGCGGTCACGTTCGACGCGGTGGTCGTATAGGTATACGTCCCGTTCAGCGGCAGGGCCCTCTGGTCGATGCGGTCGAGACCCCAGGTGGCGCCAGTCTGGGTCGCGTCGGCCTGGACCACCGCGTCCTCCTCGACGTACTCGACGACGTCGGTGAGGCGGCGAAGGGCATTGAGCTGGCCCTCATTCAGGTTCACCGAAAAGCCGTTGATGATGCTGAACTCGTGACGCGGAGAGACACCCGCCAGGGCCGCCACGGCGCGAGCGGTGGCGCCATCCTTCAGCTTCACGATGTACGAGCCGTCGATGCGAAGGCCGGGAGCGGCCTGGTGCAGCGGAGCGGCGGACTGGCCGAGTCCGTCATCGTTCATGTCCATCTCGCCACCGCAGGCGGCGAGCGTGAGGGCGGAACCAAGGAACAGCACGTTACGAATGGCGCGCATGGAATTTCCTTCCGCGAAACTGGGGGAATGGTTAGGGGGGTGATGCGCGCGAGAAACTACGAAATCAGGAATCAGATGACAAGCCATTAAAGCAACTTTGTTGCGTTTCGCGGCCTGATCTGGAATGTCGGTTTGGCGTAAAAGTTTGGCTTGAAGGTATGATGTTTGATTTGAAGACAGCGCGCCCGAGGTTGGGGGCTCGATGTGTTCAAGAACAGGTCACCTGTCCGGAATGGAGACATCGCTGTCGCGAGTCGAGACACCCCGACCGCGGCTGACCGTCACGGGCGCGGGTCACCACGAGAGAAGGTTGGCCCTACTTTTCGTCCTCGGGCACATGCCCATAGAGCTGGCCCAGGATATCGGTACCGGCCCCCCACTCCCGTCCGCCTATCGCGATACGGAGGTGCAGGCCGGTATCTACGTGCTTCCACGTGAGGCCACCGTCCTCGCTGTGGTGGTACCAGACATCCCCTCCACTCTTGAAAGGGTCCCTGGCGTGGGTGATGACCCGGACGAGGTCTCCAGAGACGGCGAGCTCATGCACATTGTGAGCTTGGTCCGTGATGGGAACCCACTGCGTTCCTGGCACATCGCGTCGGAGGGACAGCGCCCCTCCCACTCGCCCCACGAGGAACCCACCGCTGCCAGCCTGTAGCTCGGCCCCCTGCATGGGGTCGTGTGTCCAGTGCCTGCCCTGGTCCGAGATGCGGAAGAGTCCGGAGGGGCCGAGCAGCCATATGGTCCCGTCCACTCCCCGTGCGAGTTGCTCCGTGATGCCATTGCGTGTCCCCGGGAGGGACACGGGTGTGAGCGTCTGGCCAGCGTCCGTGCTGACGTACAGCGTGCCCGAGCCAAGTCCCCACACCTCCTGCTCCGAGACGACGAGCAGGCTGGAGGTCCCTGGAACCACGCCGCGCTCCTCCCAACTCCTCCCCTCATCACGCGAGCGGATGAGCTTGTAGGTCCGCGTGTCACTCCGGTCCGGGGTCGGTTGCGACAGGATTCCGAACCATGTGCCGTCGGCACTGGTCATCGTGAGGAGCTTCCCCTCGACGGAGGACCAGGGGCGCAGACGGTCGGGACTGATGCGCCAGAGCGTGGTGCGCTCCTCGTCGAAGTGGGACGTCGTGTAGAACGCGGAGCGCTCGCCGATGAAGAGCTTGTCCGGAAGATCGCGATCGCGCCGATGCCCCAGGGGCTTCCACACACTGTTGACCATGTCGATGCCGCGTCGGTGGCGGAATTCGTTGGTCCAGAGAAGTGCCTGGCCGCACATGCACATGAGGACGGGGCTCAAGAGGAGGAGAGCGAGGAGCTTGCGCATGGTCGTGCCGGCTCAGGGGTGGGCGTTGTTCAGGAGTTGATTCAGCATGAGGGACTTCAGCTCCTGCTCCATCTGTGCGAGTGGGGGCTGGACGCGGCGGCGCACCTCCTCGGACGCGGTCGCGGAGAGGATGTCGACCACGCTCTGGGGCTTCACCTTGCCGATGACCTCGAGAATCTGTTTCAGGCCGTCCTCGTCCAGGATGTCCTGGAGGTCCGGCGTGCTGAGAATGGTGAGGAGATCCTGCGTGGGGAGCTCGAGGAGCCCCGCGTTCACATAGGCATCCACATGGGTGACGTAGGCGAACTCCTTGAACTTCTCCGGATTGCGCTCGAGCGTGGCGAAGTCCTCGGGGCGGGCGCGGCGCGCATCCTCCATCTCTTGCTGAAGGTTCTTCAACGCCTTGTCCCGCCACTCGAGTCCCTTGGGGGACAGCTGGTCGGGTCCGAGCGCCTTGAAGGCCTTGATGTACTTGTCTCCGTACTGGAGATAGTACGGCGGCGGCGGCGTCCCCGGGTTGCGCGCGACGAAGTCGAAGTGGCGCTTGCGGTAGTAATCCATCGTCCCCGTGGGGAACTCGCGCGGCGAGTTCGCGCCCGGGGGAAGAGAAGGGGCCTGGGTGACGATGTTCGACCCTTGTGTGTTTACCGTTCGGGTCGTCGGCGTGGACCTGGGAGAAGGGGCTGCGTTCTGGACTTCGGCGAGCTCGTCCGGCGTGGGGGTTGCTCCACCGGCACGGGTGCCGGACACAGAGGTGGTCATGCGTCTGCTCCTGGTTGGGATTCACCCGGCCCTGAGCAAGGCGCCTGCCAGCGGTCCTCTCCTCCGCCGTGTCGCGAACGCGAGCACCCGAGGCATCCATCGAGGTGGATGGTTCCTCCGCACACATGGATGGTTCCAGGCGCGGAGGGTCCGGCGTCATCGACCTCCCCTCAGGGTGGATTCACCTCGCGGAAGGGCCGCACCCAGCCATGGATGTCGTCCCACGGCCCGACCGTCGCGAGGTTCACGGCGGGGTCCACCAATCGCTGACGCGGTCGGCCATTGAGGCTCGCGAAGGCGTCCACGCGCACCTCGACTCCGGGGTATCCCCGCTCGGCGAAGTCACGGGCCAGGTAGTGCGCGAAGGTCAGCAGCATGTCCGGCTGCGTGGCCATCATCGACACCACCCAGCGCTTCCCGGTGGAGGGCTCGCTGACGCGGAACCCGGCCATCCCGTCCTTCTCCATCAGCATCACGTTCCACGAGAAGCGGAAGCCTTCCTCCGTCCACAGCACGTCGCCCGGGTAGAGCAGGTGCCGCAGCGGGAGGAGGAATTGCACCGCGATGAAGGCCAGGGCCAGCCCGGGTCCCCCCCACGGTGCGGCGCCCACGGCTGCTCGAAGAGGTGGCCGAGCACCGGCAGGTTCGTGCTCGCCCTGAGCCAGATCTTCATCGGCTGCGCGTGGAGGAGCCAGTCGCTCTTCAACCTGGCCACGCCGCCCAAGAAATACACGAGGCCCTCCTGGGCCCTGAACAGCCACAGCCACCACGCGGGCACGGTGCGCATCGCGCCCGCCGCGCCTGGTGGGAGCAGCACCATCAGCACCCCCACCAGCGAGATGAAGTCGTAGTGGTTGAGGTAGTACGTCTTGTCGATGAGGTGCGCGTACGTGAAGGTGAGCAGGAACGTGAGCGCGCTCGCCCGGTACGCCACGCCCAGCGTGATGCCCAACGCCCCCAGCCCCATCCGCGCGAAGTGGAGGTACATGCCCACGCCCGGCCACGGGCGGATCCACTTCAGCCCCGCGTAGGGGAAGAGCACCTTCGGTGCCAGGTAGTGCTCGTGAATCCATCCGTACGCGAAGAAGCGCGCGACGGCGATCACCATGAGCAGCCCGAAGAGGACCCGGTACGTCACCAGCGAGGCCGGATCCACCGGGGCGAACAGTGACTCTCCGAGCCGCTCGCGGAGGGCTCGGAGGGGGAACCCGGGGGGCGCGATACCCTCACCCCCGCCCCTCTCCCGGAGGGCGAGGGGAGTGGTGGGCTCAATCGCCATCGTTGTCGTTGAACTTGAGCGTCACTCCCAGGTTGGCCACCACCTCGGAGGTGAGCGTGGCGCGCAGGTCGAAATGGGGTTCCCCGCGCGACGGGGAGGGACCACGCACTCCCGCGCGTTCAGCCGCGCAGGTGGGTGGTGTCGTTCCAGAGCTGGAGGACCTGCTGGTCCCCCTCCGAGTCGAAGCCGAGCACGCTGATGGAGGCGGTATTCAGCGTGAAGAGGCGCCCCTCGGTGGGAGGCAGTCCCAGCCAGCGCGCGGTGAGTACCCGCAGCAGGTGGCCATGGGAGAAGAGGAGCACGTTGCCTTCCACGGTGCGGGCCTCGGCGATGATGCGGTCCGCGCGCGCGCCCACGTCACGTGCCGACTCGCCGCACGGCACGCCGTCCGCCCAGAGGGTCCAGTTCGGACTGGTGGCGCGGATCTCCCCCTTGGTCTTTCCCTCGAAGGTGCCGTAGTCCCACTCCATCAGGTCCGTGCGCAGCTCGGCCTTTTCTCCATGACCAGAGAGCGCGCACGTCTCGCTCGCGCGGCTCAGGGGGCTCGTCCACACCGCGGCGACGTTCCACCTGCGCAGTGCGTGCCGGAGCTCGGTGGCCATACGGCGCCCCTCTTCCACGAGGGGGATGTCCGTGCGGCCGGTGTGCTGACCGGTGCGGCTCCACGCGGTTTCTCCATGGCGGACGAGGACGAGCACGGGGGAAGGGGTTTTCATGGGGCCCATCCTGCGTGCCACGTGGCTCCGTACTCAATGGTGGGGGTGAAGGGGGAGGTGGGCTCCAGGGCGCTCTTTCATGAAATCGGGGCGTACGGGGTCTTAAGAATTATTTCGGGGCAACCCCGGCACTTGGGTGCAAGTAAATTTCGTGAGACATACGCGGGCGGAGCCCGGGTTGTGCCGGACCCGGACCCCTCGTCTGTGAGGGACTTGCATTTGGAATTTGACAAAGCGATGGAGCGCTGGGCCCTGCTGTCGTACCGGCGGCCCGGACGGGTGCTTGCGTGTGTCGTGGCGGTAGCGCTCCTGGCGGGCCTGCTTGCCTCGCGACTCGTCTTCCACGGCTCCTTCGTGGAACTGCTCCCGGCGGACACCCAGGAGGTGCGGGACCTGGAGGCCGTGTCCCAGAAGGCCGGCGGTGACGGCTATCTGGTTCTGCGGGCCCGAGGGGCCGCTCCGGAGACCCTGCGCCGCTTCGCCCACGCGCTGGCGCCGCGGCTGGAGGCCCTGGAGGAGGTCCGCTACACCGAGTTCCGCTACGACACGCGCTTCTTCAAGGAGCGTGCCCTGCTCCTGCTCTCCGCGGAGCAGTTGCGCGGCCTGCGCGAGGATCTCGAGTCCGTGCTCGAGGCGGAGAAGCTCGCCGCCAACCCGCTCTACGTCCAGCTCGAGGACACGCCGCCGCCCTCGCTGGAGGAGATCGCCCGCCGCCATGCGCCGCGCGCGGCCTTGAGCGAGTACCTGACGTCGCCGGACGGCAGCGAGCTGTACCTGTTCGTGAAGCCCTCCGGTGTCGCGGGGGACCTCGTCTTCGCCCAGCGGTTGTTGACGCGGGTGCAGGCCACGAGCGCCGAGGTGGCTCGAGACTTCCCGGGCGTGCAGACGGATGCCACGGGTGCGCACGTGCTCCGGCTCGAGGAGGACCGGCGGATGCGCCAGGATCTCACGCGCTCCTCGCTGCTCTCGTGCGCCATCGCGGCGCTCATCGTCGTGCTGTCCTGCCGGCGCATCACCGCGCTCCTCGTGGTGGGGGCCCCCGTGGGCGCGGGCCTGCTCGTCACCTTCGCGGTGGCTCAGCAGACCGTCGGTTATCTCAACATCATCACCGGCTTCCTCGTCGCCATCCTCATCGGGCTCGGCATCGAGTACGGCCTGCACCTGGCGATGCGCTACTCCGAGGAGCGCCGCCAGTTCCCCGCTGGCGCGGCCCTGCGTGAGGCCGTCCTGGGCACCTGGAAGGGCGCGTTGACGTCGGCCTGCACCAACGCCGCCGCCTTCTCCGCGCTCATGCTCGCCGAGTTCGAGGCCTTCGCCCAGTTCGGGTGGATCGCCGCCGTCGGCGTGATGCTCACCGTGCTGGCCACGTACCTGATCGGCCCCGCGCTCATCACCCTGACCGAGCGGCTCCGTCCGGCGCGCGCCGAGGCTCCGCTGCCGTCCTCCCGGCCCCACCGCGAGCCACGGCGCATGCCCCGGGGCGCGCTGGTGGGCATCGTCGTGGGCGTGGGCGTGCTGGTGGCCTGGTCCGCCTCGGTGGTGGGCAGGATTGGCTTCGAGCCCGACATGCGCAAGCTGCGCGGGGAGTTCGCCGCCACGAAGCTCGATGATCGCATCATCGCCCAGCTGGGACGGCGCCATTCGCCCACCGTCTTCCTCACCCAGGACGTCGCGCAGGCGGGCCAGCTCGCGGCCACGTTGCGCGAGCTCGAGGCCCGCCACGGTGAGTCGCGGACCTTCGCGGAGGTGGTCTCGCTCAGTGACTTCCTGCCGCGCACCGGCGCCGATATCGAGGCCGAGCGCGCCGCGTTGCGAGCGTTCTTCGACGAGCTGCCCGAGAGCGCCCGGAGCTCGGAGCGGCTTCGTCCCGCGCTGAGCCAGCTGGAGACGATGCTGAACGCGAAGCCCTTCGGTGTGGAGGAGCTGCCCACCGAGGTCCGCCGCCGCTTCACCGCGCTGGATGGCGAGGGAAGCTTCGTGCTCGCCTTCAAGCGGGAGTCGCTCTCCGACACGGATGCGCTGCACCGCTTCGGCGACCAGATGGTCGAGCTGCGGGAGGTGGCCCGTGCGAGGGGATTGCGGTTCCAGGTGCTCGACTCGAACCTCATCGCCTACCGCATCTTCGACCTGGTGAAGCTGGATGGCCCCTGGCTGCTGCTGGCCGCGGGCCTCGCGGTGTTCGCGATGATGGTGGTGAGCCTGCGCAGCCTGCGCCGGGCGGGGCTGGTGGCCGGGCCGCTGTACCTCGGGCTCGCCTGTCTGCCGGCGGCGATGTACGCCTACGGGCTCAAGCTCAACTTCATCAACGCGGTGGTGCTGCCCAACCTGCTGGCGATCGCCGTGGACAACGCGGTGCACCTCTACCACCGCTACCGCGAGGAGGGGCCGGGCTCGCTTCCCCATGTGGTGCGCACCACGGGTGTCGCGGCGGTGGTGGCCACCCTGTCCAACGCGGCGGGCTATGGCGCGCTGCTCACCGCGGGCCACCCGGGGCTGCGCTCCATCGGAGAGCTGGCGTTGCTGGGCGTCGCCTGCGCCACCCTGGGGACGACGGTGCTGTTCCCTGCCGTCCTCGCGCTGCTCGAGCGGAACGAGCCCGGCGCACCCCAGGAGCAGGAGGAGGACGCCCTGTCCCTGCCCTTCGAGGTGGAGGCGGACGAGGAGACCCAGCGCTCCGTGTGACGAAGGCGGCCCGGCCTTCGTCGTTCACTCCTCGGTGATCGGCAGCGCCAGGACGAAGAGGGCGCCCTTGCCGGGCTCTGATTGCACCGTCAGCGTGCCGCCGTGGGCCTCGGCGATGCTCCGGACGAGATACAGCCCGAGGCCGAGCCCCTTGGAGCCCGGTCCCTTGGCGAAGCGCTCGAAGAGCCGAGGCATCACCTCCGGAGAGATGCCGGGTCCCTGATCCTTCACCGACACCAGGGCCCACGGCCCGTCCTCACGCTGCTGGCGGGTGACGTCGACGCGCACCGGAATCCCGGCCGGGGAGTGCTTCTGCGCATTGGCCACCAGGTTCGAGAGGGCCTGGCGGATGCGTTCCGGGTCCGCGGGCACCACCAACTCCTGCATGCCGGCGAGTTGGACCTCCCGGCCGGGCGTGGTGGCCAGCCTCGCCACCTCCTCGGAGATCGCCACCAGGTCCACCGGGTACTTCGTCAGGGAGAAGAGGCCCTGCTCCAGCCTCCCCGCGTCCATGAGGTCCGAAATCAGCCGGACGAGCGCCTTGAGCGATTGTTCGGCTGCCTGGGCATCACGCAGGTACTCCGAGGCCCGCTCCCGGATCGCGCGCCGCTGAATCAGCTCGAGGCGTATCCGGAGGGGGTTCAGGTGGTTGCTCATGTCATGGGCCAGGATGGTGATGAGCTCCTCGGCGGCGGCGCGGCGCCCTTGTTCCACGGCCGCTTTCGTCAGTGCTTCGCTGAGCTCGACCCGGTGGACCACCGCGCCCACCCACCGGGCCGCCGTCTCGAGGAAGCGCACGTCGTCCTCGGTGAACAGGTCCGGCGTGGCGGACTGCACGTCGAGCACGCCCCTGCGCTCGCTCCCCACCTCGATGATGACCCCGATATGCGAGCGGACGCCGAGCCCGTTGACGATGCCGAGCAACTCTCCGGGGTCCTCATGCTGGCGGGGGTGGTGCCACGTCTTGCCCGTCTGGAAGACCTCCACGGAGCGTCCCCCGTTGGCGATCGGAAGACGGTCCAACCCCAGGCTTCTCTGCTTCCTGCTCATGGGGCTATCGCTCGTCCCGACGGCGACGAGGCTGGTGGTGGACGGCTTGAAGAGGAACACGTCGACCTTGTCGGCCCCCATGAGCTCGATGACGCATTGAGCGACCTGGTTCAGTGCCGATTCCTCATCCGCGGGAGAAATCTCCAGCAGCTCCTCGAGCGCCCGGAGCATCCGGTCTCGCTGCTCCGATGTCCCTGCCTTCCTCTCAGAGTCCATGGCTTCACCATGGTCATCGAGAGGAAGGTTCAACGCGGAGTAGGAGCAAGGAGGCCAGGATGCGCTTCATGGCCCGAATGGACTCGGACCAGGGCCCTCTCCCAGGAAGGGAGAGGGCCAGGGAGACAATTCAGCGCTTGAGGCCGCGCTTGAGCTCGGCGCACACCTGCCGGGCCGCCGCGGGCCCATCGGCCTGAGCGGCACGGACGATGGCACTGCCCACCACCACGCCATCCGCGTGGGCTCCCACCACCCCGGCCTGCTCGGCGGTGGAGATGCCGAAGCCCGCGACCACCGGTACCGGCGAGAAGCGTCGCACCAGCTCCAACCGCTCGGACAGGTTCGCCGGCAGCTCCGAGCGCATGCCCGTCACGCCCGCCACCGACACGCAGTACACGAAGCCACGCGCGTCCTTCGCGATGGTCTCCGCTCGGGCCGGCGACGTGGTGGGCGCGCACAGCGGGATGAGCGCCAGCCCCTCCTTGTCGAAGGCCGCGCGGATGCTCGCGCTCTCCTCGGGAGGCAGGTCCGGCAGGATGGTGCCCGCCACCCCGCGCTCCCGGGCCAGCTTCGCGTAGCGCTCCTCGCCCAGGGCCATCACCACGTTGACGTACGTCATCACCACCAGCGGTGTCTGGGGGCAGCGCTCGCGCACCGCGGGCACCACCTCGTCCAGCACCCGCCTGAGCGTGGCGCCAGCCTTCAGGGCCCGCTCGGACGCGGCCTGGATGACCGGGCCGTCCGCGATGGGATCGCTGAACGCCACGCCAATCTCCAGGATGTCCGCGCCGCCTTCCACACACGCGGCGAACACGTCCACCGAGCGGGCCAGGTCTGGATCTCCCGCCATGGCGTACGCCACCAGCGCGCCTTCACCGCGGGCCTTCGCCCGGGCGAACGCTTCCGCGATCTCCCCGCTCATGCGCCCTCCTGACCGATGGCGGCGGGAATCCCGCGCGCCGCGATGGTGGCCACGTCCTTGTCGCCGCGGCCCGAGCAGTTGATGACCAGGTGCTTGCCCTTGCCCAGCTCACGGGCCAGGTCTTCCGCGCGCGCGAAGGCATGCGAGGACTCCAGGGCGGGCAGGATGCCCTCGGTGCGAGACACCCGGTAGAAGGCCGCCAGCGCCTCGTCGTCCGTGGCGGTGCGCACTTCCAGCCGCCCCGTCTTCGCCAGGTGCGCCAGCTCCGGCCCCACGCCCGGGTAGTCCAGGCCGGCGGAGATGGAGTGCGCCTCGATGATCTGCCCGTTCTCGTCCTGCAGCACCAGCGAGCGCGAGCCGTGGAGCACGCCCTCGGTGCCCAGCGTCAGGGACGCGCCGTGCTGCCCCGAGCTCAGGCCGTGGCCGCCGGCCTCGACACCCACCAGCCGCACGTCCTTGTCGTGGATGAAGGGGTGCAGGATGCCGATGGCGTTCGAGCCACCGCCGATGCACGCGATGATGGCGTCCGGCAGCTTGCCGAAGGCCACCAGCGACTGCGTGCGCACCTCGCGGCCGATGACGGACTGGAAGTCGCGGACGATGGTGGGGTAGGGGTGGGGGCCGGCCGCGCTGCCGATGACATAGTAGGTGTCCTCCACCTGCGCCACCCAGGTGCGCATGGCCTCGTTCATCGCGTCCTTGAGCGTGCGCGAGCCCGACTCCACCGGCGTCACCTTGGCTCCCAGCGCCTTCATGCGGAAGACGTTGAGCGACTGGCGCTCCACGTCCACCGCGCCCATGAAGACCTCGCAGGGCATGCCGAACAGGGCGCACGCGGTGGCCGTGGCCACGCCGTGCTGGCCCGCGCCCGTCTCCGCGATGATGCGCTTCTTGCCCATCCGCCGCGCCAGCAGCACCTGGCCGATGGTGTTGTTGATTTTGTGGGCGCCCGTGTGCGCGAGGTCCTCTCGCTTGAGCCACACCTCGGCGCCACCCCACAGCTCGGTGAGCCGGCGCGCGGGCGTCAGCGGCGTCTCGCGCCCGACGTACTCGCGCAGCACCTGCGAGACCTGCTCGTCGAAGGCCGGGTCCTTACGGGCCTCGGCATAGGCCTGCTCCAGCTCCAGATGTGCCGGGACCAGCGTCTCCGGCACGTAACGGCCGCCGTAACGCCCGAAGCGGCCCGGGGCGGTTTCCGTGTCCATGGTCTTCATCACTCCCAAAGCAGGGGCTTCACGGCGCGCACGAAGGCGCGCACCGCGTCCGCATCCTTGACGCCGGGGCTGACTTCCACCCCACTCGCCACATCCACGCCGTAGGGCCGGGTGGCCCGCACGGCTTCCCGGACATTGCCGGGGTTGAGTCCTCCGGCCACCAGCACCGGCACGCCCGCGTCCGCGAGCCGCGCCACCAGCGACCAGTCGAAGCCCACGCCTCCGCCGCCGTAGCCCGGCGCCGCCCCGTCCAGCAGCAGCGTGGCCACGTCGCCCACGCCCACATAGGTTCGCGCCCGCTCCACGTCCTCGAGTCCCCGCACCCGCAGGGCCTTGATGACCGGCACGCCGTAGCCCTCGCAGGCCTCGGGCGGCTCGTCCCCGTGCAGCTGCACCGCCGTCAGCCCGCAGTCACGCACCCGAGCGCGGATGATGTCCGCTGACTCGTTGACGAAGACGCCCACCACGGAGCCCAGCGCCGGCCTCGTGCGCGCCAGGACCGCCGCCGTCTCCGGTGTCACGTACCTCGGCGAGCGCAGGTAGAAGTTGAGCCCCAGTGCGTCCGCGCCCGCGGCCCACGCCACCCGCGCGTCCTCCTCGCGGGTGATGCCGCAGATCTTCACCCTCGGGCTCACGGCGCACCCACGGGCGCGAGCAGCTTCGCCAGCGCACGGCCCGGCTCGGCGTCGCGCAGCAGGGACTCGCCCACGAGCACCGCGTCGGCTCCAGCCGCCCGGGCCGCCGCGAAGTCCTCGCGCGTCTTGAGGCCACTCTCGGCCACCAGCGCCTTCGCCCGGCTTCGCAGGGCGGGAATCACCCGCAGGGCGGTGGCCGTGTCCGTGCGCAGCGTGGCGAGGTTCCGGTTGTTGATGCCCACCAGCTCCGCGCCCGCCTTCAGCGCCCGCTCGGCGTGCTCCTGCGTGTGGGCCTCGACGAGCGCCGCCACCCTGCAGGCCTTCGCCGCCGCCACCATCTCCGCGAGCTCCCCGTCCTCCAGCGCGTCCGCGATGAGCAGCACCGCGTCCGCGCCGATGGCCGCGCTCTCCTCCACCTCCTGCGGCGCCACCAGGAAGTCCTTGCGCAGCACCGGCAGAGAGATGGCCGCGCGCACCTGGAGGAGATCCTCGAGGCTGCCTCCGAAGTCCACGTCGTCCGTGAGCACGCTCACCGCGCTCGCTCCGGCGGCCTCGTACGCCTTCGCCACCGCCACCAGGTCCTGGTGCGGGAAGTCGCCACCCGAGGGGCTGCGGCGTTTCACCTCGGCGATGACGTTCACCGGAACGTCCGGGCGGTGCCGGGTGAGGGCGGCCGCGAAGTCCCGGCCGGTGGGGCGGGGCGCGCTCGCCACCAGGGGCTTGCGCGCGGCGAGCTCCCGGCGCTTGCGCGCGAAGATGGCCGCGAGCTTGTCCGTTTCGGGCGCGCTCATGCCGGACCTCCCTTCACGAGGGCTTCCAGTTTGGCCGCCGCGGCGCCGGAGTCGATGGACTCCACCGCGCGCAGCACTCCTTCCTTGAGGTTCGCCGCCTTGCCCACCACGACCAGGGCGGCCGCGGCGTTGAGCAGCACCGCCGTGCGCACGCCGGAGCGCTCACCCGCGAGCAGCGCCTTGAGGCGCCGGGCGTTGTCCTCCACGTCCCCTCCGACGATGGACTCGGGCGGTACCCGCTCCAGTCCCGCGTCCTCGGGGGTGACGGTGAAGGTCCGCACCGAGCCGTCCTCACGCAGCTCCGCCACGTCCGAGGCCGTGCACGGGGAGAGCTCGTCCAGCCCATCGCGGCCGTGCACCACCCAGGCGCGCTTGCTGCCCAGCCGCGACAGGACACGCGCCGTCTGCTCCAGCCGCTCACCCGCGAAGGTGCCGAGCAGCTGGTAGCACGCGCCCGCCGGGTTGGTCAGGGGCCCCAGCAGGTTGAAGAGGGTGTGCAGGCCAATCTCCCGCCGGGCCGGCGCCACGTGCCGCAGGGCGCTGTGGTGCGAGGGCGCGAAGAGGAAGCCCACGCCGTGGAGATCCACATCCCGCGTCACCTGCTCGTGAGAGCGGTCCATGGCGACGCCCAGCGCGGCGAGCACGTCCGAGCTGCCACACCGCGAGGACACCGCCCGGTTGCCGTGCTTGGCCACCGTGACGCCCGCGCCCGCGGCCACGAAGGCCACGGCCGTGGAGATGTTGAAGGTGTGCGCGCCGTCTCCGCCCGTGCCGCAGGTATCCAACACCACCTGGGCCTGGGGGTGGATGCGCGTGGCGCAGGCCCGCATGGCCTCCGCCGCTCCGAGGATCTCGTCCTCGGTCTCACCCTTCATGCGCAACGCGACCGCGAAGGCGCCTACCTGGGCAGGCGTCGCTTCTCCCGCGAGCATCTGGCCCATCACCAGGGCCATCTCCTCGCGGGTCAAGTCGCGCCGGCCAACGACCCTACCCAGCGCTTCCTTGAGTGTCATGTGCCTACCCCGCGTTGTCGGTGATGCCGATGGCCGCGCGCGTCTCTCCGGGGCTCGTGTGCGGTCGCCAGCCGTGACGGCGGATCTCGTCGTTCACACGCTCGATTTCCTGGGCCGTCGCATCCGGGCGCATCACGATCAACATGGCTCTTGACTCTCCGAAGTATTCCGCCGCCTGGGGAAGAGGCGGTCGGTTCGAGGCGCTGCTTTTATTAGGGAAGAGCGGGACGCCTTGCAGGAAGAAAGGTGTCCACTTCCCTCCTTATTCCCGGCAAGTGTGGCTGGGCGGTCTCCGGGAAGCAAGGTAGTACGGGACTTTTCACTTTTACGGAGGGTGCGGCGTGGTGCGTCCGAACGTCATCGTGGTGGGGGCGGGGTTGGCCGGGTTGACGTGCGCGAGGCTGTTGCACCAGGCGAAGGTGAAGGTGCGGGTGCTGGAGGCGAGCGACGGGGTGGGCGGCCGGGTGCGCACGGACGTGGTGGAGGGGTTCCAGCTGGACCGGGGCTTCCAGGTGTTCCTCACCGCGTATCCCGAGCCGCGGCGGTGGCTGGACTATGACGCGCTCGACTTCCAACGCTTCTTCCCGGGGGCGCTGGTGTGGCGCGAGGGGTGTTTGCACAAGGTGGCGGATCCGTTCCGCCGGCCCCTGCAGGCCGCGGCCCATGCCTTCAACCGCGTGGGCTCGTTCACGGACAAGTTGCACATTCTCGATTTGCGCCAGCAGTCGCTCGCGGGCTCGGTGGAGGACGTGCTCCTCCGGAGGCAGAAGACCTCGCGGGAGTACCTGCGGGACGTGGGCTTCTCCGAGGAGATGGTGGAGGCCTTCCTGCGCCCCTTCTTCGCGGGCATCTTCCTGGAGAAGGAGCTGCGCACCTCCAGCCGGGTGTTGGAGTTCGTCTTCCGGATGTTCGCCACGGGGGCCACGGCGGTGCCGGCGAAGGGGATGGGAGCGCTCTCCTCGCAACTCGCCGCGAAGCTGCCCGTTGGCGCGGTGAAGCTGAACGCGCCGGTGGAGGAGGTGTGGGGCCACCGGGTGCGGTTGATCTCGGGCGAGCGGGAGGAGGCCGACGCGGTGGTGGTGGCGACGGATGCTCCCGCGGCGGAGGAGCTGCTGCCCGGCATGCTGCCGCGGAGGATGAACGCGGTGACGTGTCTGTACTTCGCCGCGCCGGAGCCGCCGGTGCGAGGGCCCTACCTGGTGCTGAACGGGGAGGGGAGGGGGCCGGTGAACAACCTCGCGGTGATGAGCGAGGTGGCGCCCGCGTACGCGCCTGAGGGGCAGGCGCTGGTGTCGGTGTCGGTGTTGGAGACGGAGGAGGACCCGGAGACGCTGGAGGCGCGAGTGCGCGAGCAGCTCACGGAGTGGTTCGGCGGAGCGGTGGCGAAGTGGCGGCACCTGCGCACGTACGAGATTCCGCACGCGCTGCCGGCGCAGCCGCCCGAGTCCTTCGCGGAGCCCCACCGGCAGGTCCGGCTGTCCCCGGGGCTGTATGTCTGTGGGGACTACCGGGAGAATGGCTCCATCGAGGGCGCCATGGTCTCGGGGCGGCGAGCGGCGGAGGCCCTGCTGCGGGACCGGGAGCTGCCGCTGCCATGACCTCCTCCGCCGTGACATCGTCCGGGTTGGCGGAGCGGGGTTGGCTCATGGCCAGCGGGGTGGCGGTGATTGCGTGGACCGCGCTGGTGCACGTGCACCCACCGCGCTTCTTCCTGTGGGCCACGCTCTACTGCGCGGTGTGGAACGCGCTCTCGTGGAAGGCGCTGGGCGAGGCGGGACAGCGGTGGCTCGTTCCGAGACGCGCGGATGTGTTGTGGGGCGTGGCCCTCGCGGGGGTGCTGTACGTGGGCGCTCGGGCGGTGCTGTGGGCGATGTGTGGCGGCTTCTCGGAGCTGTTCTGCGAGCCCCTGGCGGCCATCTACGCGACGTTCGGAACGGGCTCGCTCGGAGAGGCGCTGGCGCTGGCGCTGTTCATCGCTCCGGCCGAGGAGCTCTTCTGGCGGGGTGTGGTGCAACAGGCGCTGCGGCCGAGGCTCGGGCGGGTGGGGTGCGTGGTGGTGGCGGCGGTACTGTCGAGCCTCGCGCTGCTCGCCTTCCGTGAGCCGCTGCTGGCGCTCGCGGCGTTCCCCACGTCGCTCGCCTGGGGGCTGCTCGCCGAGTGGCGCCGCAGCCTCGTGGCCTCGTGGGTGAGTCACTCCCTGTGGGACGTGCTCATCGTCATCCTGCTGCCCGCCCTGTGAGGGGCGGCCCCCTCCGTACACGATCTCTCTGATTTTTGTTCAGGGAAGAATGCTCCCTCTCCCGAGGGGAGAGGGGAATGGCCGCGGGATGTTGTCAGCGCATGGTCCCTGGGGCACTCCTTCGCGGGCTTGCTTGATGGGGATCATGCGAGCGGAAGTGCGAGCGTGGCCACGGCTCCCTTGCCGGGACCCTCGCTCTCCAATGTGAGGCTTCCCTTCAAGAGCTGCGCCGCGAGCGCGCTCGAGTGCAGCCCGAAGCCGTGGCCGTCCTTGCGCGTGGTGAAGCCGTGCGCGAACAGCTTGTCCTTCATCCCCGGCGCGATGCCCACCCCATCATCCACCACCTGGATGCGCGCCTCGTTCCCCTCAGCCACCAGCCTCACCCACATGTTGCGCTGGCCCTCGGGGACTTCGTCCAGCGCGTACTTGGCGTTGCTGATGAGGTTGATGAGGATTTGCAGCACCTTGTGCTTGTCCACATGCACCCTGGGCACCGCCGCCAGTTCGCGATGGACGGTGACGCCGTGGCGCTGCAGCGCCGCCATCTGGATGCGCAGCGCGTCGTCGATGAGGCGGGCCAGGTCGCACTCCTCCGTCATCAGCGAGGTCCGGGCGTATGTCTGCTGCACCTGGACGATGGCGCGGATGTGCTCGATGTGCCGGCCCATCGCATCCATGTCCTCCATGAGGGTCATCTGCTCGCGCATCATCTCGTCGGCCAGTGCCGACAGGTAGTCCGGCAGACGGACGCCACGCGTGTCCCTGGTCAGGAAGTCAGCCAGTGACTCCCGGTTCTCCTGCACCAGGGCCGAGGCCTGCTTCAACCGGCCCACGCGCGAGGCGCCCACCGCCTTGCGCATCATCTCCAGGTTGACGACGGCACTGGTGAGCACATTGCCCACGTTGTGCAGCACGTTGGTGGCGATCTCCGCCATGCCCACCTCTCGCGCGGTGTCCACGAGGCGGGCCTGGGCCTGCTTGAGCTCGCGCGTGCGCTCCTCCACCCGCTGCTCCAACGCGTCGTTGGCCTGACGCAGCTCCATCCTGGCGCGCTGCACGTCGGCATAGAGCCGAGCGTTCTCGATGGAGATGGCGGCCTGCGAGGCGATGTGTCCCAGGAGCGCCAGGCGCGCGGGGCTGAAGGCGTTGGTGGCCAGGTTGTTCTCCAGGTAGAGCGCTCCGGAGAACTGCTCCTGTCTCAGCAGTGGCAGGCACAACACCGAGCGCGCTCCACCGCGCACCAGGTAGGGGTCTGACGAGAAGGGGTGGGGCTTGGAGGCATCGCCAATGAGCACGTGCTCCCGTGTGCGCCGGACATAGGAGAGGAGCGTCCACGGCAGCTCGGTGTCCGGCGAGGAGTCGGAGGTGGCCGCCACCGAGAGCGTGTTCCCGTTGGGCAGCAGCAGGGCGCCGCGCTGAGCCCCCGCGTTCTCGATGGCCGCGCGCAGCAGCGTCGTCACCAGCCGCTCCAGCACGATTTCGCCGGAGATGGCCTGCTGGGTCTTGACGATGGTGAGCGCGTCGATCCGGGTCGAGTCCGTGCTGGTGGTGGTGGGCGTGTCCTCGGAGGCCCCCGAGGAGGCGAGGTGTGGCCACAGGGACTCCAGGTGCTGGACCTTGCCCAGGGCGCCCCACTGTTTGTAGGCCGCGAGGGCCTCACGCGCGAAGGCATGGGCGACGATGGGCGCCTGCCGCGTGCGCCAGAAGTTGGCCGCGAGCTCGCAGGCCAGTCCCATGTACTGGGTGGCACCATTCTCGCGGGCCGAGCGGATGGCCTCCTCGTAGGCGCGTGTCGCCGCATCCGGCCGCCCCTGGAGGCGGGCCAGCTCCGCGGAGACCAGTTGCTCGTGCGCGCGGAAGTTCTCGGGACAGTTCTGGGCCCACTCCGCGAGCTGTTGTTGATGGTGCTGGATGTCCTCGAGGTAGCGCCGCTGCTCCTCCGGCGTCGCGCTCTCGAAGCACGCGGCCAGGGCCAGGGCGCGGTAGAGCTCGTAATCGCGGTTCTGGATGTTGCCCTGGATGCTCCACTGGAGCTCGGCCGCCTTGTCCGCTGCTTCGAGGGCCGCCCCGTAGGCGCCGAACATGAAGGACGACTGGAGTTCGAAGACCTGGTAGCCGCACCGCATGCCGGAGCTGCGCTGAGGCGACGTCATCCGGGTCTTGAAATCCCGTTCATCGAAGCCGTCCCCGGTCCGGGGGTCGAACGGGAGGGGCTGCCCGCGCATCTGCTGCACGTAGCGCTGGGCCGTGAGCAGCGAGTACTGGGGCTCCAGGAATCCCGTCCTGCTCAGGAACTCGGCGCGTACGAGCGACTCCTGGTAGACGTCCTCCAGGTTGTGCCCCATGACGAGGCGGTTGATGACGGAATAGAGGCTGGCGTAGGCGGCGGCCGGGATGTCACCCACTTGAATCGCGTGGTGGATGCCTCCCTGGACGAGCTCCTGCGCCTTGGGCAGGGGCTGGGTCCAGTAGCTGCTGAACTGCGTGCTGAGGAGGACATCCCCCCGGTAGGTGGACAGGTTGTGCCGCTCGACGAGCGCGAGGGCGAGCCTCGCGAAGGCATGACCCTCCTGGTACCGCTTGAAGTACGCGCCGGTGATGGCTCCAAACCAGCAATATCCGCTCACGACGGCATCCAAGAAGCCGTGACGGAGAGTGAGGGAGACAATCCGGCTCAGCAGGATGATGAGCAGGTCGTGGCTGGAGGAGTACGCGGGGCCGAAGAGCTTGTACATGGCGCTGACGGCCAGCCTCATGTCCGGGTCGGTCATGAGCGGCAGCTCGACCAGGCTCTCGATGGAGCGCTCCCCCAACGCGGCCCACACCTCCTCATGAGCGGCCACCGCCTCCTCCCGGGTGGGGCGCGGCGGGAGCGGCATGCCCAGCAACGTCAGGCATTCCATGATGCAGGCCATGCCTTCCGGGTATTCATCCATGGCGAAGTGGATGTCCTGCCTCAGCATGTAGACGGCCGCGGTGTCCGAGCGGGTGCGCGCCCGGGAGCGGAACTCCTCGATCAGGCGGCGCGCCTCGGCGACGTTGCCGCTCATGAGCTCGCAGCGCGCCAGGGTGAGGCGCAGCTTGAAGGCCAGCTCGTAGTCCGTCTCCCAGGGGTCCCCTGGAATGAGCGCGAAGGCCGCCGTGAAGTAGGTGCTGGCGGGGCCGAGCGCCATCGAGGCCTTGGCCCTCCCACCCGCTTCGGCGTTCAAGCGCGCGAGGTGGTGGCGCTCCGAGGGGTCCTCGATCAGCTCCGCTCCCGAGTTGAGCTGGCTCACCACGTCGAAGAGCGACTCGCGCACCTCCTCCTGCGACAGGCGCTCGAGCATCAACCGGCCGATGCGCAGGTGGATGGCCTTGCGCTCGGCCTCGGAGGCGAGGGAATGGGCCGCCTGTTGGATGCGGTCGTGAAGGAAGCGGTATTGCTCCGGACCGGCGCGCACCAGCATGCCTTCCTGGAGCGCGGGCTCGAGCTGCTGCTCCACGTCCCCCACCTCGGCCAGGCCGGAGAGGGTCCCCAGCAGCTGGAGGGAGAAGACATTGCCCGCGCACGCCGCCAGCCACAGTTGGCGCTGTGTGGCGGGGGGAAGCTGGCGCAGCCTGCCCACCATGAACTCGACGATGTTCTCCGAGTACCCCCGGGCCCGCACGCCCTCGGCATCCCACCGCCAGCCGCCGGGCACGCGCACCAGCAGGCCATCCTGGTGGAGTGTCACCAGCAGCCGCAGCAGGAAGAAGGGGTTGCCTCCCGTCTTCTCGTGCACCAATGCCGCGAGGGGAGCGACCATCTCCCTGTTCGCGCCCGGCAGGGTGTCGCCGACCAGGCGCTCCACCTGCTCCACGCTCAGCGGTTCCAGGCGGAGGTCCACCGTCCGAGTCCCTTCCTTGCGCACCTCCTCCAACATCTGCATCAGCGGGTGCGAGGGACTCACCTCGTTGTCCCGGTAGGCGCCAATCCACAGCACGGGTGGGGGGGCCGGTTGTGACATCATCTGCCCGAGCAATCGCAGGCTGGCCAGGTCCGCCCACTGCAGGTCATCCAGGAACACCACCAGCGGGCGCTCCGTCGTGGCGAACACCGACACGAACTGGCGGACCACCCGGTAGAAACGGTGCTGGGCCTCGCTGGGAGGGACCTCCTGGAGCGCGGGCTGCGGGCCCACCAGCACTTCCAGCTGGGGCATCAGGTCCACGAGCAGCTGGCCCTGACCCTCCCACGCCTGGTTCACCCGCTCCCGCCACTTCGCGATCTCCTCGTCACTCTCCGCGAGCAGTTGTTGCAGCAGCCCGCGGAGGGTCTGCGCCAGCGTCGCGTACGGAATGTCGCGCTGGAACTGATCGAACTTGCCGCTCAGGAAGAAGCCGCGCCGTTGCACCACCGGCTTGAGCAGCTCGTGCACCACCGAGGACTTGCCGATGCCCGAGTAACCGCTGACCAGGAACAGCTCCGGCCTGCCCGTGCGCGCCACGCGCTCGAAGCCCTCGAGCAGGGCGGACACCTGTGCCTCGCGCCCGTAGAGCCGTTGCGGCAGTTGGAAGCGGTTGGGCGTGTCCCGGGTGCCCAGCGCGAACACCTCTTGCTCGCTCTGGCTCAGCGTCTCGCGGCAGCGCTCCAGGTCCGCCTGGAGTCCCTCGGCGCTCTGGTAGCGCTCCTCTGCCACCTTCGCCATCAGCTTGAGGACGATGGCGGACAAGGCCGGCGGCACCTGGGGGTTCAGCTCGTGCGGTGGCGGCGGCGTCCGCGCCATGTGCGCGTGGAACCACTCGAGGGCATCGCGCGCCTGGAAGGGGCGCTGCCCGGTCAACAGCTCGTAGAACGTCACGCCCAACGAGTAGAAGTCCGTGCGGTAGTCCACCGCGCGGTTCATGCGCCCCGTCTGCTCCGGGGACATGTAGGCCAGCGTCCCCTCGATCAGGTGTGTCGGCGCCGCGTCCAGGTGCTCCACCTGCTGCAACGTGGCCACGCCGAAGTCGATGAGACGTGCCGCACCCGAGGGCTCCACGATGATGTTGGAGGGCTTGATGTCCTTGTGGATGACGTTGCGGCAGTGGACCTCGCCCAGGGTGGAAGCAAGGGAGAGGGCCAGGCTCAGGAACCGGGAGACCTCCATCGGCTGGCCCGTGAGCTCGGACAAGGCGTCGCCTCGCACCTGCTCCAGCAGCAGCACGGGCCGGTTGTGGATGCGCTCACAGGCGTAGGGCGAGGCGACTCCACGCACGTCCCGCAGCCGCTGCAGGATGGCGAACTCCCGCCGGTACCGCTCGTGCTCGCCAGGGCCGGGCAAGGGAGCCATGGGCGTCTTGAGGATGATGGGGAGGTCATCGGCCTCGCGCACGGCCTGGAACAGAACGTTCGAGCCCGTCGCTCGAATGGTGCCAAGAACCCTGTAACCCGGGATGTCCAACATGGAGGAGTGTCCTTGTCGGCGAGCGCCGGACCTCGAGACGCGTCGCGCCTGCTCGCCAGTTCGTACGCGTTCGGGTGTGGGCAGGGGGAGTCGAGCAGGAAAAGGCGCCCGTGACGTGCTCCCGAAGCGACCCAGGAAACATATCACCGAAGTACCGTCGGGGCTCCCTTGGTGCACGCTGTGCTGAGCGATTCACAGCGGGTAAAAGGGCCGCCATGAAACGCAAACTCCTCTCCTTCGTCGCCTCCGCCGCGTTGCTCCTGCCGGGCTCGGCCCGTGCCGCCGAGGCACAGCCCGTGCCCTCCCGTATGCCCAATGCCACCGAGCTCAAGCGCATGACGGCCCGCTTCGCCCCCGTCGACATCCAGGCCGATGTCTCGAAGCTCCCCGAGAACGAGCGGCGCGCCCTGGCGAAGATCCTCCAGGCCGCCCAGGTCATGGACCCGCTCTTCCTGCGTCAGGTCTGGGCGGGCAACGAGACGCTCCTGCTCGAGCTCCTCCAGGATGGTTCCCCACTCGGCCGTGAGCGGCTGCACGCCTTCCTCCTCAACAAGGGGCCCTGGTCCCGGCTCGACCACAACGCGCCCTTCGTTCCCGGCGTCCCCGCCAAGCCCCCCGAGGGCAACTTCTACCCGGCCGGCGCCTCCAAGGCCGACATCGAGGCCTGGGTGAAGTCCCTCCCCGAGGCGCAGCAGCGCGAGGCCACCGGCTTCTTCACGACCATTCGCCGGGACACGAACGGAAGGTTCGTCTCCGTCCCCTACAGCGTCGAGTACCAGGGCGAGCTCGCCCTGGCCGCGCGGCTGCTGCGCGAGGCCGCCGGGCTCACCACCCAGCCCACGCTGAAGGCCTTCCTCACGAAGCGCGCCGACGCCTTCCTCAGCAACGACTACTACCCGAGCGAGGTCGCCTGGATGGAGCTCGACGCCAGCATCGAGCCCACCGTGGGGCCCTACGAGGTCTACGAGGACGAGTGGTTCAACTACAAGGCCGCCTTCGAGGCCTTCATCGGCCTGCGTGACGACGCCGAGACGCAGAAGCTCGCGAAGTTCAGCGGCGAGCTGCAGGGGCTGGAGAACAACCTCCCCATCGATCCGAAGTTGCGCAATCCCAGGCTGGGAGCGCTCGCGCCCATCCGCGTGGTCAACAGCCTCTTCTCCTCGGGTGACGGCAACCGGGGCGTGCAGACCGCGGCCTACAACCTGCCCAATGACGAGCGCGTGGCGGCCGAGAAGGGCACCAAGCGCGTGATGCTCAAGAACATCCAGGAGGCCAAGTTCCAGCGCGTGCTGGTGCCCATCTCCCGGGTGGCGCTGCCCGCGAAGGAGCGCAAGGACATCTCCTTCGACGCCTTCTTCACCCACATCCTCATGCACGAGCTGATGCACGGCCTGGGGCCCCACAACATCACCGTGGAGGGCAAGCAGACCACGGTGCGCCAGGCGCTCCAGGCGTCCTCCAGCGCCATCGAGGAGGCCAAGGCGGACGTCTCCGGCCTGTGGGCCCTGCAGCAGCTGGTGGACAAGGGCGTCATCGGCAAGGAGCTGGAGCGCACCATGTACACCACGTTCCTGGCGTCCGCGTTCCGCTCCATCCGCTTCGGCATCAACGAGGCACACGGCAAGGGCATCGCCCTGCAGCTCAATTACTTCCTGGATGCTGGCGCCGTGGTGGTGAACAAGGACGGGACCTTCTCGGTGGTGCCGGGGAAGATCAAGGAGTCCGTCACCGCGCTGACGAAGCAGCTCATGGAGCTGCAGGCCAGCGGCAACCGCGCCAACGCCGAGTCGCTGCTCGAGAAGATGGGCGTGGTGCGCCCCGAGGTGAAGCGCGTCCTGGACAAGCTGAACAATGTCCCGGTGGACATCGAGCCGCGCTACGTCACCGCCGAGAAGCTCACCGCCGAGCTCGGGGGCTTCTCTTCCCCGGCCGCGAAGTAACACTGTCGTCCGCTCGCCCGCCGCGTGCTTTTTCCCGTGCGCGGCGGGCGGTACATGATGAGAGATGAGGCGGATGCGCAGCCACGTTCCTCGAGGTCCCTGGGGTGTCCTCATCGCGCTGAGCGTGCTCGGCGCGTGGATGGGTCATCTCGTCTGGCTGCTGGTGGCGGCCGACCTGTCCCTCGCCTCGCCGCTCACGTACCTGCACATCGCCCTGCAGGCGTACCTGTGCACCGGGCTGTTCATCACCGGCCATGACGCCATGCATGGCACGGTGAGCCGCCACCGGTGGGTGAATCAGGGCGTGGGCACGCTCGCCTGCTTCCTCTTCGCCGGGCTCTCCTACCGGCGTCTGGTGGTCAACCACCGCGCCCACCACGCCGATCCCACCGGCCCGGACGACCCGGACTTCTCCACCCGCACCCAGGCCTTCTGGCCGTGGTTCGCCACCTTCATGGTGCGCTACATGACCTGGCCCCAGTTCCTCGTCATGGCGGCCAAGTTCAACCTGTTGATGCTGCTCGGCGTGGCCCAGTGGCGCATCGTCGCCTTCTGGGTGGTGCCCGCGGTGCTCGGCACGGTGCAGCTCTTCTACTTCGGCACCTACCTGCCCCACCGTCGGCCGGACACCCCCGACATGGCGCCCCACCACGCGCGCTCCCTGCCGCGCAACCACCTGTGGGCCATGCTCTCCTGCTACTTCTTCGGCTACCACTGGGAGCACCACCAATCCCCCTCTACACCCTGGTGGCGCCTGTGGAAGATGCGGGATGCTCGCGCCCGCGAAGCCGGCCCTGCCCTGAGCCTCCGGCGGATGTAACCGGATTCCGGCTCGGGCGTACGGAAGGGAATCATGCGCCAGAAGCTGCCCGAGCCCCTGGGGTCCGAGATCACCTCCGAGTCGCTGTACCTGCGTCGGCGTGAGTTCCTCAAGAGCGCCGCCCTCTTCACCGGCACCGCCGCGGCGGTGGGTACCGGCCTGCAGCTCCTCAGCCACCGGCCCACGGGGGGGGGGAACTCCCCGCTCCTGGGGGTACCGGGCGAGGCGCCCAAGGTGGCTCGGCCCCGTGGTCCCTACGACACCGACGAGCGCGCCACGTCCTACGAGGACGCCACCACCTACAACAACTTCTACGAGTTCGGCCTCGACAAGGGCGAGCCCGCCCAGAACGCGCACACCCTCAAGCCGCGGCCGTGGACGGTCATCATCGACGGCGAGGTGCACAAGCCGCAGCGCGTGGACATCGACACGCTGCAGTCCTGGTTCCCGCTCGAGGAGCGCGTCTACCGCATGCGCTGCGTGGAGGCCTGGTCCATGGTGATTCCGTGGCTCGGCTTCCCGCTGGCGGGGCTGCTGCGGCGCGTGGAGCCCACCGGCAAGGCGAAGTACGTGGCCTTCACCACCCTGAAGGACCCGGAGCAGATGCCCGGCCAGAAGTACCCCGTGCTGGACTGGCCCTACGTCGAGGGCCTGCGTCTGGACGAGGCCCTGCACCCGCTCACGATGCTCGCCGTGGGCCTGTACGGCCGCGTCCTGCCCAACCAGAACGGCGCGCCGCTGCGGCTCGTGGTGCCGTGGAAGTACGGCTTCAAGGGCATCAAGTCCATCGTCCGCATCTCCCTCACGGAGAAGCAGCCGCCCACCACCTGGAACCTGGCCAACGCGCGCGAGTACGGCTTCTTCGCCAACGTGAATCCCCAGGTGGACCATCCGCGCTGGAGCCAGGCCACCGAGCGCCGCATCGGTGAGTTCCGCCGCCGTCCCACGCTTCCCTTCAACGGGTACGCCGAGCAGGTGGCCAGCCTCTACACGGGCATGGACCTGCGCCGCGACTTCTGACGCCCATGGCCGCTCCTCCGTACCCCTGGCTCAAGCCGGCCGTCCTCGTGGGTGGCCTCTCTCCGTTGGCCCTCCTGGCGCTCCAGTTCGCGCAAGGGACGCTCGGCGCCAATCCCATCGAGCGCACGCTCAACCAGACGGGGATGCTCGCCCTCATCTTCCTGGTGGCCTCGCTCGCGTGCACGCCGCTGAAGGGGGTGTTCGGGTGGACGTGGCCCATGCGCCTGCGCAAGTTGCTGGGCCTGCTGGGCTTCGCCCATGCCTCGCTGCACTTCCTCACGTACGCCGTGCTGGACCAGGGGCTGGCGCTCGACGCCATCCTCGAGGACATCACCAGGCGGCCCTTCATCACCGTGGGCTTCCTCGCGCTGGTGTTGCTGGTGCCGCTGGCCGTCACCAGCACGAATCGCATGGTGCGGCGTATGGGCTTCCCCGCATGGCGGCGATTGCACCGGCTGGCCTACGTGTCGGCGTCGCTGGGGGTGGTGCACTTCGTCTGGCGCGTGAAGAAGGATCTCACCGAGCCGCTCGTGTACGGCGGCGTGCTGGCGCTGCTCTTCGTCATCCGCGTGGCCGAGGCGTTGCGCAAGCGGCGGGCCCGGGCGGAGACCGCGGTCTCGACGCCCTCCGCGTAAGGTCGGGTCCGTCTCAGCCCGTCTTCACGGGCGGGAGGATGGTGTCCACCAGCGTCATCAGCTGGGCACAGCTCACCGGTTTGCGCACGAAGGCGTTGATGCCCGCCTTCTGGCCCTTGTTGCGCACCTCGGCCGCGTTCGCGTCGCCCGTCATCATCAGGATGGGAATCTTGGAGATTTGCGTGTCGCCGTGCGCACGCACCGTCGCCGCGAAGTCCGCGCCGTTCATCCCGTCCATGTGGAAGTCGGTGAGGATGAGGTCCACCTGCTGCGATTCCAGCACCTTCAGCGCCGCTTCCGCCGACTCCGCCTCGATGTACTCGAAGGAGCGCGCCATCAGGTAGATCTTCAGCAGCGTGCGGATGGAGCGGCTGTCATCCACCAGCAGCACGCGCTGCGGCTGCACCGCGGGGTCCGGTATGGCGAAGGGGCGCGGCTCGGGAGGAGCCGTCACCGTCGCGAAGGCCTTCGCCGTCTCGGAGCTGAGCATTCCGAAGGGACGCAAGGGCTCGACGGGGGTCACCGCGGGTCGGGCCGGAGCGGTGCTGGACGAAGCGGACGGCCGCGCGGGCTCGGTGGGAGCCGACGAGGGACGTGGCGAGGTGGTCGCCGTTGCTTCGGGCACGACTGAGGCCGGCTTCATTGGAGGGTCTCCCAAATCGCCTCCATGTTCGCCGACGGACAACTTGAAGTCAAAGTGGAGCGGGTCGGGAGGTGGGTGTTTTTCACTCTCAAGAGATGAGTCTTTTTCACGGTACTTCGAGCACGAAGGATTGGCTCTCCAGCGACGGTAATCCGCTCTCGGACGCGAGGGTGGGCCACAGCTCGTTGGGCACGCGCCACGTCTGGCCGGTGAACTGGACGAGCGTGAGGGCATAGCGTCCGGAAGGCACCGAGCGCAGGTCCATGGGGTGGAGCGGATCACGCACATCGAGCGCCCTGGGTAGGACCACGACGCTCAGTGAGGGCACGGTCACGGCTTCCATGCGCGGAGTTCCATCGGGGTTGCGAAGCGCGTCCAGCACGGAGGGATGCAGCATGGCGGCGAGCACCACCTGGTCCGGGAGTCCGTCGCGCGTTCCGTCGGCCCGAGGGTAGTCGGCGCCCTCGGGGTCGAGGATGCCATCACGGTCCAGGTCGTTCTCGTCGGCGAGCCGCTGTGCTCCGGTGAGCTCCTGCCCACCCGCCAGCTTGCGCACCAGCACACGAGGCCAGAGGTCCTGCGGGTCCACCTGGCCGTCGCCGTTGGTGTCATCGGGCTTGCCGTCGCCGTTGTCGTCCCGGTAGCGCACGATCATGGCGGGGGGCCGCACGTCCACCACGCCCTCGTGGAGCTGTAGGGGCCGCAGCTCCAGCACCTTGGAGCCGGTCGCGGGGTCGAACCGCCTGTCACCCACGACCGTGAAGGCGGGGCGATCCACCGGCACGGTGCTCGAGTCGCTGAAGCTCACGGTGATGCCGGTGGCGGCCTGGAGGGCTCCGTCCGGGCCCGCGGCGATCTCCACCACGCGTGGCGCGCGGGTGAGGGCGTCCACCGCGGCACCGCCCACGTCTCCGGCGTTGGGCTCGCTGGTGACGCCGTACCAGGGGATGAAGTCCGGAGTGTGGCAGGGCCGCGCGCCGGTGCTGCACGTGTCCGCGTCGATGAAGCCGCGCAGCAGGTAGCGCCCCGGGGCCACCAGGCTGAAGGTGAAGGGCGCGGTGAAGGGACCGGAGGCGTTCGGGTCCGCCGGGCCGAAGAGCCGCTCGGCGGGGATGACGGTGAAGCTCAGCGGGCGGCCCGCGCCCTCGGGCGGAGGCGGGCGGTCGGCGTCATAGAGCAGGACGATGGCGTTGCCGCGGGCACGGCTCTGCACCACCACCTGTCCGTCGATGCGTGACAGCTGCTGGTTCTGGCGGCGGTCCGCGGTGGGCACGACGGGTGGGGGCTCGCAGCCGGTGGCGAGCACGGATGCGAGGGCCAGGCCCACCAGGGTCTTCTGGCAGGGGGAGCTCATGGGGTCACCGTCAGGATGGCGAGCACGCGTCGCTCGATGCGGTTGCCGAAGGGGTGCTGGGAGTGCGCGGGGCCCAGGTTCGAGCCCACCAGCGCCACCGACACCTTGTCCTTCACCGGCGTGTAGCCCACGCGGGCGTTGATGATGGCGTAGGCGGGCAGCGGGTTGGCCAGGGGCTCGATGCGGGTGGGATCGTCCGACGCGGGCTCCCGCTCCACCCAGGTGGTGGCGGACGTCCAGGCCGCGTCCACGCCGAGCTCCAACGCCTGGCGCGTGCGGTAGGTGACGCCGCCGTACAGCTTGAACTGGGGCGCCTGGCTGCACGGGCCGCACAGGCCTTCCTCACCCCGGGCCGACACGTGCTGGAAGGCGGCGCTGGCCTTGATGCCGAGGCCATCCACCGGGGCCAGCGTCACGCCAGCCTCGGCCCCGCGCGCGGTGTAGACGGCCGCCTCGTTCTGGTAGACGGAGCGGCCCCGCAGGTACGTCCCCGAGGTCGCGTCCCAGGACTCGCCCGGTGGAAGCGGCTGCAAGGCGGACAGGTGGATGAGGTCGCTCACCGTGTTCTGGTAGAGCGCCACGTCCCAATCCATGCCGAGGGTGGGCGCCTCGCCGCGGTAGCCCAGCTCGAGGGCCACCATCCGCTCGGGCTTGAGCGCCAGGTTGCCGGCGGAGAGCGCGCTGGCTCCGTTGACGCCCGGGATGGGGATGCGCACGCCTATGTAGCTCTCCAGGAACGTGGGCTCGCGGAAGGCCGAGGCGGCGCTGGCGCGGAAGGAATGCCCCTCGAAGGGCATGAAGAGGGCGGACACGCGCGGCGAGCTGGCCAGGCCCGGCTTGCCCCCGTCCAGCAGCGGGTGCCGGTCCACGCGGTAGGAGGCCACGATGCGGAAGGGCTCCGCCAGGCGCCACTCGTCCTGGACGAAGGCCGCGGCGTGGAACTCCTCGCGCAGCGGGCCCAGGTAGCTCCACGCCACGCGCTTGAGGCGGCCCTCCACGCCCACGTTCACCTGGTGCTCGCCCAGCAGCTGGAAGCCCTTGCTGAAGAGCACCTCGCCGTTGAAGAGGTTGGAGGAGACGTGCGTGGCCAGCGAGCTCTGTCCCACGGCCTCGTACTGAGGCCCCGCCGCCGCGGACATGTGGTTCCAGAAGGCCTTCACCTTGAGCGGCCCCAGGCCCGCGTCCGCCTTGACGAAGGCGTTCACCCCGTCCAGGTAGAAGTTGCGCAGCACGCCCAGCGGGTAGGCTTCCGTGTAGTAGCGGTTGACGCCGCCGGACAGGCCCAGCTCGGCGCCCGAGTCCAACTGGTAGACGGTGGCCAGGTTGCCGCGCGCGCTGCGCACGCCCAGGTCGGGCTGGGGGTCCATGATGGCCATGTCCGGCCGGCCGTCCGCGAAGTCACGGCTCCACCTGTCCGCCTGAGAGTACGCCGCCGAGGCGCGGTAGCGCAGCCTGTCCGAGCCGCCATGGCTCACGAAGCTGCCGCCCACGGTGTTGGCGTTGCCGAGCGAGGCCTGGAAGCGCGCCCGAGGGCCCGTGCCCGGGGCCCGGGTGATGATGTTGACCACGCCGAGCATGGCGTTGGCGCCGTACAGCGCGCTGCCCGGGCCGCGGATGACCTCGATGCGTTCGATCTCCTCGAGCTCCACGGGGATGGACGACCAGAGCGTCATGCCCAGGAAGTCCTGGTACTCGGTGCGGCCGTCCACCAACACCAGCACCTTGTTGGCCACGCGCTGGTTGAAGCCGCGCAGCGACAGGTTGGCGCTGCCCGTCCCGAGCATCATCACCTCGGCACCCGGCACGCGGCGCAGCAGCTCCGGCAGGCTGGTGGCGCCCGAGAGGCGGATGTCCTCGGCGGTGATGACGGTGGTGGCGTTGGGGGCCTCCAGGGAGGACTGGGCCCGGCGGCTCGCCGTCACCACGCGCTCCTCGTAGGGCACCGCGCCCGCGTCCTCGTCGGCGCCGACCACGTTCTCCGAGCCGTCATCCCGGATGGCGTTGGACGTGGGCTGCGGGGCGGAGGCGGACGGCGGCGTGGCGGGCAGGGACTCGGCGCGGGCGATGGCCTTCTCCAGCCGCTCGACGAGCACCGCGAGCGTCTTCGCCGCCTCGGCACCAGGCGCGGCGGGCATGGGCGGCAACCCGGGCTTCTTCCCCGGCACCACCGGCTCCCCGGGCTGCGCCGTCCCGGCCTGATTCGCCGCCTCGGCGGCCTTCAGCGACTCCTCCAGCTTCGCCAGCGTGGCCCGCGCGGTGGCCACGTCCGGCGGGTTGGCGGCGATGTAGCGACGCAGGTAGTCCGCCGCCTCGGGCAACCGGCCCGCGTCCTGGTAGGCGCGGGCGATGTTGTAGAGGACGTTGGGGTGGGGCTTGATGGAATACGCTTCCAGCAGCTCGGCGATGCCCTGGTCGTACTGCCCCTGGGCAATGAGGCTCATGCCGGTGCGGAAATGACGGCGGGCCTCCAGGCGCGCGTCGCCGAAGGCACTCCCCGCATACAGCACCAACGCGAGGGCGCCCGCTCGCTTCAAGGCGGTCGGGTTCATCACAATCTCAGTAGGGGTCGTCCTTGTACCCGGAGGAGCTCCTGCTCGAGGGAGAGCGGGAGCCGGACTTCTTCTTCAGCTTCTGGTTGAAGCGCACCACGGGCCCCTCGCCCTCGGCGATGGCGGTGACGCGCTGGTACCCATCCAACGCGAAGGTGAGACGGGCGCTCGCGCGGCCATCCGCGCCCGGAGGCACGGGCAGCTCCACCGGCGTCTCTCCCAGCACCTGCCCTCCGTACATCACCTTCGCGCCGCCGGGCTCGCTGTCGATCAGGAAGCGGATGGGCGCGGGCTCGGCCACGGCGGGCGCGGCCTCTTCGGGAGCGGGCTCGGCGGAGGGCTGTGGGGTGGGGGCCGCGGGCACGGGCTCCATGGCGCGGCGCTGCTCGGCGGGGGGCGTCTTCTCCGCCGGAGCCACCGCGGCGAGGGGCTCGGGAGCGGCCTGGGGCGAGGGGGCGCGCAGGGCCATCACCAGGGCCACGCCCAGGCCGAGCAGCAGGGAGCCACCGAAGAGGGCCAGGGGCAGGGTGCGCCGGACGGGCGGCTTCGCGGGCTCCTCCACGGCGATGTCGAGCGCCACGGTGCTCGCGCCCGTGGCTCCGGGGGAGGGCAGGGGGCCCGTCTGCGGTGCCGAGACGGGGCCACTGCCAGGGCCGGGGAGGACCGTGAAGCCACCGGTGACGGCGCTGCGAGGGCTGGAGAAGGCGCCGCTGAAGCCCGCGGACGCGGCGGCGCGGCGGATGGACTCCAGCACCTCGTCCATGGACTGGAAGCGCTCCTCGGGGCGCTTGTACAGGCACCGCATCACCAGCGCCTCTACCTCCTGCGGCACGGTGTGTCCGGGCCAGATGCCGGCGAAGGCGGGCGGGGCCTCGTTGAGGTGCTTGAAGATGACGTCGATGCTCTGCGCCGCCTGGAAGGGAGGGCGCCCCATCAGCATCTGGAACATCACCACGCCCAGCGAGTACACGTCGCTGCGCGGGTCGGACACGTTGCGCGCCTGCTCGGGCGCCATGTACTGCGGCGAGCCGAGGATGACGCCGGCCTGGGTGATTTCCGTCTCGTTGGGCTGGCCCCGGTCGGGCAGGAAGGACTTCACCAGGCCGAAGTCCAGCACCTTCACCACGTCATGGTCGTCCTCCTGGTTGAGGACCATGATGTTGGCGGGCTTGAGGTCGCGGTGGATGAGCCCCACCTTGTGGGCCTCGCGCAGCGAGCGCGCTACCTGCTGGGCGATGTTCAGCACGCGCATCCACGGCAGGGGCCCCAGCTGCGTGAGGAGCTGCGCCAGCGTCTGCCCCTCCAGGTACTCCATCGCGATGTAGAGCACCCCATCATCCGTCTTGCCGTAGTCGATGATGGTGACGGTGTTGGGATGGCGCAGCTTGGAGGTGACGGCCGCCTCCATGAAGAAGCGCTTCTGGAAGCCGGGGTCCTTGCCCTCGCTGTACTGGGGGTTGAGCACCTTGAGGGCCACCGGCCGGTCCAGCGGCGCCTGCACCGCCTTGTAGACCCGACCCATGCCCCCCGCGCCGAGCGCCTCCACGATGCGGAACTTGTCGTTGAGGATCCGGCCGATGAGGGGATCTCCGACGTCGGCCGGTACGCATTGCGCCTGAGCGCTACCTTGTACCATGAGCTCCCCCGCCGCCCGCCGGGTAGGCGCGGCGAAATGTGACCTTTCCCGTATGCTACCACCAGACCCGCTGGCTCCGAAAAGTCGGGCTCACCAGGAATCGCGTGCTGTGGGGGCCGAGAATACGGCTCTGGCGGAGATACGTCACGTCCTGGACGGGTTCACCTGCCGCGTCCTTCCCTGACGCACCGCGCCACCGTTTGCCCTCCAGCCAGCCACTCATTGTACTTGCGCGCTGCGTCAAGACACTCTGCGAGCAATGGTGATTTCTCCTTGGGTACGAGGCCGGGCTGGCGCAGGCCCAGGCGGCCGAGCCCGTGGCCGACTCGGGTGACACGGCGTGGATGCTGGTGGCCTCCGCGCTGGTGCTGCTGATGACGCCGGGGCTGGCGCTCTTCTACGGCGGCATGGTGCGGCGCAAGAACGTGCTGGCCACGTTCATGTACTCGTTCTTCGCGCTGGCCCTGGTGACGGTGCAGTGGGTGGTGTTCGGCTACTCGCTGGCCTTTGGCAAGAGTCACGGAGGGTTTATCGGCGGTGGCGACTATCTGTTGCTGGAAAACGTGACGACGGCGGCCAAGGGGCGCATTCCGCACCTGGTCTTCATGGGCTTCCAGCTCAAGTTCGCCATCATCACCCCGGCGCTCATCTCGGGCGCGTTCGTGGAGCGGATGAAGTTCAGCGTCTACGCGCTCTTCATCCTGCTGTGGACCACGCTGGTGTACGACCCGGAGGCGCACTGGACGTGGGCCGAGGGCGGGTGGCTGCTTGGACGCCTGGGGCGTGCACGGAGTGGGCGGTCTGCTGGGGGCGCTGCTGGTGGGAGTGTTCTCCCAGGCCTCGCTCAACCCGGCGGGCGCCGATGGGCTGCTGCATGGCAATCCGGCGCTGCTCGGCAAGCAGGCCCTGGCCGTGCTGGCGGTGGGCGCCTATACGGCGGGGGTGACGCTCCTCCTGCTCAAGGTGGTGGACAAGGTGCTGGGCCTGCGTGTCTCCGAGGAGGAGGAGCGCATGGGGCTCGACTCCACCCAGCATGGCGAGGTGGCGTACACCTCGTGAGGGCCGTGGGCTGCCCGGGCTCAGCGGATGGGGCCGAGCAGCCCCGCGCGGTCGAGCAGCTCGCGGACGCGCTCGGCCAGGGCCATGTGCTCGGGGTTGCTCGCGGTGAAGCGCTCGGGAGTGAGGACGAGGAGCGTGCCCTTGTCCTCCACCCGCTCGACGTGCACCGGGGCGGGTAGCGGAGGCACGGTGCCCCGGCGGCGCGAGAGGTAGGTGACCCAGCCGACCAGGGCATCGGGGTGGGGCTCCGCAATCAAATCGCGATGCTTGTGTGACATGGCCACTGCCTCGTCTGGCTCCCACGCCACTGCCATGGCGCGCAGCATTCCGATCAATACAGGGGCCGTGAGGACCCGCTCCGCGTTCGGGCCCGTGTTGGGCAGATTGAGCAAGCACGCATTGCCGACTTCGTCCGCGTAACCGCCGCACGTGATGTGGAAGGCGCAAGCATCGTCATCGTTGCTCTCTCCGTTCCAGCCACTGATACGGAAGCCGAGATCTTCGAAGACCCTGTCCTTGCCTCGTCGGAACATCTTCTCCAACGTGACCTGGTCCGTGTCGATGCGGTGTTTGCTCGCCTCCCTTCGGGACCGCCCCAGCTTGAACCAGCGGGAGAAGGAGGAATCGACAGGAGCAAGTGCTTGGAAGAAAGCTTCCGCGCGTCGGCCGCACTCTTCTGGTGACTCCTTCCGGAGCCGCCAGTAGGCACCCGCGTAGTAGGTCTCGACCAAGTCTCTCCTCCTTCACGGGAGCGCTGGCGTGTGGACGACCTCGATTCCACGTATTTTGCGGTCCGCCAAGAGCTTTCGGATGGCCTCGGCCGTCTTGGATTCCGCCACGTGCCATCGAATGGGAATACCGTTGGCGGCTTTGGTCTGACGCAACGCCTGTGCACGTATGCTTTCAGCACTCTTGGCGAACCACTTCTTGGGCTCCAACTTGTCGGTGAACTTGTTGGCGTAGCCGGGCCCCTTGGCCTCCAGCAGCACGCCGTCCTTGTAGCCATCGAAACGCACGCCGCGCACGGAGTAGGAGTCGTTCACGGGGCGGCCGGAGATCTGCTCCTGGTAGCGCGCCGCGCGCCGGCTCATGGACTCCTTGACCGGGCTCCACTGTCCGGGGCCCCCTGCTTGTACGGATGCGCCCATCTTGCCGCTCGTCCCCTGGAGCGACTGATGGGCCATGTGGAGGACGATGGCGGCACCAGGGCCCCCACCCAGCGTGGTGATGGCTCGCCCCGCGGGGACGACCACGCGCTGGAGCACCAGTGCTCCGTCAGCCGACAATGACAGGGAGGGCATGGAGAGGCGCTCCAGGCCTCTTCCAACCGTTCCGAGGGCCCGAGTGCTCCCGGCGGCGGTGCCGTAGGTCGCCAGCACGGTGACTGTCAGCCGCGAGAGCGCGCGAATCTGCTCTCCATGGGTCATCAACCGGAAGTGTTCACGATACTCCGGCGAGTGGCGCACGAGCGCCGCCACACCCTCGGGAAGCCGTGAGAGCGCGGCGAGATTGTCTCCCGGGTGGAACACCCATCCGCCCAGGGCCAGCACCGTGTCGCGGAAAACATCCTCCGCTCCGTCCAGGACCCGGTTGATGACATCTCCATCGTCATACACCTCGGCTAGCGGTGGAGCGGTACGGACTCGCCGGAGCTCGTCATCCACGGGCACGAAGACGCCACCGTGGCCATCGTAGAACCGGCCCACCTCGAAGGGGCCGGCCTTCAAAGCCCCCTCCTTCAACACCACCTGTCCCACGCGCTGTTGGGTCCGTCCGCTCAGAGCCCAGGCCAGGTAGCCGTCGGGACGGAGTACCGCCAGGTGCTCGAAGCGCTCCACGCGTGCGATCAGGGCACGGCGCGGCAGTCCGTCCTCGCGCTCCATGACTTCACGGAGCAGGGACGCGGCCGTCAGGCGCGGACCGAAACCTGCCAATGTGACGGGGCGCGACAGCAGCACGTCATACAACTCCGCTGCGTCCTCGGGTGTGAAGTCCTCGTCTCCTGGCGGAAGCAGGCCGGGGTCGTTCACTCCGGCGCGAAGGAGCAGGGCCTCGAAGCCGTCCATCTCCACCAGCCGCCCCTGTGCCAGCTGGGGCGCCAGCGAGGCCGGACCGCCACCTCCTCTGTCGAGGTGCTCGCCACGTCCCGTGGCACATCCGGTGAGCAGCACGAGCAGGACGAGCGCCAGCATGCTCGTGTGACGCCACTTGCCCTGTCGGGAGCGGGCCTCCCCGGGACGACGTGACATGAGCGCCCCTATCGCTTCTTGCGCGCGCGCGCCTTCTCCCGGGCGGCCTTGAGCTTCTCCAGCTTCGCCCGGGCCTTGTCCCGCTTCACCTTGGCCTTCTTCAGCTTCACCACCGCGCGCTGGAGGAGCCCCGCCTTCTTCTTGCACCCGGTGGCCACCGCCTTGAGCGCCATCGGGCGGCCCTTCATCGGGAGCGGTCCCCGCGCGAGCTCGGGCACCTCCATGAGCAGCTTGTCCGCCTCGGTTCCACAGCGGCGGTAGCGATCGCGTATCTCCGTGTAGAGCGACAGCCGCGCCTCCAGGTCCTTCTCCCGCCTCGCCTTCTTCTCCAGCGTGGGCGCTTCCCGGCTGTCTCCGAACGGCCCGGACACGAAGTCGATGACCTTCCGCACGCGCCCGACCCTCTCTTCCGCCTGCTCCAGGCGCCGCTCGGTGTTCCTCGCGGATGCCGCGTAATCCGCGCTCCTCGCCTCCAGCTCCTTGCCCGTTCGCAGCCGCTCCCGGGTGCGTTGGATGGCTTCTCGGGCCGTCTCCACCTGCGCCACACCCACGTCCTTGCCCTCGAGCACGTCGACGGCCTCGGTGACCGCGAACATCGCCTCCACGACCAGGTCCCGCTGCTTCTCCACCAGGGCCTCGAGCTCCTTGCGCTCGCGTTCCGCGGCAGCCGCCTTCTCCCGCCGGATCTTCTCCTCCCCGAGGAGCGGAAGGCGCGCCTTGAGCTCCGCGAGCTGCGAGTGGAGCATCTCCGCCTCGGGGGAGAGGTTGACATCCGGATGGGCGAGGAGCTCTTCCGCCTTCGCCAGGAGCGGCGCGGCGCGCTCCGCGTCCAGATTCCGGACGTGCTGCTCGGCCTGGTTGAGCAGCAGGGTGGCTTCGTCGGTCCGCTGCTCGCCGTGGTTCTGGCGCTGCTGCTTGGTACGGGGGCCGCCGCAGGCGCTCACGGTCACCGTCAGGAGCAGAAGGAGTACCCAGGTTCGGGATGTCGTGCGTGGGGGAATCATGTCGGTCGCCAGCCGGGCCCTGCTCGGGTTGGGGGAGAGCATGGTCCGGAAGGCCCACGAGAAGGAAGTCTACGAGCTGACACTGTGAACGATCCAGGCCCGTTGAAGCCTTACACTGAGCATATGACGGATCGACTGAAGGCCCTGTTGTCCTCCGCGCCACGTTACCCCCAGCGCATCGTGTGCATGACGGAGGAGACGACGGAGACGCTGTACCGCATCGGAGCCGGGGACCTGGTGGTGGGTGTTTCTGGCTTCACCGTGCGTCCGCCCGAGGCCCGCGGGAAGCCGCGTGTCAGCTCCTTCCTGGACGCCAACTTCGAGCGCATCCTCGAGCTGAAGCCCGATCTGGTGCTGGGCTTCTCGGACCTTCAGGCGGACCTGGGCCGCGAGCTGTGCAAGCGCGGGGTGCCGGTGGTGCTCTTCAACCAGCGCTCGCTCGCGGAGATCCTCCAGACGGTGCGCGTGGTGGGGGCGCTGGTGGGGCGGGCCGAGGCCGCGGAGAAGCTGGCGGACGAGTTGGAGGCGAACCTCGCGCGGCACGCGGAGGCGGCGGAGCGGCTGCCTCGCCGGCCCCGTATCTTCTTCGAGGAGTGGCACGAGCCGCTCATCTCCGGCATCCGCTGGTGCTCGGAGCTGGTGGAACTGGTGGGCGGTGAGGACGTGTGCCGCGAGTCGCGCGAGCAGCAGGGCGCCAAGGGCCGCATCTTCGATCCGGCCGAGGTGGCCCGGAGGAATCCCGAGGGCGTCATCGCCAGCTGGTGCGGCCGCAAGGCGAAGCGCGAGAAGATCATCTCCCGGCCGGGCTGGGAGCGGGTGACGGCGGTGGTGGACGACCAGCTCTACGAGGTGAAGAGCACGTTCATCCTCCAGCCGGGGCCGGCGTCGCTGACGGACGGGGTGGATCAGCTCGCGCGCATCGTGGCGGCCATCGCCCGGGGCGAGAAGCTGCCGCCACCACGCCCGGGAGACCTGCGCGCCGCGCCGCTACCCGCCCACGGCGCGCAGGGGCATGACTGACTCGTAGACCACCCGCAGGAAGTCGTCGATGTCGAGCGGCTTGTGCATCAGGCGCACGCCCGGTGGCGGACTCACCCGAGGGTGCGCGGTGATCATCACCGCCTCCGTGCCTCGCAGCCGTTGCTCCCGCTCCGCCTGTTCCAACATCCACCTGCCCGTCTCGCCGGGCAGCATGTAGTCGGTGATGACCAGGTGGAAGGACTCCGTCCGCAACAGGGCAAGACCCTCCTCCGCCGAGGCCTTGCTGGTGACGGAGTAACCCTCACCCTCCAGCAGGTCGGTCAGCCCTTCGCGGATGTCCTCGTTGTCCTCTACCAGGAGAATCTTCACGTTGCGTCCGGACCCTACGAAGTCTATCTCTCGGAGCGGCGGAGTCTCCTGCTTCTGGCCGCGCCCGGGAATCCCCTCCTGCCCCGAAGGGGCGGGAGCTGTTCACTACCGTATTCCCGGACCAGGGGCCATGACAGGATGTGGACGTGTCACTCGCCTGGTCCGCCCTGATCGCCGCGTCCCTGCTGGCCGCTCGAGCCATCCCGCCCGTCGAGGGCTATGAGGACGCGCTCGTGCAGTGGGGACTGGCCCAGGAGGGGCTGTCGCCCGAGCCGGACCCCGAGGGCAAGCGTCTGGAGTCGGTGCGGGTGGTCTCCGAGGACGTCGTCGCCCCGACGGATCCCTACCCCCTGTTCCTCAACGTGTTCCATGTACGGACCCGCGAGCAGGTCATCCGGCGCGAGGTGCTGCTGGAGCCCGGGAAACCCTACTCGGTGGCGCTCGCCCAGGAGACGGCGCGCAACCTGCGCAAGCTGGGCATCTTCGCGGTGGTGCGCGTGGTGGCGGTGCGGGGCTCCTCGCCGGACGCGGTGTCGCTGCTGATCATCACCAAGGATTTGTGGTCGCTGCGGCTCAACCAGGACTTCCAGGTGGTGGGCTCGCTGGTGCAGTCGCTGCGCCTGCAGGGCACCGAGCAGAACTTCCTCGGGTTGAACAAGAAGGTGGCGCTGGACTTCCTCCTTCGCCGGGACTCGCTGAGCTTCGGACAGACGTATGTGGATCCACGCCTCGCGGGAAGCCGCTGGTCCCTCAACGAGAACGCCTACCTCATCTACGGGCGCGAGGACGGCCAGCTCGAGGGCTCCAAGGGAAGCGTGCTGCTGTCGCGGCCCTTCTTCTCGCTGGACACGCCGTGGAGCTTCCAGGCGCAGGTGGCGTGGCGCGTGCAGCCCGTCCGCGTCTTCCGCGGCGCGGATATCTGGGAGCTGCCGTACCCCGAAGGCGGGACGGTGCCCTATGTCTACGATGCGCGCGAATTCAGTGGGAGCACGCTGTACCTGCGCTCCTGGGGCTCGCGCTACAAGGTGGACGCGGGCGGGGGGCTCGGTGCGTACCACCGGCGCTATGGGGCTCCCGCGGACTCCGGGCTGGACGAGGCCCGGCGCGCGTGGCTGCGGGACACGCTTCTGCCTCGCAGCGAGGACGCCACCTATGTGCTCGGCTACATCCGCCTCTGGGAGACCCGTTACGAGGTGATGCGCGACGTGGACTCCTACGCGCTCTCCGAGGACTTCCAGGTGGGGCACTACGTCACCGCCACGGCGCGCTATGCGCCCGCGCTGTTCGCCTCCGCCGGGAATTTCGCGGAGGTGGGCCTCACCGCCCGTTACCGGGTGCGCCTGGGCGATGCGCTCTCCTCGGTGGCCGCCGCCGCGTCCGTGCGCCGGTTGCTCGGAGACGAGGGGCGATGGAGCAACCGCCGCTGGGCCGCGGAGGTGCAGCAGGTGTCGCCGAAGGTGCTCGGCGGGCGCTTCGTGGTGCGGGGACTGCTGGACGTGAACATCGACGACCTGAACGAGCGCGTGCTGTTGCTCGGGGGCGGCAACGGGCTGCGGGGCGCGCAGCCGGAGGCCTATTCGGGCAAGCGCATGGCCCTGGTCAACGTGGAGTACCGGACCGCCCCGCTCGTCCTCTACACGGTGCACCTGGGAGGCGTGCTCTTCTATGACGCGGGTTCCGCGTTCGACGAGAGCCCCGGCTTCGTGCACTCGGTGGGCGTGGGCGTGCGGTTGCTCTTCCCCCAGTTCAACACCTTCCCGTTCCGCATCGATTTCGGGTACGTCCTCAACGATGACCGACCTCCCGTCGGCGGCCGCTTCTCCTTCAGCGGTGGCCAGGTGACGGAGTTCCGGCCCGGGTTCCTGGATGCGCCTCTCTAGGTCGTTGTTGGCTTCACCTTCCCGACTCGCCGCGGTGGGAGCGTTCCTCGCGGTGCTGGTGGCGGCGCTCGCTCGCGGACGGGTCCATCCGGACGAGGTCTTCCAGTACCTGGAGCCGGCGCACGGGCTCGTCTTCGGCTACCGCGCGGTCGCCTGGGAGTGGGTGGATGGGCTTCGCAATTGGGCGGTGCCCGGAGTGCTCGCGGGACTGCTCGCGCTGTGCCGGGCGCTCGGGCTCGAGCACCCGTGGGTGATGGTGGGCGTCGTGTGGTGTGCGTGCGCGAGCGTGCAGGCGGTGGGAACGCTGCTGTTGTTCCGGCTGGTGGAGGAGCGGGACGGCCGCGAGGCGGCGCTCCTGGCGGCGGGCGTCCACGCCACCTGGGGCGGATTCCTCATCTACGCCGCGAGGCCGCTCGGGGACGTGCTGAGCGTGGTTCCCCTGCTGGGCGCGCTCCTGTGGGCCTGTCGCGCTCGTGACCGGGACGGGGCTCTCGCGGGGCTCTGGTGCGGCGTGCTGCTGGGCGTGGCGTTCGTCATCCGCTACCCCTCGGCGGTGTTCGGGGTGCCCATCGCCGTGAGCCTCATGGGGGCCCGGCGCTGGCGCTCGTTCGCGGGCTTCGCGGTGGGCTCGGGCGCGGTGCTGTTGGGGCTCGGCGTGCTCGATTGGCTCACCTGGGGCACGCCCTGGGCGTCCGCCTGGAACTACTTCCATTTCAACATCTCCAGCGGTTCCTCGGCGTCGCGATTCGGCCGGCAGCCGGTGTGGTGGTACGCGCCCATCCTGGCCGGCATGGCGCCCCTGCTGCTCGTCTGGCACTTCGCGCGAGGGCTGGCCCGGAGGGAGCTGCTCGTGGGGGCCTTCGTGTTCTACCTCGGGGTGCTGTGCGCGCTGGGGCACAAGGAGGCGCGCTTCCTGGTGCCGCTGCTCCCCCTCTTCGTGGCGCTCGCGGCCGGACCCGCCGCGAGGGACCTCGCCCGACTCGCGAGCAGGCGCGCGGTGATGGGGGTGCTCCTGGGGCTGTACGTGCTCTCCTCGGTGCTCGCGGCCACCGTGACGTTCCCATCCGGGCTGCGCGCGGGAGTCATCGACGGCACCGTGGTCGCGGGCAGGGACGCGGCACTCACCGGGCTCGTCATCGCCGGCCCGCCCGAGTGGAACACGGGAGGACGCTTCTACCTGCACCGCGACGTGCCGGTGTTCGTGGGGGCCGGGCACTCGGAGGACGAGGTACGCGAGCGGCTCTCGGACGCCCGGTTCTCCCACGCGCTCGTGGATGGCAGGGCGGTGGGGGAGGACACCTTGCGTGCCACCGGCTTCTGTCTGGAGCGGCGGGGGAGGGGAGCGGCGCTCTGGAAGCGCTGTCCTACTCCTTCCGGTTGAGCTGGTAGCGGCGGGCGATCTCCGTCACCTCGCGCGTGACGGCCTGGAGCGTCTCGGTGGCCTGCAGCGTGGTGTCCAGGCGCTTCATCGTCTCGTCCATGCCGGCGGAGATGTGGGCGATGGCGTTGAAGATGTGCGAGATGCCCGTGTTCTGCTGGTTCACCGCGACGGCGATCTGCCGCACGGACGCGGCGCTCTCCTGGATGATGAGCGACATCTCGCGCAGGTTGTTTCCCGAGGACTTCACCATCTCCAGGCCGCCCTCGACCTGCCGGGCGCCCTGCTCGCTCATGGAGACCACGTCCCGGATGGCGGTGCCGATGTCCAGCAGGCTCTTGCGGATGAGGGCGTTCTCCCGGATGGTCTGATCGGCCAGCTTGCGAATCTCACTGGCGACCACGGCGAAGCCCGCGCCCTGGTCTCCCGCGCGCGCGGCCTCGATGGAGGCGTTGAGCGCCAGCAGGTGGGACTGGTCGGCCAGATCCTTCACCGTGACGGCGATGCTGGCGATCTTCGTGGCGCTCTCCTGCAACCGCAGCACCTTGCCGCGGATGCCGTCCACGAAGTCGCCGATGGTGTTCAGCCCCGTCAGGGTCCGCTCCAGGGCCTCCTCGCCGTACTGTCCGAGCTGCTCGGCATGGCCCGCCACGCTGAGCACGCTCTCGGCCTTGTGGGACGCCAGGTCGGAGGTGGTGCGGATCTCCTCCGAGGTGAGCTGGGCCTCCTGGAGCATGGCGGCCTGCTCGGTGATGCGCTGGCGCTGCTGGTGGCTGGCGGAGCCGAGCGCCGTGCTCGCGGAGAGCAGCAGGCTGGCCGAGGCCTGGAGGCGGGTGGGAATCTCCTGGAGGTGCTCCAGGGCCGTGAGCATTCCCGACGAGACGTCACCCAGCTCGTCGGTGGAGACCCAGGGCGGTGCGATGGGCGTGCCGTTGGCCAGTCCCGCGATGGCCTCCTGGAGCGCCGCCGTGGCCCGTACCTGCCGGCGTGCCAGCATCCAGGCGGTGAGCGAGGTCACCAGCAGGGTGACGACGCCCAGGGTCAGCAGTGGCGGGCCCAGTGACGAGAACAGGGAGTCGCTGAAGGTCCGCAGCGTCTTCACGGCCAGCTCGGCCTGGGCCCGGGGGAGGGTGGGGTCCTCGAGCAGGGCCCGCGTCTGGGCGTCGCGCAGCTCGAGCGTCTGGAGGACGAACACCAGTCCGCAGATGACCAGGGTGCTCGCCACGGTGGTGATGATCGCATACGGCAGGTACCAGCGCTGCCGCGGCCAGAAGGGGCCCTTGCCGCTGGCGGGGACCCGCAGGCGGTTGCGCTCCTCGAGCACGAAGGGCATCAACATCTGCTCGAGCTTGATGCCCACGGGCAGCGACAGCACCTGGCCCAGGGTGGAGGCGACGAGCAGCCCGAGTCCCACCATCAGGGCGTGCTTGTGGAAGCGCAGGACGAGGGGGACGGTGAAGGCGAGTCCGCCCACCAGACTGGTGACCTGGATGCCCAGGAACGAGAGCTTCCAGGGCAGCATCTGCAGGCGGACGAGGCGCTCCTGTGGAGGCTCCTCGGGGTGTACGCGGAAATGGCTGTGCAGCAGCGCGGAGACACCCACCCCTGGCATCACGACACCGACCACCAGCAGGATGGGCGGAAGCAGGTAGAGCACGCTCCAGACGATGTCCTGGGCCGACACCCCGAGCGACAACCCGATGAGGTACGCGGCGAGGGGCGTGGAGGGGATGAGCCACGCCATCACGACGAGGAGGACTCGTCGGAGGAGCTGTGGAGGAATGACCGTCTGCGGGGGCGAGCCGTTCATGAGGCGTGGCCATTCTCCCAGAGGGAGGGGGGCGGAAGGAGGGACGCCGGGAGAAGTCGCGGTGCCTGCCTGGATGCTTCCCTGTCGGGCCTGATGCTAACGCGGTGCGCCCGGCGCGTCTTCAAATAGAGGAAAACCCGGGAAAAGGAAATCTAGGGGAGCTGTGTCCGCAGCAGCTCCCGGAAGAGGACCTCGGCCACATCCCGGAAGAGCTCCCCCGCGGCCAGGAGTCCGCCACAGTGGTGCGGCTCCCTCGCCAGTGTCAGCGCGACACACCGTTCCAGCACCGCCTCCCAGAAGGACTCCGAGTCCGGTGGCAGCAGGTACTCCCGGATGACACTCCGGGGCCAGGGCAGCACCGTTGTCGGGTCCGCGTCGCTCAGGCTGGTGAAGCAGTCCAGGTCCACGTCCAGCAGCACGCGCTCGGCGGACGCCAGCACTTCACGCACCGCATCACCGGGGGCGGGCGCGTTGTAGGCCTCCGCGGCCCGGTCCACCGTGGGGACCACCACCAGCCGGTGCGAGCGCCCCCGCGTGTCCACATACACGTCCCCGGTGAACGTTCCCCGGGGTCGTCCGCGTGCGATCACCAGCGCGTCGCCCACCAGCCCCGCCTCCATCGCCGCCAGCACGTGGTCGTAGTTGCGCACGTCCAGGGCCCAGCGCGCGTGCTCGTCCAGGGCCCTCAGGCCCGCCGAGCGATCCGGTACCGCGCCCGGCGCCGCTGGCACCACCAGGTCCAGGTGCCGGTCCAGTGTCACCAGCAGTGCCGCCGGACCGTCCCCCAGTGCGCACGCCCACGAGGGCAGCGCCAGCCGGTGCGGATCGAACACGTACGCGTCCGTGGGCCCCCGCCCGCCACCGAGCGCCAGCCGGATGACTCCCGCCAGTCGGAGGTGCCTCTGCGAATCATCGTCCATCATGGGGAATAACCGTCATCCCGCGGCTCTTTGCGGGCCGCGCGCCGCCAGGAGTGTAGGCTGCGCGCGCTTTCTACCTCAAAGGAGGGAGTGCCCGTTCCTCGGGCGCCAGCCTCGCATGCGCATCCTGCTCGCAGCCGCGCTCCTTCTCACGAGCGCCCCCGTCCTCGCCCAGCAGCCTCCCGCCAAGCCCATGTCCTCCACCTCGCAAGATGCCTTCCTGCGGGACTACGCGGAGACGCGCCGCTTCATGAGCGGACGTCCCGTCAACCCCCGCATCACTCCCGACGAGAAGACCGTCCTCTTCCTGCGCGGTCAGCCCCGCGCGCCCATCCAGACCCTCTTCGCCTTCGACGTGGCCACCGGTGAGGCGAAGGAGGTGCTCACGCCCGAGGCCATCCTCAAGGGCGCCGAGGAGACGCTCTCCCCCGAGGAGAAGGCCCGCCGCGAGCGCATGCGCGTGAGCGCCCGGGGCTTCACCTCCTACCAGCTCTCCGAGGACGGTGCGCGCATCCTGGTGCCGCTCTCCGGCAAGCTCTACCTCGTCGAGCGCGCCACCGGGAAGTCGACCGAGCTGAAGACGGGCGAGGGCGTCATCGATCCGCGCTTCTCCCCCGACGGCAAGCAGGTGGGCTACGTCCGGGACAACGACGTCTTCCGCATCGACCTGGCCACCAACAAGGAGCGCCGCGTCACCAGCGGAGGCACTCCGGCGAAGACCCACGGCCTGGCCGAGTTCGTCGCCCAGGAGGAGATGAGCCGCTTCTCCGGCTGGTGGTGGAGCCCGGACGCGAAGTCCATCGCCTACACCGAGTCGGACACCTCGGGCGTGGAGAAGCTCTCCATCATCGACGTGATGCACCCCGAGCGTGGCTCCGAGGACTACGCCTACCCGCGTCCGGGCAAGGCCAACGCGAAGGTGCGCCTGGGCATCACCCCGGTGACGGGTGGCAAGACGGTCTGGGTGCGGTGGGACGCGGAGAAGTACCCGTACCTGGCCACCGTGGTGTGGCCGAAGAAGGGCCCCCTCACCCTCCTGGTGCAGAACCGCACGCAGACGGAGGAGAAGCTGCTCGCGGTGGACGTGGCCAGCGGCAGGACGCGCGAGCTCCTCACCGAGAAGGATGAGGCCTGGCTCGAACTGGAGCAGTCCTTCCCGCTGTGGCTCGAGGATGGCAGCGGCTTCCTCTGGTACACCGAGCGCAACGGTGGCCCCGAGGTGGAGCTGCGCAACCCGGACGGAAGCCTGGCGCGCTCGCTGGTGAAGCCGGAGGCGGGCTTCCGGGGCCTGGCCCGCTACGTCGAGGCGGACCGCACCCTCTACTTCACCGGTGGCCCCAACCCCACGGAGAGCTACCTGTGGCGCGTGAAGGACGGCGGCGCCCCGGAGCAGGTGCGCCCGGGCACCACCGGCGAGGCCGTCGAGATGGGGAGCGTGTCCAAGTCGGGCAACCTGCTCGTCATCAACCACTCGAGCCCCAAGTCCATGCCGCGCACCTACGTGGCGCGCGCGGACGGCTCGCGCGTGGGGGAGCTGCCCTCCGTGGCGGTGGAGCCCGGCTTCACCCCCATCGTCGAGTTCCGCGAGGTGGGTCCGCTGAAGTTCCACTCCTCGCTGGTTCGCCCGCGCAACGCGAAGCCCGGCCAGAAGCTGCCCACCATCGTCGAGGTGTACGCCGGCCCCACCGTCACCGTCGTGCACAAGTCCATGGCGGCGCACCTGTTGTCGCAGTGGATGGCGGACCAGGGCTTCCTCATCGCCCGTTTCGACGGACGCGGCACTCCGCTGCGCGGCGCGAAGTGGCAGCGCGAGGTGCGCGGGGACTTCTCCGGTGTGACGCTGGAGGACCAGGCCACCGCCGTCCAGGCGCTCGCCGCGGTGGTGCCCGAGGTGGACGTGCAGCGCGTGGGCATCGAGGGTTGGAGCTTCGGTGGCTACATGGCCGCGCTCGCCGCTCTCAAGCGTCCGGAGGTCTTCAAGGCGGCCGTGGCGGGTGCTCCGGTGGTGGACTGGCTCGACTACGACACCCACTACACCGAGCGCTACCTGGGCCTGCCCCAGCAGAACCCCGAGGCGTACGAGAAGAGCTCGCTGCTCACCTACGCGCGCGACACCCGCAGGCCCATCTCCCCGCTGCTGCTCATCCACGGCACCGCGGACGACAACGTCTACTTCTTCCACACGCTCAAGCTCTCCGACGCGCTCTTCCGCGCCGGCAAGCGCCATGAGCTGCTGCCCCTGAGCGGCCTCACGCACATGGTGCCGGATCCGCTCGTCACCCAGCGTCAGTACGAGTGGGTGATGGGCCACTTCAAGCGGCACCTCACGAAGTAGCGGCCCGCTGCCCGGGCGCGGTCACCCGCGAATGAAAAGGCCCGGCTCCTCTCGAGGTGCCGGGCCTTTTCTTCAGGCCACTACGGGTACGGAGTGGCTCGGGACATCAGACGGCGCGTACGTTCTGCGCCTGCAGGCCCTTGGGACCACGAGCCAGCTCGAACTCCACCTTCTGCCCCTCGGCGAGGGTCCGGAACCCGTCCATGTTGATGGCGGTGTGGTGGCAGAACACGTCCTCGCCACCGCCGTCCTGCACGATGAATCCGAAGCCCTTCGCGTCGTTGAACCACTTCACGGTACCAGTTGCCATTGTGCTTCCTTGTCAGGAGCCGGCCGTGGGCCGACTCGTTCTCCCGTCCCCCGTCCGTCGGGTGACAAGTGAAGTTGTAGGCGGCCAGCCGACCGCCTGTCTAGTCGGCTGGCCCGTTTTCCCGTTTGCTACTGTCTGTCTGGATTTCAAATTTCCAGCAGCAGCCGAGTCGGATCCTCGATGCAGTCCTTCACGCGCACGAGGAACTGCACGGCCTCGCGGCCGTCGATGAGCCGGTGATCGTAGGAGAGGGCCAGGTACATGATGGGCCGGATGACGACCTGGCCGTTGCGGGCCACCGGGCGCTCCACGATGTTGTGCATCCCCAGGATGCCCGTCTGGGGCGGGTTGATGATGGGGGTGGAGAGCATCGAGCCGAAGATGCCGCCGTTGGTGATGGTGAAGGTGCCGCCCTGCAGCTCGGCGAGCGTGAGCTTGTCGCTGCGCGCCCGGACGCCGTAGTCGCCGACCTTCTTCTCCAGCTCGGCCATGGACAGGGTGTCGGCGTCGCGCACGACGGGGACCACCAGGCCGCGGCTGCCGCTCACCGCCACGCCGATGTCGTAGTAGTGCTTGAAGACGACGTCGTCGCCGTCGATCTCCGCGTTGACCTGGGGGAAGGCCTTGAGGGCCTCGACGGCGGCGCGGATGAAGAAGCTCATGAAGCCGAGCTTCACGCCGTGACGGGCCAGGAACTTCTCCTGGTGCTGCTTGCGCAGGTCCATCACCGCGCCCATGTCCACCTCGTTGAAGGTGGTGAGGATGGCGGCGGTGGACTGGGCCTGGACGAGGCGCTCGGCGACGCGGCGGCGCAGCGGCGTCATCTTCACGCGCTCCTCGCGGTCGGCGCGCGGGCGCGGGCCGGAGGGAGCGGGGGCCGGAGCCGGAGCACGCTGGGCGGGGGCCTCGGCCGGGCGGTTGAGCTGACCGAGCGCGTCCTCCTTGGTGATGCGGCCGCCGGTGCCGGAGCCCTTGAGCTGGGCCACGTCCAGCTTGTTCTCCTCGACGATCTTCCGGGCGGTGGGCGTCATGCGGACGTCGGCCGCGGCGGAAGAGGCCGCGGCGGGAGCGGCGGCCACGGGGGCGGGAGCGGGAGCGGGAGCGGGGGTCTGCGGCGCGGTGGCGGTGGCGCCAGCGCCGGCCTCGATGGTGCCCAGCACGTCACCCACGCGCACCTTGTCGCCCTCGTTGAAGGCGATGGTGGCGATGGCGCCGGCGGCGGGAGCGGGCACGTCGATGGTGACCTTGTCGGTCTCCAGGACGACGAGGGGCTCGTCGGCGGACACCGCGTCACCCTTCTTCTTGTTCCACTTCCCGACGACGGCTTCAGTGATGGACTCGCCCAGGGGCGGGACTTTCAGTTCAACGGCCATTCTTGGTTCCTCGGAGGATGGCTTCCTCGACGATGAGCTGCTGCTCCAGGTTGTGCGTCTGCGGGAAGCCGGTGGCGGGGCTGGCGGCTTCCGCGCGTCCGATGTAGCCCAGCTTCAGCGGACCGCCCTGGTTCCGCGCGGCGGCCAGGTCGTGCAGGCGGGGGAACATGAAGTGCCAGGCGCCCGAGTTCCGGGGCTCCTCTTGCACCCAGAAGAGCTCGGTGAGCTTCGGCATCTTCGCGACGAGGCCTGCCAGCTCGTCGAAGGGGAACGGGTAGAGCTGCTCCACGCGCACGATGGCGATGGAGTCGTCCTTGCGCTCGTCCCGGGCCTTGACCAGGTCGTAGTAGACCTTGCCCGAGCACAGGAGCAGCCGCGTCACGCCGGCCGGGTCCACCTTGTCCAGGATGACCTCCTGGAAGGTGCCGGTGGCCAGCTCGTCCAGCTTGCTCGTCGCCTCGGGGCGGCGCAGCAGGCTCTTGGGCGACATGATCACGAGCGGCTTGCGCAGCGGGCGCAGCACCTGGCGCCGCAGCAGGTGGAAGATCTGCGCGGGCGTGGTGGGGTAGACGACCTGGATGTTGTCCTCGGCGGACAGGTTGAGGAAGCGCTCCAGACGCGCGCTGGAGTGCTCCGGGCCCTGGCCCTCGTAGCCGTGCGGCAGGAGCAGGGTGATGCCGCTGAGCCGCCGCCACTTGGTCTCCGCCGCGGCGATGAACTGGTCGATGATGATCTGCGCGCCGTTGGCGAAGTCACCGAACTGGGCCTCCCAGAGGATGAGGCCGTCCGGCACGTCGAGGCTGTAGCCGTACTCGAAGCCCAGCACGCCCATCTCCGACAGCGGGCTGTTGAAGACGTCGAAGCGGGCCCTGCCGGTGGGGAACTGCCGCAGGGGGACGAACTCGTCGCCCGTCTTCACGTCGTGCAGCACGGCGTGGCGGTGGCTGAAGGTGCCGCGCTCGCAGTCCTGGCCGCTCAGGCGGATGGTGTAGCCCTCGGAGAGCAGCGTGGCGTAGGCCAGCGACTCGCCCTCGCTCCACTGCAGCTCCTCCGACTGGAGCATGCCCTGGCGCTTCTTGAGCACCGTGCGCTCCACGTCGCGGTGGACGTTGAAGCCCTCGGGCACCTCGGCCAGCTTCTTCAGGGCCGCGCGCAGCGTCTCCTTGTCCACCGCCGTGGTCACCTGCGGGGCGCTCTTGTGGAGCCCGCCCTTGTAGGGCTTCCACAGGCCCTCGAGCGCGCTCGGCTCCTTGAACTCGCTGTGCGCGCGGGCGCGGGTGAGCGCCGCGTCGAACTCCTGCATGCAGCGCTGCTTGATCGCCTCGGACTCCTCCGCGGGGAGGCGGCCCTTCTCCGCCAGCTGCTGCGCGTAGATCGTCCGCACGGTCGGGTGCTTGCGGATGATCTCGTACATCTCCGGCTGCGTGAACGAGGGGTCATCGCCCTCGTTGTGGCCGTAGCGGCGGTAGCACACCAGGTCGATGACGACGTCGCTCTTGAAGGTCTGCCGGTACTCGGCGACCAGGCGCGCCACGTGGACGCACGCCTCGGGGTCATCCCCGTTCACGTGGAAGACGGGCACGTCCAGCATCTGGGCGAGCGCCGTGGAGTAGATGGAGCTGCGCGACTCCTGCGGGTCGGTGGTGAAGCCCACCTGGTTGTTGATGACGACGTGCAGGGTGCCGCCCGTCTTGTAGCCCTCGAGCCCGGCGAGGTTGAGCGTCTCGGCCACCACGCCCTGGCCGATGAAGGCCGCGTCACCGTGGATGAGCAGCGGCATCACCTTGGTGCGCTCGGTGTCCCCGCTGCGATCCTGCTTGGCGCGCACGCGCCCCTCCACCACCGGGTCCACCGCCTCGAGGTGGCTGGGGTTGAAGGCCAGCGACAGGTGGATGCTCTGCCCGGTGCGCGTGGCATGGTCCGAGCTGAAACCCATGTGGTACTTCACGTCGCCGCGGCCCATGTGCTGCTTGGGATCCTGCGGGCCCTCGAACTCGCTGAAGATCTGCGCGGGCTGCTTGCCCAGGATGTTCGTCAGCACGTTGAGGCGGCCGCGGTGGGCCATGCCGATGACGACCTCCTTGAGCCCCATGCCGCCGCCCACCTCGAGCACGGCATCCAACATGGGCACCAGCGCCTCGCCGCCGTCGAGCGCGAAGCGCTTGGCGCCGATGAACTTGGTGTGCAGGAAGTTCTCGAAGCCCTCGGCGTAGGACAGCCGGGTGAGGATGTGGCGCTGGTCCTCCACGGAGAACTCCGTGCGGTTCTCCGCGTGCTCCATGCGCCGCATCAGCCAGCGCCGCCGCTCGCTGTCGAGCATCTGCATGTACTCGACGCCGATGGAGGCGGTGTACGTGCGGCGCAGCCGGCCGAGCAGGTCCTTGAGCTTGACGCGCGCCTCGGGGAAGACGTTGGAGCTCTCCACCAGCTGCTCCAGCTCGGCGGCGGAGAAGTGCTTCTCGTCCACCATGCCCACGTCGGCCACGTGGTCCAGCGTCGGGCGGGGACGTCCGAGCGGATCCAGGCGGGCGCGCAGGTGTCCGCGCAGCCGGAAGGCCGAGATGGTCTGGTCCACCCGGGCCTGCAGCTTCATGTCCTGCTCGAAGGCGACCGTGGCGGCCGTCTGCGGGGCCAGTGCGACCGCGGCGGCGGGCTTGTTGCCCCTGCCGTCCTTGCCCGGAACCACGGGCGCGGGTGGCTCGAGCAGGGTGGAGTTGAAGATGGGTCGGCCGGCGCCGTCGTTGCGCTGGAACAGCTCGCGCCAGCTCGGGTCCACGCTGGACGGATCCTCGAGGTAGCGCGCGTAGAGCCCCTCGATGAAGTCGATGTTTCCGCCGGAGAGGTACGAGTCCTGGAAATTCGCCATGGCGTGTCGTCTTTTACTGGAAGGCCGCCCCGTTGGGGGGTTTTCGGCACGATTTGTTGATAAGGCGCGCCCCCCTTCCAGCCTTTCCTGGCTAGGGGGAGCAGCAGGATTCATGCGCTGCGTGAGCGCAACTTCATCCGTTGGGCTCCCCGGGCGGGGCGCGGGACCCGGGTGACTTCCTGGCCTACCCGGGCTTCCGGGTGATAAACCCCCCGGACTTCTCTCTCTTTAGCCAGAAAGGCCTATGCATGCTGCTGCAGGGCAAGAAGCTCCTCATCACCGGAGTGCTCACCCCCCAGTCGCTCGCCTACGGTGTGGCCGAGCACGCGCTGGAGCAGGGGGCTGACATCCTCCTCACCGGATTCGGCCGGGCGCGCTCGCTCACGGAGCGGAGCGCGAAGCGTCTCAAGGCGGGCACCGAGGTGCTGGAGCTGGACGTCACCAACCCCGCCCATTTCTCCGCCCTCACCGAGTCGCTGCGCCAGCGCTGGGGCCGGGTGGATGGCGTGCTGCACTCCATCGCCTACGCCCCCGAGGACGCGCTCGGCGGCAACTTCCTCAACACTCCCTGGGAGAGCGTCCAGACCGCGTTCCGCATCTCGGCCTTCTCCCTCAAGGAGCTGTCCGTGGCGGTGATGCCGCTGATGCCGCAGGGCGGCTCCATCGTCACGCTGGACTTCGACAACCGCGTGGCCTGGCCCATCTACGACTGGATGGGGGTGTGCAAGGCGGCCCTGGAGGCCACCGTGCGCTACCTGGCGAGGGACCTCGGCCCCAAGGGCATCCGGGTCAACGCCCTGGCCGCCGGCCCGCTGGCCACCGTGGCCGCCAAGGGCATCCCCGGCTTCAAGTCCCTGGAGAAGGGCTGGGGCACCCAGGCACCCCTGGGGTGGGACGCCCGCAAGAGCCACGACATGGTGGCTCGCACTGCGTGTGCGCTCCTTTCGGACTGGCTACCTTCCACCACGGGCGAAATGGTGCACGTGGACGGTGGCTACCACGCCATTGGCGCACCGCCAGTGGACCCGAACGAGGACAAGGAGGGGGGAGGGGATGCCGGCGCTCCTACCTCGGCCGGCTGATCGCTGTACGGGGGGAGGAGCTCGCTTTTCCCTCTGGTGTTCAGGATTCGATCGCCCCGGCTTTTGCTGGAAGGCGAGGTCACGCTACAGTCTCACCGTTTCCTTCACCCGGGTCCCGAATCCTTCGAGCCCGGGAGGAGCCTGGGTTTGAGCGCCAACATCCTCCTCGTGGATGACAGCCCGACCGTACGTAACATCCTCAAGATCTACCTCATGAACCTGAAGATGGGGTTCGTCGAGGCAGAGGATGCGACGCGCGCGTTGCAATTGCTCCGGCTTGTGCCGGTCAAGCTCGTCATCGCCGATATCAACATGCCTGGTATGGACGGCATCACCTTCGTGAAGCAGGTTCGCGCGAGCCCCCTGGCTCAAGTGCGCGACGTCCCGGTCATCCTTCTCACGGGTGAACGGGGCGGGGACCTGCGTCAGCGCGGGGTCGACGCCGGTGCCAATGCGTTCATCAACAAGCCGGTCTCGCATCACGACCTGACAGAGACCGTGCGCAAGTTCCTGGCGCAGAACTGAGAGCCGAGCCGTGAGCCTCCCGTCCCTGCTCCTCGTCGATGACAGTGATGCCATCCTCGCGCTCGAGCGCGCGATCCTCTCCGGCCATTACGCGCTGAACACCGCGAGCAATGGCAAGGAGGCGCTCGAGAAGGTGAACCGCGTGCAGCCCGCGGCCATCCTTCTGGACCTCTCCATGCCCGAGATGGATGGTGACGAGGTCCTCAAGCGACTCAAGGCGGACCCCACCACCTCTTCCATCCCCGTCATCATCATCTCCTCGGAGGTGGGTCGGGCGGAGGCGTGTCTGGGACTTGGCGCGGAGCTCTTCCTGGCCAAGCCCTTCCGGGCCGATGAGTTGTTGAGCGCGGTGGAGAACGCACTGGCCAACGCGCGGCGCCGTGCGCGGCAGGGCTCCATGGCCCTGCTGCGGCTCACGGTGGGGGGGTTGGAGTTCGCCATCCCCCTGGACGCCGTGCGCCAGGTCATCCTCCAGCCCGCCACGCGTCCGCTGCCGTTGGGGCCGGGGTACATCTCCGAGTTCTTCGAGCTGCGGGGCCAGCCGGTGTGCGTGCTGGACCTGGCGCGCCGGCTGGACGTGGCGCACCAGGAGACCGTCGAGGAGCGCAAGCTCGTCATCCTGGAGATCGACGGTCTGCAGCTGGCGCTGAGCGTGGACGCGGTGCAGGACCCGGAGGAGTATCAGTCCTCGGAGATCGAGCGGCGCGAGCGCGTGGGTGGCGCCGAGCACGGTCAGCTCCGGGACACCCTCATGGGCATGCTACGGGCGGGTGATCGCTCGGTGCCCATTTTCGATCCCAGGGCTTTCGCCACCCAGGAGCTGCTGCGCGAGGCGGTACATGTGCTGCGGCCGGCGGGGGTGGAGCGCAGCGCATGAGTTCGGGGGTGGAGCCTCAGCAGGTGCTCGCGCGGGCGCGTGAAGTCGTCTCGTCGTGCACGGGCTTCCGTGACACGGCCATCTCACCCTCGGCGGTGGATCGCGTCGTGCGCGCGGAGCTGGCCCGGGGCCGTTCCGCCTCGGATCTGCTGGCGGAACTGCAGCGTCCCGGCGCTCCGCTGGCGCGAGCCCTGCTGGACGCCGTGCTGGTGGGGGAGACGTACTTCTTCCGTCACCCGGAGCAGTTCCGGTTCCTCGCCTCGGAGGCGGTGCCCGCGGCGCTGCGCCGGGGCAACTCCGTCCTGCGCGGCTGGAGTGCCGGGTGCGCCTCGGGGGAGGAGACCTATTCCATCGCCGCGTGCCTGCTGGGGACTGTGCCCCAGGGCGTGCGCGTGGAGGTGCTCGGCACCGACCTGCACGAGGGGCGCCTGGAGGCCGCTCGCCGGGGGGTGTACGGCAACTGGTCCCGCCGCGAGGCCGGGCCCCTGCTCCATCCCCTCTATGTGGAGGTCGCCGAGGGGAGGGTGAGCATCCTCGACCCGGTGCGCGCCGTCACGCGCTTCGCCCAGGCCAACCTGCTGGAGCCGCTGCCGGACTCCCACGGCCGTTTCGACGTCATCTTCTGCCGCAACGTGCTGACGTATTTCTCCCCGGACGCGGTGCAGACGGCGCTGGGGCATCTGGCGCGCGCGCTCGTGCCGGGCGGCCACCTGCTGCTGGGGACGGTGGAGGTGGACCATCCGCCCGCGGGGCTGGTTCGCGTGGGGCCTCCGGAGCTGCAGGCCTTCCGCCGCCCGACGCCCAAGGAGCTGGCGCCGCCTCCCAAGGCCGTCGTGCGCGAGCCCGAGCCCGTCAAGGTGTCCGCTCGCGCGACCCCGCCTCCCGCGCCGCGGCCTCCTCCTCCTCCCTCTCCCGTGCTCCTCCACACGGAAGCGCTCCATCGCATCGAGGGAGGGGACGAGGCCGGTGCGTCCACCATTCTGGAAAAGCTGTTGCAACAGTTCCGGGACTATCTCCCCGGCATGCTGGAGCTCGCCCTGCTGCGTGAGCGCGCAGGGGCGCGCGAGGCTGCCTTCGCTCTCATGCACACCGTGCGCGACAATGCCGCCCGGCTTCCGCCGGATCAGATCATCGAGGGGCCCGAGCCGTTGCCGGCCCGCTTCTACAGGGCGTCAGCTGACGCCTTCCTCACCCTGGGAGCCATCGAATGACATCCACCCTCCGAGGCCCTGAGGAGGTTCAGGATCAAGAGGTCCGCATGCTCCTGGACGAGCGTGCGGCGCGCCTGCGTGGGCGAGCCGACGGCTCCGCCGACGAGACCGTGCTCATGGTGGCCGAGTTCCCCCTGGGCGAGGAGCGGTACGCGATTCCGCTCGACTCGCTGCGCGCGGCGCTGCCGCTGCGTCTGGTGACGCCGGTGCCCCTGTCCGAGCCGCACGTCATCGGCGTGCTGCGCTACCAGGGCCAGGTGCTTGCCGAGCTCAGCCTCGCCGCGCTGATGGGCGGCCACGGCTGGCGGCAGGACCCCGCCGTGCTGCTCGTGGTGGATCGCGGTGACGGGGAGCTGTGCGCCCTGGACTGCGAGGCCATTCCCCGCCCGCTCAGCCTGCCCGCCGCGGCGGTGGAGGCGGCGCGCACCCATGCCGAGGGTCCGGTGACGGAGGTCCTCCTGTCCACCACCCGCCAAGTCATCCACCTCATCGATCTGCCGCGCCTCTTCGCGCGCGGTGCCGGGGCGCGCAATGCCGGTTGACCCCATGCTGCAGAGCCTCGTGGCGGGTTTCTCGTCCGAGGCGCAGGAAGTCTGTCAGAAGGTCACCCTGGACCTGCTCGAGCTGGAGCGGGAAGGGCTCGACAACGAGGCGCTGGGCAAGGTGTACACCCGCCTGGCGCGCCACCTGCACACCCTCAAGGGCAGTGCGGCCAGCCTCGGGTTGCAGGACCTGAGCTCCATCGCGCACAAGCTGGAAGATGCCCTCGCGCCGCTGCGCAAGGACATCAAGCCCATGCCGCGCTCCATCGTGGACATGCTGCTGCACGGGCTGGATCTGTTCCTGCTGCGTGCGCAGGCCCACGCGGAGGGCCGCGGGGAGGCGCTGCCGGATCCAACGGCCGCCCTGGCCCAGCTCGTGGCGGACGCGCCGCCCCCCGAGGAGGCCGCCAACGCGCCGGCCGCCGCCGTGGCCCATGGGCCCGCGTCGGGCGCGACCTCCGCCGCCGGGGCCCCGGCCGCCGCGCCGCAGCTGTCCGTCTCGTCCCTGGTGGATGATGACGCGGTGGACGCTGGCTGGCGCGTGGGTGCGCACCAGGTGACGGCGCTGCTGCGAGAGGTGGAGCGCCTGCGCGAGTTCCGCATGCGCCTGGAGGACCGGCTTCGTGACATCTCCAAGGCCGTGGAGCTGTTGACGGCGCGCGAGCTGCTGGCGCCCACGGCCCGCGCCCGCGCGATGCTGGCGTCCGTGTCCGCTGGCGTGCGCTCCGACGGCCACGAGGCCTCGGACATCGTCGACAGCCTGGAGGAGGGCCTCAAGTCCATCACCACGCGCCCGGTGCGCACCATCCTCGAGCCGCTGCAGCGCATGGTGCGCGACCTGTCGCGCCAGCTGGGCAAGCAGGCCCGGCTCTCCGTGGTGGGCGCCGAGGTGTCGCTGGACCGCCGGCTGCTGGAGAAGCTCAAGGGCGCCATGGTGCACCTGCTGCGCAACGCGGTGGACCACGGCATCGAGATGCCGGACGAGCGCGAGCGCGCGGGCAAGCACCACGAGGGTGCCCTCACCCTGCGCGTGGAGCAGCAGGGCAACATCCTCTTCATCGAGCTGAGCGATGACGGGCGTGGCATCGACGTGGCCTCGGTGCGCGCCTCCGCCGAGCGCAAGGGACTCATCACCGCCGAAGAGGGCGCGCGGATGCACGAGACGCAGATCCGCGACCTCATCTTCCGCCCCGGCTTCAGCACCCGCTCGGACGTCACCGACACCTCGGGCCGAGGCGTGGGCCTGGACGCGGTGCGCGCCGCGGCGGAGTCCATGCAGGGCCGCATCGAGGTGATGAGCACCAAGGGCTCCGGCACGCGCTTCATCCTCACCGTGCCGATGGAGCTGGGCAGCTCCCCGGTGCTCACGGTGCGGGCCGTCGACGCATCGGTGGGCCTGCCCATGCTGGCCGTGGAGTCCACCCAGCTGGCCAGCAAGGACAACCTGCGCATCGGCCGCCTGAAGACGCAGCTGGACTACAACGGCCAGCTGGTGCCGGTGGCGGACCTGGGCTCGCGCCTGGGCCTGCGCGCCGCGGCGCCTCCTTCCGAGGGCCAGCCGCTCATCATCGTCCAGAGTGGCGGCAAGCGCCTGGCGCTCGCGGTGGACGCGGTGGTGGGAGACCGCGATCTCGTCATCCGCCCGCTGCCCGCCGAGGTGCGCGACGTGCCCGCCTATCAGGGCGCGGCCATCCTCAGCCGCGGCGAGCTGCTGCTCATCCTCCGCCCTGGCTGGGTGGTGACGGAGGCCGCTCCGCAGACCCTGGCCATGCCCCAGAGCCGCCGGGCCCTCGTGGTGGACGACTCGCTCACCGCGCGCGCCCTGCACCGCGCCATGCTGGAGGCCGGTGGCTTCACCGTGCACCTGGCGGCCAGTGGCGCCCGTGCCCTGGAGCGGTTGCAGACGGAGGTTTACGACGTGATCATCTGCGACCTCGAGATGGAGGAGATGAACGGTACGGAGCTCATCGCGAAGGTGCGCTCTCAGCCGGATACCAAGGACGTTCCGTGCATCCTCGTGTCCGCCAACGACACCTCGGGCGCTCGGGCGCGCGGCCTGTCGGCGGGTGCGGACGGCTACCTCAGCAAGCGTGAGTGCGCCGCCGGCCGTCTGCTGACCGAGGTGCTCGACGTGATGAGCCGTAGGGGGGCTCGCGCATGAGCAGCGGGAAGGCCCCCATCCGCGTGTTGGTGGTGGATGACTCGCCCACCATGGCGGACGCTGTCAGCGCCCTGCTGACGGATGATCCGCGCATCGAAGTGGTTGGCCGCGCCAATACCGGCAGTCGTGCGGTGACGCTGGCGCGGCTGCTGCGTCCGGACGTCATCACCATGGACCTGTTGATGCCGGACCTGGACGGACCGGCGGCCATCGCGGCCATCATGGCCGAGGCTCCGGCGCGCATCCTCGTGGTGAGCGCCGTGGCGGACCAGCGCAACCTGGAGGTGTGCTTCCAGGCGATGAGCGCGGGCGCGCTGGAGCTCATCGGCAAGCCCGCCGTCAGCAGTGGCGAGGAGCTGCGCCGTTGGGGCCGGCAGCTGGCCGAGTCGGTGTGCCTGATGGCGGAGGTGCCGGTCATCTCCCGCCGCATGCGCATCGCCTCCCCGCCGCCGCCCGTCACCGGCGCCCGGGTGGACATCTTCGGCCTGGCGGCCTCCACGGGAGGTCCGCCCGCGCTCTCCGATGTGCTCTCCCGCCTGCCGGCGGACCTGCCCGTGCCCATCGTCATCGCCCAGCACATCACCGAGGGCTTCACCCCCGGCATGGTGCGCTGGCTCTCCCAGGTGACGTCCCTGAAGGTCGTCATCGGGCGGGAGGGCGAGAAGCTGGAGCCCGGCCGGGTGTACTTCCCGCTGGACGGGCACGACCTGACGGTGGAGGGCAACGGGGTGGTTCGGCTGACGCGCACGCGCGGCGGTCCGTGTCCCTCGGGAGACCTGCTGCTGTCATCCCTGGCTCGCACCTACGGGAGCCGCGCGGGCGGTGGTGTGCTCACCGGCATGGGCGAGGACGGGGCGCGCGGCCTGCTGGACATCCGCAAGGCCGGCGGCGTCACCTTCGCCCAGGACGAGGCCTCCTCGGTCGTCTTTGGCATGCCTCGGGTGGCCATCGAACTGAAGGCCGCGGACCGCGGGGTTCCCTTGTCCGCCATTCCCGACATCATCCGCATGAGCTGCCGCCGCGGCCCCATGCCGAACCGCCCTCCGGGTCCGGAAGGTGTTGCTTGAGCTCGTCTGTGCGCCGGCCCGTCTCGCCGGTTTCGATCTTCTTCGCTGAGGTGCTTCCATGAGCCCCAACGCCACCTCGAATCAATCGATGGGCATTGGTCCCAAATTCGTTACCGTGACCGCGATCGTCAGTGTCGCCATCGCGCTCCTGCTCACCGGCGTCGCGGCCCAGAGGCTGCGCAGCAACCTCATGGAGAGCACCGTGAGCGAGGGCAAGGCCATCGCCATCGGTTTCGCGGCGGCCGCCGAGCGGGCCTCCGCCGACGGTGCCACCTCGCTCCAGCCCCTGCTGGACACGTTCCGTGACGCCGACGGCGTGGGCTACCTCTACGTGGTGGACAGCGCCAACAACGTGCTCGCCCACACCTTCACGGGGAATGTCCCCGAGCCGCTGCTCAGCGCCAACAGCCTGCAGCCCGGCGAGCTCACCGACGGCCGGCGCGTGAAGGTGCAGGAGGAGGTGGAGACGGAGATCGACGGCAGGACGGTGGACGTCGCCGACGTGGCCGCCCCCCTGGCCGGTGGCGTGCGCGGTGTGCTGCACGTGGGCATGAAGCACGAGAACGTCGGCGCCCAGGTTCGCCGGCTGTGGCTCAACATGATGCTGCTGGGCCTGCTCGTCGTCGCCGTGGGAGTCGCTGGCGTGGTCATGCTCAGCCGCTCCATCGCGCGTCCGCTGCGCGAGCTCACCGAGGCGGCCGCCCACATCGTCGAGTCGGGTGACCTCACCCGCCCCATCCAGGTGTCCGCCGCGGGCGAGGTGGGCCAGCTCGCCGAGTACTTCGGGCAGATGGTGCAGCGCCTGCGCACGGTGACGCAGAACCTCCAGCAGGCCGCCGAGGCCCTCAACGCCTCCACCGAGCAGCTCAACAGCTCCGCCGCGGAGCAGTCGCAGACGGTCTCCCGTCAGGCCTCCGCGCTCCAGGAGACGCAGGTCACCGCCCAGGAAATCCGCCAGACGAGTCTCCTGGCCGCCCAGAAGGCCGACTCGGTGCTCTCCGTGGCCGAGCGGGCCGACGAGCTCAGCCGCTCGGGCGAGGCCGCCCTGGAGCAGACGCTCACCGGCCTCAACGACATCCGCACCCAGGTGCAGGAGATCGCCCAGAAGATCCTCGAGCTCGGCGAGCGCACCCAGCAGATCGGCAGCATCACCCAGACGGTGAAGGACCTGGCCGACCAGTCCAACATGCTGGCGCTCAACGCCGCCATCGAGGCTGTGCGCTCGGGCGAGCACGGCAAGGGCTTCGGCGTGGTGGCGCGTGAAATCCGCGCCCTGGCCGACCAGTCCATCGAGTCCACGGACCGCGTGCGCGAGCTGCTGGACGATATCGGCAACTCGGTGGCCATGGCCGTGCGCATCACCGAGCGTGGCTCGCAGCGCATGGAGGCGGGCCTGGAGCAGGTGCGCACCTACGGCAAGAACCTGCGCGAGCTGTCCGTCATCATCCAGGACAACGCCGCCGCCGTGCGGCAGATCGCCGCCGCCGTGGGCCAGCAGAACGTGGGCATCAACCAGATCACCACCGCCGTGAGCGACCTGTCCAAGATGATGGACGAGACCGTCGCCCGTATCGGCGCCACCGGCGAGGCCGCCACCACGCTGCAGATCATCGCCGACCAGCTCAGCAGCGCGGTGAAGGTCTACCGGGTGCAGTAGTCCACCGACGGTAGGAAGGACGAAGGGCCAGGGGAGGGAAACCTCCACCTGGCCCTTGTCGTTTCCGGGGTCCGCCGTGGCTACGCCGCGGGGGCGGGCTCCTGGGCGGGCACGGCCTTGAGCTTCAGGCCCTCGCCCTCCACGTCGAAGCGGGCGATGCCACCACCGTTCGCCAGCTCGCCGAAGAGCAGCGCCTCGGCCAGCGGCTTCTTGAGCGAGTTGTCCACCAGCCGCGCCATGGGCCGCGCACCGAAGGCCGGGTCGTACCCGTTCTCGGCCAGCCACGCCCGCGCCGCCGGCGTCAGCTCCAGCTTCACGTTCTTCTCCGTGAGCATCTTCTGGAGCAGGCCCACTTCCTTGTCCACCACCTTGAGGATGACCTCGGGCGGCAGGCCGGAGAAGAGCACCCACCCGTCCAGGCGGTTGCGGAACTCGGGCGTGAAGGTGTTTTCAATCGCCTTCTTCGCGCGCATGGCGTCCGCCGGGGCCTGCTTGTCACCGAAGCCGATGGACTTGGTGCTCATCTCCCGCGCACCCGCGTTGGTGGTGAGGATGAGGATGATGTTGCGGAAGTCCGCCTTGCGGCCGTTGTTGTCCGTCAACGTCGCGTGGTCCATCACCTGGAGCAGGATGTTGAAGAGGTCCGGGTGGGCCTTTTCGATTTCGTCCAGCACCAGCACCGCGTAGGGGTGCTTGCGGATGGCGTCGGTGAGCAGGCCTCCCTGGTCGAAGCCCACGTAGCCCGGAGGCGCGCCGATGAGCCGGCTCACCGTGTGCTTCTCCGAGTACTCGCTCATGTCGAAGCGCAGGAACTCCACGCCCAGCACCGCGGCGAGCTGCTTGGCCAGCTCCGTCTTGCCCACGCCCGTGGGGCCCGAGAAGAGGAAGCTGCCAATCGGCTTCTCCGGCGCGCGCAGGCCGCTGCGCGCCAGCTTGATGGCGTCCACCACCGACTTGATGGCCGAGTCCTGGCCGAAGATGACCTTGTTGAGCTCGGGCTCCAGGTTCTTGAGCTGCACGCCCTCGCTGGCGGACACGCTCTTGGCGGGAATCCGCGCCATCTTCGAGATGACGGCCTCCACGTCCGCCACCGTCACCTGGCCGGTGCGCTGACCCTCGGGCTTGAGTCGCTCGGCCGCGCCCGTCTCGTCGATGACGTCGATGGCCTTGTCCGGCAGGAAGCGGTCGTTGATGTGCTTGGCGCTCAGCTCGGCCGCCGCCCGCAGGGCCTCCGTGGCGTACTTCACCCCGTGGTGGTCCTCGTAGCGGCTCTTCAACCCCTCGAGGATGAGGATGGTGTCCTCCACGCTCGGCTCGCCCACCTCGATCTTCTGGAAGCGCCGCGACAGCGCCCGGTCCCGCTCGAAGGACGCCTTGAACTCCTGGTACGTCGTCGAGCCGATGCAGCGCAGCCGGCCGCTGGCCAGCGCGGGCTTGAGCAGGTTGGATGCGTCCATGGAGCCGCCACTGGTGGCCCCCGCACCGACGATGGTGTGGATCTCGTCGATGAAGAGGATGGCGTCCGGGTGCTCCTGCAGCGCCTTGAGCACGCCCTTGAGGCGCTCCTCGAACTGGCCGCGGAACTTGGTGCCCGCCAGCAGCGCGCCCATGTCCAGCGAGAAGATGACCGCGTTCTTCAGCGCCTCGGGCACCCGGCCCTCGTGGATGTGGAGCGCCAGGCCCTCGGCGATGGCCGTCTTGCCCACGCCCGTCTCGCCCACGTAGAGCGGGTTGTTCTTCCGGCGCCGGCAGAGCACCTGGATGGTGCGCTCCAGCTCCTTCTGGCGCCCGATGAGCGGATCGATGCGGCCCAGCTTCGCCTCCGCGTTGAGGTTGGTGGTGTAGGCCTCCAGGGGGCTCTTGCGCGGACCCCCCTCACCCTCCTCGTCCTCTCCACCGGCCGGCGTGCCACTGGCGCGCGGAGCGCTCCCGGAGCCGCCGCTCTCGGACGACTCGTCCTTGGAGATGCCGTGGGAGATGAAGTTGAGGAGATCCAACCGGGTGACCCCCTCCTGCTGCAGCAGGTAGAGGGCATGGCTCTCCTCCTCGCGGAAGAGCGCCACGAGGATGTCCCCACCGTCGATGTACTTCTGCTCGGCGGACAGGGCGTGCATGGCCGCGCGGTGCAGCACGCGCTCCACGCCGATGGTCTGCTGCGGTTCGGCCTCTACCCCCTCGGGCAGACGCTCGACCGTCTCCTCCAGGAAGCCCTCCAGGCGCTCCTGGAGGCGCTTGACGTTGGCCCCGCAGCCCTTGAGCACTTCCCGGGTACGGGCGTCCTTGGTGAGCGCGAGCAACAGGTGCTCGAGCGTCAGGTATTCGTGCCGCATCCGGCTCGCCTCTTCCAGCGCGTTCCGGAAGCTGTCCTGCAATGCCTTGGCAATCAGCGGTCCCGCCACGGTCTCAACCTTCCTCTGGTTCCATCGAGAGGCGCAGCGGGAAGCCATTCTCCCGCGCCGCCGCCTCCACGGTCCTGATCTTCGTCTCGGCGACCTCGAACGTATAAACGCCAGCTACGCCGATACCGTTGTAATGAACGTGCAGCATGATCTGCACGGCGTCCGTCTCGGATTTGTGGAAGACCTCCTTGAGGACGGCCACCACGAACTCCCGAGTCGTGTAGTTGTCGTTGTGCAGGAGCACCTTGTAGAGGGTGGGCCGCTTGAGCTTCTTCTGCGGTACCGTCTCGGTGACGACGTTGGAATCCGGATCGTACTTCTCTCGGGACATGGTCTCCCTCTAACGAGTAGGGGGCACCAACGGCCCCCGCTTGAATCCTGTTTCGGCTTGCCACCGGGGCAGGCCAGCCAGCACGGCCGCTCGTTCGTGCTCCAGGAAGGAGCGTACCGCCCGATCGACCCCCGGGTGGAACAGCAAGTGAGCGCTCCAGGTGAGGCTCGGCTCGAAACCCCGGGTGAGCTTGTGCTCCCCGCCCGCCCCCGGTTCGATGCGCTCCAGCCCCCGGGCGATGGCCTCCGCCACCGGGTGGTAGAGGCACACGTTGAAGTGCAGGAAGGGGTGCTCCTCGAAGCAGCCCCAATAACGGCCGTAGAGCACCCGGTGTCCCACCAGGTTGAAGGCCCCGGCCACCAGCCGGCCGTCCTGGCGGGCCTCCACCACCTCGCAGGACGAGCGGAAGGTGGAGAGCATCCGCGCGAAGAAGTCCGGGGTGAGGAAGCGCCGGCCCCACGGGTACTTGTCCACCGTGGAGGCATAGAGGCGATAGAGATCGTCCGGCTCCACCCCGGCCAGCTCCTCGCCCCGAAGGGTGCGCAGGGTCAGGCCCTGGGCGGCCGGCGCGCGCAGCTCCCGGCGAATCTGGTGGCGCCGCCGCGCGTGGAAGCGGCCGAGGAAGTCCTCGAAGGAGCCATAACCCTTGTTGCGCCATTGATACTGGACGCCCAGCCGCACCGCGTAACCGGCGGCCTCCAGGGTGGTGGCCTCGGCCTCGGTGGCGAAGTGGACATGGACGCTGGAGAAGCCCTCGGCGCGGGCGTACTCCTGGGCGGCGCGGGCGAGCTCCTCCTCCCGGGCTCGACGGTCCTCGTCCGCGGCCACCAACATGCGGCGGCCCGTCACGGGGGTGAAGGGCACCGTCAGCAGCAGCTTCGGGTAGTAGCGCACCCCCTGGCGCTCGGTGGCGGTGGCCCAGGACCAGTCGGCGACGAACTCGCCGTGACTGTCGTCCTTGAGGTAGGCGGGGGCCGCCGCCACCAACCGCGCGCCCCTCCACAGGGTGAGGTGGCGCGGATGCCAGCCGACATGGGGACCCACGCTGCCACTCTCCTCCAACGCCGCGAGGAAGGCCCACTCCAGGAAGGGCCGGGCCGCGTCGTCGAGCAGCGCGTCCCAGGTTCCCCGAGGGACCTCGGTGATGGCGCGATGGATGCGCAGGGTGGGCGGCAGCGGGTCGGACATCGTCGAGCGGCCGGAGCCTATAACGGCCAGGCCCGGGGCCCGCCAGCTCGCCGGAAACGGAGTGGCCTGGCGGTCTATCGGCCCCGGGTGAGCTCGGCGGCGAGGAATCCTCCCACCTCGGCCAGGCCGTCCTGGGCGCGCTGGCGGCCCTCGGGCGACTCCATCACCCGGCGCGCGGCCTCGCTCGCGGTGCCGGCCTCCAGGTCCGCCAGCACGAGGAAGGCACTCCACGCGGGCGTCAGCTCCGCCACCCGGCCGGGGCGCATGGGACGATCCTTCAACGTGGTGGCCACCTTCTCCAGGAGGCCCTCGTCATCGAGCCGCTTGGACTTGCCCCGCATCACCCGCCATGCCTCCTCCAACAGGGAGGGCAGCAACCGGCCCTGGAGGGCGGTGGCGAGGCGTTGCGCGGCCTCGTTCTCGTCGATGTGGTGGGCGCGCGCGTAGGTGGGCGTCAGCTTCGCCGCCACCACCGAGCGCGTGGCCAGGTGTGCGAGCCGGGGAGGGTAGGCCATGGTGGCTCTTCTACCACTACCACCGGACGAGGAGGCGGAAGCCCAGGTGCGAGCGCTCCTCCACGCTGATGATGGGCTGTACGTGGGCCCGCTCCAGCCCGGCTTCGATGGCTCCGGCGATGAGCTCCGGGCGGTTGTGCGTGTCCGGGATGCTGACGCGCCGGGCCCGCTCGCCCACGGTCACCAGGTGCACCGTCAGGTCCGGCCGTCCCATCATCGCCATGTAGCGCGGCAGCCGCTCCATCACGCGCGCCGCTCCAATCATCGGCAGCGCCACGGCCGCCACCCGGCCCACCAGCGTGTCCGCGAAGCCCTCGATCAGCTTGCGGCCGAGGATGCGGTAGGCATCCGCGTCGCTCAGCTCGCCGTAGACCTGATCCCTCGCCAGCGCGACACACCGCTTCCACACCTGCACCGGGTAGTCGAGCTCGGGGCACCTGGGGTCATACCCCTCCGCCACCAGGGCCCGGGCCAGTTCGTCATGCGGCTCGAGTCCCCGGACGAAGAGCCCCTCGAACACGCTCGACGGAATGCGCGGTTGGGCCATCGTCGGACTGGGGTTTCGCACCAGCAGGCCTGGACTTTCCATGGGTGTATCCCCCGGCTGGGGCATCAGCCGTTTTCTCAGCTTATCATGCCTGGACGGCCTATCCCTGAAGTCGGGTAAAAATCTGATTGTCAGATAAAGCAACCCTGGTGGGAGGCCCGCATCGGAAGCTCGGGGTTGCCAGGGCAGGTCCGCCGGCTTAGAGGAAGGGGGCACGGGAGAAATTTCGACATGTCGGTGAACATCCAGCTTGAGTGGACGCCCAACCCCAGCACGCTGAAGTACGTGGTGGATCGGCGGCTCGTATCGTCCGGAGCGGTGAACGTCACGAGCAAGCAGGCCGCGGAGGAGAAGTCTCCGCTGGCGCTCAAGCTCATGAACATCAAGGGCGTGACGGCGGTGATGGTGGGCAGCAACTTCGTCACCGTCACCAAGGGTGACGAGGGCGAGTGGGACGAGCTGAACGACGCGGTGATGGCCACGCTGGACGAGCACCTGGGCGCGGGGCTGCCGGCGGTGAACGAGGAGGCCCTCGCGGCTGCGCGAGCGGCGGTGGGCGCGAGCGGCTCGGTGGAGACGCGCATCCAGGAGATCCTGGACGCGGAGATCCGGCCGGCGGTGGCGCAGGACGGCGGGGACATCACCCTGGACCGCTTCGAGGAGGGCATCGTCTACCTGCACATGCGCGGCGCGTGCTCGGGCTGCCCCTCGTCCACGGCGACCTTGAAGATGGGCATCGAGTCACGTCTGCGTGAGCTCATCCCCGAGGTCTCCGAGGTGGTGTCCGTCTGAGGCGGCAGGTCAAAGGTCAGCAGGTCCGGCGCGAGCTGCTGCCGGACCAGTCCAAGGAGCTCCTGCGTGAGCTGCATCTGCTCACGCGCGAGGGGCACCTCAACGCGGATGCCCTGCGCAAGCTCAAGCAGGTCAACCACCTGGTGGGTCTGTTGCGGCCGGCGATGGAGGACATCCAGACGCGCCACCCGTCTCCCGTGGTGGTGGACGCGGGCAGTGGCAACGCGTACCTGGGCTTCATCCTGTACGAGCTGTTCCTCAAGGACGCGGAGGCGGGCACGCTGCTCAACGTCGAGGGGCGGCCGGAGCTGACGCAGCGGGCGAAGGAGCGGGCCGGGCGGCTGGGCTTCGGGCGGATGGAGTTCCAGACGGCGCACCTGGAGACGGCGCAGTGGCCCGAGCGCGTGCACCTGCTCACCGCGCTGCACGCGTGCGACACGGCGACGGATGACGCGCTGGCGGTGGCCATCCAGAAGGGCGCGGACCACGTCGCGGTGGTGCCGTGCTGCCAGGCGGAGGTGGCCACTCAGCTCAAGGAGAGCAAGCAGGCGGTGGAGCCGACGCTGGCGCTGCTCTACCAGCACGCGTGGCACCGGCGCGAGTTCGGCAGCCACCTCACGAATGTCCTCCGCGCGCTGACGCTGGAGGCCTTCGGCTACCAGGTGACGGTGACGGAGCTGACGGGCTGGGAGCACTCGCTGAAAAACGAGCTGATCCTCGGCCGGCGGGTGCACCGGGAGAACCGGCAGGCGCGCGCGAAGCTGGAGTCGCTGCTGGGCGCCTTCGGGGTGCGGCCCAAGCTGGCGCGGGTGCTGGGCGTGGAGCCCGCTACCCGTACGACTCCCGTTTGATGCGCTTGTCGTCGATGCCCATGGTGTGGAGATGGCCGAGCACCGTCTCCATGAAGCGTGGCGTGGCCGGCGTGCGCGTCTCCAGCGCCTTGCGCCGGTCCCACGGGGTGATGGCCGGGCCGCACACGTAGACGAGGCACGTGGCCCGGTCCGGGATGAGCTCCTCCAACAGGGCCTCGTTGATGCGGCCCTTGCGCACGGTGGGGCCGAAGCGCGACTCGTCCGTCTCGCGCGTGAGGTTGTGCACCACCCGCAGCTTGTCCGGGTGCGCGCGCTCGAGCGCCTCGAAGGTCTCGCGGTAGAGGATGTCCCCCCACGTCTTGTTGGTGGCGATGACGGTGTGGCGTGGCCCGAGCCCCCGGTGCAGGGCGTCCTTGATGATGGAGAAGTTGGGCACCGCTCCGGAGCCGGCGATGACGTGGACGATGTGGTCCGTGCGCTCCTCCACGTCGTCCGGCAGCACGTAGGGCCCCATGAAGCCCAGCACGCGCATCTTCGTTCCGGTGAGGTGCCCGTGGACGAGGTAGGGCGAGAGCAGGGGAGGGTAGCGGGTGAAGCCGGGGATGAACTCCTCGTCCTTCACGGTGATGGCGACCAGGGGCTCGTGCGGCGCGGAGGCGAGCGAGTACGAGCGCGCGGGCTCCTTGCGCCCCTTCTGCTCCTGGAGGTAGGTGGCGAAGTGGCCGAGCACGCGGAACTGGTGCGGGTCGATGTTGATGAACTGGCCGGCGCGGTACTCGGGGCGCTCCTGGCCGAAGTCCAGAAAGAGGGTGGCGGTGTCGTGCGTCTCCATGCGCACATCGGTCACCGTCACCTCGTACTCCCGGGGGCGATTCCGGGCGGTCGTCACGGCTGCGCTCATGGTTCCTCCCTACCAGCCCGGTGGACGTTGCCTCGAGGAAAGCATTGCGGCCGGGCGTCGGTCGCGGACAATGCCGCTTCAGGTGACGAACGTCCAACAGAGGGAGCACGTCTTCATCTCGGCGCTGCCGGGACTGGAGCCCGCCGTGGAGGCCGAGGCCCAGGCCCTGGGCTTCTCGCCCCGGAGGGTGGAGGGCGGGGTGGAGCTCACGGGGGAGCCGGGGCTGCACCGGGAGGCCAACCTGCGCCTGCGCACCGCGAGCCGGGTGCTCCTGCGGCTGGGGCGCTTCTCGGCGCCGGACGCCGGGGCGCTCGAGAAGGGACTGGCGGGGCTGCCCCTGGGCCGCGTATGGGACGGACGGACGGCGCCGAGGCTCTCGGTGGCGCTGCACCGCGCGCGCTTCAAGGGGCCGGACGCGGTGGTGACCGCCGCGGCGCGGGCGTGGAGGCTCGCCTCGGTGGAGCGCGCGGGCGCGCTGGACGAGGAGTCCTCCGAGGGCCTCACCCTGCTGGTCCGGGTGGAGGGGGACACGTGCACGGTGAGCGCGGACACCAGCGGCGAGCCCCTGCATCGACGTGGGTACCGGCAGGAGGTGAGCCGGGCTCCCCTGCGCGAGACGCTCGCCGCGGGCATCCTGGTGCTGGCCGGGTATGACGGGGTGGAGCCGCTCGTGGACCCCATGTGTGGCTCGGGCACCTTCCTCATCGAGGGCGCGTGGATGTCCCAGCGGCGGGCACCGGGGCTCCAGCGCTCCTTCGCCTTCGAGCGCTTCCCCGGCTTCGATGCGGCGGATTGGAGCGCACGCCAGGCGAGGGCGGGGACGGAGACGCTGCCCGCGCCGCGCTCGGCCTCGAGGGGCTACGACATCAACGCGGGGTCGCTGGGCACGGCGCGGCGCAACGCGCGGCGGGCCGGGGTGACGCTCACGCTGGAGCGCCAGGACGTGCGCACGTTGGTGCCGCCAGCGGGGCTCGGGCCGGGGCTGGTGGTGGTGAATCCTCCCTATGGCAAGCGGGTCGGCGAGGCGGAGGATCTCCCGGGGCTCTACCGGGCCCTGGGTGCCACCTTCCGGCGGGCCTTCGCGGGCTGGCGCGCCGCGGTGCTCGTCCCGGAGGACACGGGGCTCATCCGCGCCCTGGGGTTGCCCGAGGGGCGCAACCTTCCGGTGCGCAATGGAGGACTGCGCTGCCGCCTCCTGCTGTGCTCGCTGCCTCCTGCTCAGGGCGCGTGAGGCAGGGGCCGCGGCTCCACCTGGAGCGGCAGACGCAACTCGAAGCGCGCGCCGCCTCCAGGCCGCTGGCCCACCGACACCGTTCCGCCATGGGCGACCACCACCCTGCGCACCACCGCGAGCCCCAGGCCAGTGCCCGTGGTGCGCGTGGTGAAGAAGGGCTCGAAGATGCGCTGGGCATCCGCCGGGGAGACGCCCGGGCCCGCGTCCTCCACGGTGAGGTGGATGCCCTCCGGCACGCGAGCCACCGCCACGCGCACCTCTCCTCCGGGCGGCGAGGCCTGCACCGCGTTGCGCAGCAGGTTCTCCAGCGCGAGCTGCAACAGGGTCTCGTCGGCCTGGAGCATGGGCAGCTCCGGCGCCTCGTCCACGGTCACCCGCACGTTGCCGAGCTGGCGCCGCTCTCGGAAGAGCTCCAATGTGCGCCGGGCCAGCTCGCCCGGGTGCAGCGGACGTGGCCGGGGCTCCAGCGGACGCACCACGTCCAGCAGATCCCTCACCATCGCGTCCAGCCGCGTGGCCTCCTCCTCCAGCATCTCCACCGCGCTCTTGCCGATGGGGCCCAGCTTGTCGCGCTTGAGGACCGCCGCCGCGTTGAGGATGGCGCCCAGGGGGTTGCGCACCTCATGGGCCACCACACCCGCGGCCTCGCCCAGCACCGTCAGCCGCTCCTGCGCCACCAGCTCCGACTGCAGCCGTGACAGCTCGGCCAGACGCGCGGCGGCGCGCCGGTGGTGGCGCACGTTCTCCAGTGCTCCTCCCACCTGCCGCGCGAACAGCTCCAGCGTGGCCGCGCTCGTCGGCGTCAGCGTCTCGCCGTGGATGGCCAGGATTCCATAGGGCTCCCCCTCCACGAAGATGGGTGCATCCAGGCCTCGCACTGCGGGGTAGGCACGCCGCATCTGTGCCAGCAGCTCCGTGGTATGGAAGGTCTCGAGCATCTTGAAGAGATCCTCGTGGAAGGCCGCCTTGCGGCGGGTGATGACCTCCTCGAGGTGGGGCATGCTGGAGCGGGGGAAGCGTATCTCGTGGATGGGCTGCCCGTAGAGCCGCTCACTGGCGGCCACCTGCACGGGATCCTGCCGCATCGGTCCATGGACGAGCGCATCCCCCTCGATCATCATCACCGTCACGAAGAAGCCCTGCCGGTGGATGGCCTCGACCGCCATCTCCAGCACGGCCTGCTCGTCGCGGCAGCGCACCAGCTCGCCGGCGGCCTCCACGAGCGCCTCGGTGAGCCGCCGCATGCTGGCCTCGCTCTCGACGTCGAGCAGCAGCAGCAGCCTGTCCCCACTCCTCGGCCCGCTGCCCCGGCGCACGCTGTAGGCCCTCTCCTGGCCCCCCGCCACGCGCACGCGCAGCCAGGCGATGTCCGGGAGCCGCTCCCCGTGCGCGTGCGCCTGGCGCATGGGCTCCAACCACGCGCGATCCGTGGGCGTGAAGCGGGCCAGCAACTCCGGGAGCCGGGTATCGCGCACCTCCTCCAGGCCGATGCCCAGCAGCGTCAGCATCGCCGGATTGGTGTAGATGACCAGCTCTCCACGGATCACCACGACGGGGGCCGGAAGGCCCTCGAGCGCCTGGTACTCCGCCAAGTCCGACACGTCGTCCTCCTGCCTTCACCCGAAATGGCACGGTGCAATCACCCGCCCCGTGCTTCGTAGTCAGAAGCGTAGGGCATGAACGGGGGACTGCACATGTACTTCGGAAGCGTGGTGAAGAAGGACGGCGTGGAATTGAAGGCGGTGGTGCTGGTGGCGACCACCTACCTCTTGCTGGCCGCGGTATTCCTCAGCGGGATGATGTAGGCGCCGCGACCCGGTTGGTGCGGAGGAACTCGTCGATGAAGGCTCGCTCCTCCTGGCGTAGATCCGCCAGGCCCAGACCATAGCCGCGCGGCTGCTTGCCATCATCCAGCGAGTACTCCCAGATGACGGAGCTCCGCAGCTTGATCTGCCGCTCCTCGAAGCTCAGCACCAACTCCACGCGCGTCCCCAACTGCAGGGGCTTCTCCGTGGGGATGAAGAGACCTCCCGCCTGGAGGTTGATGATGCGGTGGTCGGTGAAGATGCCCACGTTGCGCGCGCTCACCTTGACCTCGACCTGGAGCCGGTCGTTGCGCATCTGCAGGCCGACGAACTCCTCGGCCGAGTAGGTGTAGGCAGGGGCCTGGGCGGCACGGCCCACCTGGGGAGCCGCCGTCCGGGCGGCGGGCGCCGCGCGAGCGCTTCCCTGGGCCTCCGCCTCGCGCATGCGACGCGCGAGCAGCTCGAAGACCTCGGCGTTCACCTTGCGCAGCTCGGGGTGGGTGTTCGGTCCCTGGTGCTCCGGCGAGAAGCGCCTGGCCAGCCGGAAGAAGGCGCCGCGCAACTCCTCCAGCGGCGCGTCCGCCTTCACACCGAAGAGCTGGTGGGCCGGCACGTTCTGCATCTGGCTCAGCTGTTGGCGCAGGCGCTGGGCTTGTTGCTGCTCGGTGCTCGGGGTGGGCCGGGCCGCGCTCAGCAGATCCTTCACCTCGTTGAAGTGCTCGATGGGCTCCCACGAGGAGCCGTCGCGCGAGGCGCGGGTCACGGCCTTGAGTCGCCCCGAGCCGATGAGCTCGCGCAGCGACTGGAGCGTCAGGGGCCCCAGCACGCGACCGATGGAATCTCCAATCCAATAGTTCGACACGCGCTCACCTCGTGTTGAATCAGTGGGCCAGGGCCTGCCGGATGGCCAGGGCGATCTCCAACGGATGGAAGGGCTTACCCACGAAGCCCACCGCCCCGGCGGACATCGCCTGCTCCACCACCGGCTCGGCATCCATGCTGCTGATGATGAGCACCCTCGTATCCGGAGAGGAGTCCTTCATCGCCGCCAACACCTCCAGCCCGCTGCGGCGGGGCATGAAGAGGTCCAGCAACATCACCGCGGGACGCTCGCGCGTGGCGACCTCCAGTCCTTCCTGCCCATCCGCGGCCTCGAGGAGTCTCACCTCGAGACCACTCTCTTGGATGGCGTCCTTGAGGAGGGTACGCACGAAGCGATCGTCATCGACCAGCAGAAGCGTCGGAGTGGACATGCTCACGAATGATAGACCAGATGGCTCTCGAATGCCCGTGTAGTCAGGAAGTTCGTGTGTCGATGAACGCTGGGTGAAAGGTGATGGACGGGTAGTTGATAGACGCGACACGGTGCTGCTTGTTTTTGAAGTAAGTGGGGATTCATGTCCACCGACAAAGCCCTGGCCCATTTCGATTCACAGAAGAACAGTTACCTCGAAGATTTGAAGCAGTTGGTGCGGATTCCCAGTGTCTCATTCGATGGGTTTGATCCGTCTCACGTACGCGCGAGCGCGGAAGCGACCGCGAAGCTGTTGAGGTCGCGTGGGTTCGAAAACGTGCAGTTGCTGGAGATCGAAGGCGCACATCCGTACGTCTACGGCGAGATCTTGAAGGCGCCCGGCAAGCCCACGTTGTTGCTGTATGCGCACCATGACGTACAGCCAGCGGGAGACGAGTCGGCGTGGAAGAGCCCGCCGTTCGAGCCGCAGGTGCGGGACGGCCGCCTGTATGGCCGCGGCTCGGCGGACGACAAGGCGGGCATCGTGGTGCACACCTCCGCGGTGGACGCCTGGCTGAAGGGCGGAGGCGGTCTTCCACTGAACGTGAAGGTCGTCATCGAGGGCGAGGAAGAGGTGGGAAGTGAGCACCTCGAGACCTTCCTCCAGAAGCACAAGGCGCTGCTGAAGGCGGACGCCATCGTGCTGACGGACACGACGAACTTCGACACGGGGCTGCCGTCCATCACCACCGCGCTGCGTGGGCTCGTCACCGTGGACGTGGAGGTGCGCGCGCTCCGGCAGGCGGTGCACTCGGGCATGTGGGGCGGGCCAGTGCCGGATCCCGTGATGGCGCTGTGCCGGATGCTGGCGACGCTGACGAATCCCGACGGGAGCATCGCCATCGAGGGCATCTACGAGAAGGTGCGCCCGCTCACCGAGGCCGAGCGCAAGAGCATCCAATCGCTGCCGGGTGACACGGAGTACTTCAAGAAGCAGGTGGGGATGGTGCCGGGGGCGCAGCTGCTGGGCGGGCGCCATCCGTGGGAGATGAACTGGCGGCAGCCCGCGTTGGCCATCAACGCCATCCAGGCCAGCAGCCGCAAGGACGCGCGCAACATCATCTGCGACACGGCCTGGGCCCGCGTGGGCATCCGCGTCGTCCCGGACATGGATGCGCAGGACGTACAGAAGCGGTTGGTGGACCACCTGAAGAAGGTGGTGCCCTGGGGGTTGGAGCTCCACATCAAGGCAGACCCGCCCGCGGGCCCGTGGTTCACGGATATTTCGCATCCGGCCTTCCAGGCGGCGTTTCGCGCACTGCGCAAGGGCTACGCGACGGAGCCGGTGGCCATTGGATGCGGTGCGTCGATCCCCTTCGTGGAGCCGTTCGCCAAGGAGCTGGGCGGAGTGCCAGCGCTGCTCATCGGCGTGGAGGATCCGTATACGAATGCACACTCGGAGAACGAGAGCCTGCACCTGGGTGACTACGAGAAGGCGGTGCGCAGCGCCATCCACCTGTACGAGGAGCTGGCGAAGGAGCTGAAGTAACGGGCTCCTCGCCAGGGCCCCGTGGCGATCGGCTCAGCCGGTCGCCACCTGTTCGTTGAGCGCGGACAGCTCGTCCTGGGAGAGCCGCAGCTCCGCGGCCGCCAGGTTCTCCTCGAGGTGCGCGACCGACGAGGTGCCGGGGATGGGCAACATCACCGGCGAGCGCGCGAGCAGCCAGGCCAGGGCGATCTGCGCGGGTCTGGCGTCGTTCCTGCGCGCGACCTCGTCGAGCGCGCTCCCGGGCCTGGCCAGACCACCGGTCGCCAGGGGGAACCAGGGGATGAAGCCGAGGCCCTCCTGCTCGCAGTAGGTGAGCACCGCCTCGTGGGCCCGGTCGGCGAGGTTGTAGCGGTTCTGGACGGTCACCACGTCGACCACGCGGCGGGCACGCTTGATCTCCTCCACTCCGACCTCGGACAGCCCGATGTGACGGATCTTCCCCTCCTGCTGGAGCGCCTTGAGCTCACCCAGGGAGGCCTCGAGTGGGACCTCGGGGTCGATCCGGTGCAACTGGTAGAGGTCGATGCGCTCGAGCTTGAGCCGCCGCAGCGACATCTCGACCTGCTGGCGCAGGTACTTGGGCCGCCCGATCGGATGCCACTGGTTGGGGCCGGTGCGGACGAGCCCGCCCTTGGTGGCGATGAGCAATCCCTTCGGGTAGGGGTGCAGGGCCTCGGCGATGAGCTCCTCGCTGACGTACGGGCCGTAGGAATCGGCGGTGTCGATGAGGTCCACGCCCAGGTCGAGCGCGCGGCGCAGCACACGCAATGCCTCGGCGTGGTCGCGGGGCGGTCCCCAGATGCCGGGTCCGGTCAGCTGCATGGCGCCGTAGCCGAGCCGGTGGACGACGAGGTCTCCTCCGATGGTGAAGGTTCCGCTCCGTTCCACGGGGCGGGAAGTGCCGCGGTTCATGTGCTTCTCCTTGCTCTGAGGCTTCGCAACCGGTCCTCTCGCCGAGCGACGAGAACGAGGTCGTATCCCCGCTCGGCCAGCCGGCGTGCGTACACCGCGCCGATGCCCGCCGAGGTTCCCGTGATCAGCGCCGTTCCCTGCGTGCTCGCCATGCGATCTCCCGTGTCCACGAGACCCGTGTCCCCAAGGTGTGTATCCCGTGGAGCCCGGCGGGTACGCTCGGTTGGCCTGCGTGCGCGGGGGCTCCCCTGATTCCTCCTCACATCCCGGCCCGCGGCGTTCTGGATCGTATTGAGACGTGCGGTGGGCGGCCCTATTGAGATGTCCGCGGCACTGGACTGCGATGGACCGACACGGGGGAGGGCCTTCATGATTCTTGGAGACTGGGAACGTCACTTCGAGAGTTTTCGGTCCGGGATCATCGGGATCGACCTGCGCTACGAAGGCCCCAGGGGGACGCGTCCGCTCTTGTATGCGGACTGGATGGCCACCGGCCGCCTCTACGGTCCGATTGAACAGACACTGTTGTCGGTGGCCGCGCCGTTCTACGGCAACGTCCACTCGAAGAGCAGCTGCGTGGCGGAAGTCTCCGAGGCCTTGTACGAAGAATCCCGCAGGCAGATCCGGTCGGCACTGCGGGCCGATGAGCGTTATGCGCTGCTCTTGTGCGGCTCGGGGATGACCGCCGCCGTCAACAAGCTGGTGAGACTCCTGCAATGGCCCGCGGGTGATGTGCACGAGCGGCCGGTCGTCTTCACCAGCCACCTGGAACACCATTCGAACCTGTTGCCCTGGCTCGAGTGTGGCGCGGAGGTGGTGGTCGTGCCGCCGGACCGCCACGGCGATCCGGATCTGTCGGCGCTGGAAGACCTCCTCCACGCGACCCGCCATCGCCATCCGCGAGCAGGCGCCTTCAGCGCATGTTCCAACGTGAGTGGCAGGAAGGTGGATGTCGGGCGGATCGCCCAGCTGCTTCATGCCCATGGCTGCCTGTGCTTCGTGGATCACTCCGCCCATGCCAGTCACGCCTCGGTGAGCGTGCGGGCCGACCTCGGGAGCGGGTTCGACGCCGTGTACTTCTCGGGTCACAAGCTCCTGGGCGGGCCGGGCAGCCCCGGGGTGCTGTGCGTGAAGAAGGAGTTGATCGTGAGCCGCATCCCGGATGAGCCCGGCGGTGGTTCGGTCAAGTGGACCAACCCCTGGGGCGGGCGCTCCTATGTCGACGACGTGGAGCTCCGTGAGTCCGCCGGCACGCCCGGCGTGATGCAGACCCTTCGGCTGGCGATGGCCTTGCGGCTGAAGGAGAAGATGGGGGAGGCGCCCATGGCGGCGAGGAATGGTCGACTCCGCTCGCGGCTGCTCGAAGGGCTGTCTTCCGTGAAGGGCCTTCAATTCCTCGACGCGGAGCACGGAGGTGTCGCGCCCGTGGTGTCGTTCTGGTCCGAAAGGGTCCATCACCACCGGTTCGCCCGCCTGTTGAGTGATCTGCACGGTGTGCAGGTGCGCAGCGGATGCTCGTGCGCGGGCACGTACGGTCACGTGTTGCTCGGCATCGATCGGCCCCAGTCGCGGGAGATCTGCGATGCGATCGAGCGCAACGACCTATCGACCAAGCCGGGCTGGGTCCGCGTATCGCTGCACCCGACCAGCTCCGATGCCGAGGTCGATGCCCTCGTCGCGGCCATTGGCGAGGTCCAGGACGATTCGCACCGCGGTGCGAGCGATGGCTACGACGCCGTGTTGGATCGGCATGCCATCCCGGCGTGTCGTGATATCGAGACGCTGATCAGTCGCTGCTTCGAGTGAGGGAGTCTCCTTGCCACGAAGCCGAGGCTCGCCCGCTTGCCTCTCCACGTCGCGGAGGAAGCCACGCACGTTGAGGTCATCTCGTCATGTCCATCCGCTACAGCAATCCGGTTCACGACGCCTACTTCGCGGACCCCTTCGTCCTGCGGGTCGGGGAGGGCTATGTCGCCTACGGCACCGGCCGGGTGATCGACGGGCGCGCCTTCGAAGTGCTTACCTCTCCAGATCTCGTCACCTGGCGCAGCGAGGGGGGCGCCCTCGAACTGCTGCCCAAGGAGGCCGGAAGTGACTACTGGGCGCCGGAGGTCGCCGAGGCGGACGGAAGATGGTGGATGTACTACTCCGTGGGGCATGGAGACGCCGGCCACCACCTGCGGGTCGCTGTCGCCGACCATCCGACCGGCCCGTTCGTGGATCAGGGCGTCAACCTCACCCCGGATGAGCGCTTCGCCATCGACGCGAGCCCCTTCCGGGACGAGGACGGCACCTGGTACCTCTTCCATGCTCGGGACGTGCTCGAGGGGGACCGGGTTGGTACCATGCTCGCCGTCGACGTGCTGGAGGGCATGACCCGGCTGCGCGGACAGTCCCGGACCATCCTGTGGCCCAGTGGTGACTGGCAGGTGTTCCTGCGCGAGCGGAAGATGTACGGGCAGGTCTACGACTGGCACACGCTGGAGGGGCCGTTCGTCCGCAAATACGAGGGCCGCTACTACTGCTTCTACTCCGGTGGGAACTGGCTGGAGCCCACGTACGGTGTCGCCTACGCCGTGGCCGATCACCCGCTCGGCCCCTGGGTCGAGCCGGCGGGAGTCCCTCCGCTGCTGCGGACCGTGCCGGACAGGGTGATTGGTCCCGGGCACAACTGCGTGGTCGCCGGCCCCGACGGGCTGGACGTCGTCGTCTATCACGCGTGGGACCCGGGGCGGACGGCTCGCCGGATGTGCATCGACCCCCTCATGTGGGGCGAGGGCGGTCCCCGCGTGCTCGGGCCCTCCTTCACGCCGACACAGATTCCCCGCGCGGCCGAATGACCCGGGCGGCCGTGCTGTGCCCCTGTTCTTCAACCGCTAGACTCGCGGTCCATGCAGAGCAAGGCCACCACCGTCGAACAGTACCTCGCCGCGCTTCCCGAGGATCGCCGCGCGGCGATCTCCGCCGTGCGCAAGGTCATCCTCGAGAACCTCGATGAGTCCTACGAGGAGGGCATGCAGTACGGGATGATCGGCTACTACGTCCCGCACAAGGTGTTTCCGGCGGGCTACCACTGCGATCCGAAGCAGCCGCTGCCGTTCGCGTCACTGGCCTCGCAGAAGAGCCACATGGCCGTCTACCTGATGTGCGTCTACGGCCAGCCCGAGCAGGAGAAATGGTTCCGCGAGGCGTGGGCGAAGACGGGCAAGAAGCTCGACATGGGCAAGTCGTGCGTGCGCTTCAAGAAGCTCGAGGACGTCGCGCTCGATGTGATTGGCGAAGCCATCCGCCGTGTGCCGGCGAAGGCATACATCGAGCACTACGAGTCGGTGATTCGACCACCGGAGAAGAAGAAGGCGCCGTTGGCGAAGCGGAAGCCCGCGGTGAAGAAGCGCGCGTAGTCGGCTGAGTGCTGGCCAACGAGTCGAATCAAGCTCCCCGTTCTGGATCCTCGTGGGTTCCGGACGGGGCGTTCGGATTTCAGCATGGATGAAATCCATGGCCGAACGGGCTCGGGAATAAATCCGCACCTGGGCACATTGACAGTGCCGATCGCCGTTTTAAGTGCTGTCGGCGTTCGGAAGAAAACCGTTCGTTTCATGGGGTGAGGTCGTGTCTCAACCAATGATCCGGATCGAAGGACTGACCAAGAGCTACGGGGCCACGCAGGCACTACGCGGGGTCAGCTTCGAAGTTCCTCGAGGACAGGTGGTGGGATTCCTGGGGCCCAATGGGGCCGGCAAGTCCACCACGATGAAGATTCTCGCCGGCTTCGTGACGCCTACCTCCGGCACGGCGAGGATCAATGGCATCGACGTCACCGTTGACCCCGTCGCGTCCCGGCGGTTGATCGGGTACCTGCCCGAGAACAACCCCCTGTACGAGGAGATGATGGTCCGGGACTACCTGGACTTCGTCGCCGAGGTGAGAGGGATTCCCAAGGCCCGGCGGGCCGAGCGGATCCGCAGCGCGGTGGAGCGCTGCGGCCTTCGCGCGGTGTTGGGCAAGGACATCCACCAGCTCTCGAAGGGTTACCGGCAGCGCGTGGGTCTGGCACAGGCCATCGTGCACGATCCGGATCTGCTCATCCTGGACGAGCCGACGACGGGCCTGGACCCCAACCAGATCGTCGAGATCCGGAGCCTCATCAAGGAGCTGGGGAAGGAGAAGACGGTCATCCTCAGCACGCACATCCTGAGCGAGGTGCAGAGCACCTGCGGCCGGGTGCTCATCATCAGCGATGGGCGACTGGTCGCGGACGACGCGCCAGAGCGGCTGGGAGAGGGCGAGGGCGGGACGGTCACCGTCGTGCTCGCGTCGAGGACGGGCGCCACGCTGCGGACGGAGGAGGTCCGCTCGGTGCTCGAGCGCGTGCCTGGCGTCACGGGCGTGGAACCGGCGGAAGGGGAGGGGAGCGGGACGCTGGGCTTCCGGTTGAGGTACGGCGCCGAGGACATCCGCCGCGCCCTGTTCGATGCCGCCGTGCGCAGCGAGCTCTGCCTGCTCGAGGTGAAGCGGCAGCACGTCAGCCTGGAAGAGACGTTCCGCAAGCTCACCGGGGGCGAGAAGAAGCCCGCCGGAGGCGAGGCGCCTCGCCCGCCGCGGGACGATCAGGGGCCGCCGCTGGCGGCCTGAGCTGATTCCCAGACATTCGACACAACGAGGTAGAGAATGGGAACGACACTGGCGGTCGCCAGGCGTGAGTTCAGGAGTTTCTTCAACTCTCCCGTCGCGTACATCGTCATCGGCGTGTTCCTGGTCGTGGCGGGGTGGTTGTATTTCAGCACCGTCTTCGTCGCCGGGCAGGCCTCGCTCCGGGCGTTCTTCAGCATCGCCCCCGTGCTGTTCGTCGTCTTCGCGCCCGCTGTGACGATGCGGCTGGTGGCCGAGGAGCGCAAGAGCGGGACGCTGGAGTTGCTGCTCAGCATGCCCCTGCGGGACTGGGAGGTGGTGGCGGGCAAGTTCCTCGCGGCGCTGGGGATGGTCGGGGTGGGTCTGCTGTGGACGCTGCCCTATCCGCTCACCGTGGCGAGCCTCACCGCCGAGGGAGCCCGGTTCGACTGGGGCCCCGTGGTGATGGGCTACCTGGGCCTGCTGCTGATGGCGTCCAGCTTCCTGGCGCTGGGGTTGTGGGCGAGCGCCCTGAGCCGCAACCAGATCGTCGGCTTCATCATCGGGCTGTTGCTGTGCTTCGCCTTCTACTTCATCGACAAGTTCGCGATGGTGTTGCCGGAGTCGCTCGGTGAGCTGCTCCAATACCTCTCGGTCGACTACCACTTCGCGAACATCGCGCGTGGCGTGCTGGATACGCGAGATCTCCTCTTCTACCTGTCGCTCACGGCCGTGGGGCTGGCGCTGACCACGCGCACCCTGGGCAACGTCCGTCAGTGAGGTTGACGATGAAACCCGGTTCCTCCAACGCGAACATCTTCCTGGCGGCGATCGTCGGCTGCCTGGTGCTGCTCAACATCCTGGGGTTGCGCGCGTTCGGCCGCTTCGACGCGACCCGTGACAAGGCCTACACGCTGGCGAAGGCCTCGCGGGACACCATGGCGGGGCTCGAGGATCCCGTCACGATCACCGCGTACTTCACGGATGAGCTGCCACCCCCGTACTCGAGCAACGCGCGCTACGTGCGCGACCTGCTCGAGGAGTTCCGCGCCGCCTCCAAGGGCCGGCTCTCCTTCGAGTTCCTGGACCCGATGAGCCAGGAGACGGCCGAGGACAGGGAGACCAAGAAGGAGACGAAGCGCGACATCTTCGGCCGGGTCTTCCGTGAGCCGACCTCGGTGGAGCGCGAGCTGGCCCAGGAGGGCATCCAGCCCGTGGAGATCCGGGTCATCGAGGACGACCAGATGCAGACGAAGCGCGCCTACATGGGCATCGTCATCAAGCATCAGGAGAAGAAGGAGGTCATCCCCGTCGTCCAGGACACCCGGACGCTCGAGTACGATCTCACCACGCTGATCCGCAAGCTGACGCGCCCGAAGACGCCCGTCATTGGCGTGGTCCAGGGGCACGACGCGCCCGCGCTCCACGAGAAGCTCTCGGGCCTGCGGTCCCTGCTCGGCCAGATGTATGAGGTCCGCCCGGTGGACCTGTCCGGCAAGGAGCGCGTGGACGCGGACATCGACGCGCTGCTCGTCGTCGGTCCGAAGACGCAATTCCAGACGAATGAGCTGAAGGCCATCGACCAGTTCGTGATGGAGGGCAAGAGCGTGGCGTTCTTCCTCGACTCCGTCCAGGTCGACCTGAAGACCTTCATGCCGAGCGATGCCACGCATGGGCTCGGGCCCCTGCTGGAGACCTACGGCATCAAGGTCGGGGACCAGCTGGTGGCGGATGTCGAGTCGGCGCAGCTGAGCGTCCAGGAGCGTCGTGGCTTCATGGTCGTCTCCATGCCGGTGCCGTACCCGTTCATCCCGCTGCTCGAGCGGCTCGAGGGGGACAGCCCCATCACCGAGGGGCTCTCCGGCGTCTCCCTCCCGTTCAGCACGGTCGTCACCGCCACCCCGCCCGAGGGCGCTCAGGCCACGGTGCTCGCGAAGTCCTCGCGCAAGAGCTGGCTGGAGAACAAGCCCTACAACATCGATCCGCGTCGGGACTGGCGCACGGAGACCATCACGCCGAATGGTCCGCACCCGCTCATGGTGCAGGTGAGCGGCAAGCTCAAGAGCCACTTCGCCGCGGAGGCGCAGACCAGCACCGCCAGCGGTACGCCCCTGCTCGCGGAGAGCAAGGGAGAGCCGCGGATCATCGTGGCGGGCGGCTCGGCGGCGCTGTGGGACGACTTCATGGGTCGGCCGAACCAGGCGCTGCTCCTGAATGTCGCGGACTGGCTGCTGCTGGATCCCGCGCTCCTGGCGATGCGCACCCGTGGCATGGCCGAGGCTCCGCTCCAGTCCGAGCTGAGCGCCACGACGCGCAACGCCGTCAAGTTTGGCAATGCGTTCGGGATTCCCTTCGTGCTCGCCGCCCTCGGGCTCGTCCGCTGGCGGATGCGGGAAGCGCGTCGGGCCACTGTCACCGTCTGATTCAGAGCTGAGGAAGAGCCATGAAGAAAGGAACGCTCATCGCCCTTGGCGCGTTCGCCGTGCTGCTCGTGCTCGTGCTCGCCACTCGCGAGCGGCAGGTCAGCGTGGGGGTCCACAAGCTGGAGCTGCCGAAGCTGGACAAGGCCCAGGTCACGGCGCTCGAGCTCTCGGGGGCTCGCAATGCCACCCTTCGCAAGGAGGGGGACGGCTGGATCGTCCTGGACCCGAGCAAGCCGGACACGAAGTACGCGGCGGACGAGAACCTGGTGAACAGCGCGCTCGACGCGCTCGGGGAGGTGAAGAACCCGGACTTCCTCACTGACCGGGCCGAGCGATTGGCGGAGTACGAGCTGGATGACGCGAAGGGGCTGAAGCTCGAGGTCCTCCAGGGCGGCAGTCCGGTCGTGGAGCTGGTGCTCGGGAAGGCCGCCAGGAATGGCGGGGTGTACCTGCGCAGGGCGGGCAGCAATGACGTCTTCGTGCACCGGGGCCGGCTGGACTGGACCGTGCGCAAGGAGCTCAAGGACTGGCGCAAGCGTCAGATTATGGCGCTCAAGGTGGAGGACATCTCCCAGCTCGCCCTCCGTTCCAAGGAGGGGGAGAGCGTGACCTTGAAGGCGGGAGCCAACCCGGGAGAGTGGAGCCTCGCCGAGGGGACGCAGACGCCCGCGGGCTTCCGGTTCAGCTCGCAGGCGGCCCAGCAGCTCGCTCAGCAGCTGGCGAGTCTGTATGCGCAGGACTTCCTCGAGGGTGATGCCGCGGCGGACTCGGCGACGGGGCTTGCCGACGCGCACGACACACTGGAGGCGCAGCTCAAGGACGGCAAGAAGGTGGTGGTGCACCTGGGCCGCCAGCCCGATGCGAAGGATGGCTCGGCCACGGTCGCGGCCCGGGTCGAGGGCGACGCGCAGGTGTATCAGCTCTCGCAGTACGTCGCCTCGCAGCTCCGCAAGCGCCTCGTGGACTTCCGGGACTTGAGCCTCCTGCGCTTCGAGCCGCAGAAGGTCACGAAGCTGAAGCTCCAGGCAGGTGGCAAGACCGTCGTTGTGGCGAAGGAGGGCGAGGGCTGGAAGGTCGTCGAACCCCAGAAGCTCCCGGACGGCTTCGAGCTCGAGCCGTCGCAGGTGGACATGCAGCTCGGCTGGCTGCGGGGCCTTCTCGCGACCCGACTCGTCGAAGGCCAGGTCACGGACGCGCAGGCGGGGCTCGCCTCGCCGACCGCGCTCGTGGAGGTAACGGTGGAGGGCGAGCCTGTCCAGACGCTGCGCTTGGGCAAGGAGGCGCCCGGTGCGGCGAACGGCGCGAAGGAGCTGTACGCCCGGAGCACGATCGACGCGCTCACCTACGCCGTGGGCGAGGGCGTGAAGACCCGGCTGGCTCAGGGTCTCGAGCTCTTCAAGCGTCGCCCGCCGCCGCCGAGCTTCGCGGGGGGGGGGCAGATGCAGGGCCTCGAGTCGCTCCCTCCCGACGTGAGGAGGCAGCTCGAGGCCCAGCTTCGCGGCGCTCAGTGAGCGGACGCCGGGGTCACTGGAGATCGTTGATGTTCAGCGGGTTGTTGAGGTCGATGGGGCGCATCCACTGCCCCCCTCCGGCGAGGTCCTGGGGGCGCTGCAGCTCGGGACGTCCCCCCGCGCCCGCGCCGCTCTTGTATTCGTTCAGCTGGCCTACCAGCTGCCACTGCTGCGTGGGCCTGTCATAGTGGGCGAACGCCGTGGCGCCCGTCGGCAGCCCGTGGGGCCCCGAGGGATGCGAGTAGTCATGGGGCGTGATGCTCTGCACCAGCTGGAGGTTGTGCTGGTTCATGAAGTTGTTGAGATGCTGCCTGCCAGTCGCGGCGCCATGATGCTCGAAGTCGGCTTGATGGACGAAGGACAGGGAGTTGGGATTATTCGGATTGTGCAGCGCATGGACGGCGCAGCCGTTGAGAGGCCCCGTCGTGACCATCGACGGCTGCCCCGGTCCGGGGTGGAGGGGCACGCCTGAAATCCCCGCGAACGAGCCCTGATTCGGCCCGGCCGCCTGGCCCCCCGAGAGGTAGTGCAGGTAGTGGACCTGCGGTCCGTGCCCTCCAGGGGATGAGAGCGAGAGGTTCGCGTTCCCATTCTGCTGGTGGACGTTCATGGTCGCGATCGACTGGTTCGCTGGCACGAAGGGACGGTTGGGTGTCGGGAGATCCACCCCCTGCGGAGGAGTACCGTTCGGGAACAGCTTGTACCCGTTCAGGACGTTCTGCCCCGAGTACTGCATGGGGTTGTTGTTGAACTGCTCGGCGTGCGACGGCCCGAACAGCCCTCGTGAGAGGGTGGTGGACCGCGTGGGGGCCGTGTCGAATCCATCCCGGGGCGGGGTCGGCCTGGAGGAGGGAGGTGTGGACGGGGACGTCGGCCTGTTGATCCGTGGAGTATCGTTATTCAGTCCGCGGAAGGGATTGAAGTTGCCAAGACCACCGATGCCGAATTTCTTCATGGGATTGGCTCGCGTTTGGATGGGAGAGAAAGTCGTCGCCTCCCTGATACACCTCCCATGCCAGCCGTGCGTCGCCGTGATTCCAAGGGTTTGGCGACCCTCCCCCAGCGCTCCTGAGTGACTGCCTCCTGGTGACTGCTGTCATCACTGGTGACTGTTGTCACCAGGTGCTCGTATGCGGCCCGTCATGCCTCACCCTCCTTCGTCCCTGTCTCACGGGTCTCCCCGGCTGGCGATGGGCCGCTCGCCGGGGACTGGCCCGCTCCTCGTCTATGTCCACGGGCTCGGGTGCTCCGGAAACCAGGATTGGCCGCCCGTCGCGCGGAGTGCGGCGCTCCAGGGGCGTGCGAGCCTCTGGGTGGACCTCCTGGGTTTTGGTCGGAGCGAGCGGCCGGCGGACTTCAGCTATGACCTGCTCGAGCAGGCGGAGCTCCTGGCGGCGCTGCTCGGCGCGGAGCCGGGGCCCCTCGTGCTGGTGGGCCACAGCATGGGCGGCACACTGGCCGTGCTGCTCGCCGAGTGCCTCCTGCGAGACGGACGCCCGCTTCACGCGCTCGTGCTCGCCGAGCCGAACCTCCGGCCCGAGGACGCCACCGGCAGTGCCCGGGCCGCCGCCACTCCAGTGGAGGTGTTCCTGCGCGACTGGGACGAGTGGATCCGCCAGATGCCCTCGGAGGGGTACCGGAAAAGCCTCCGGCAGGCGGAGCCGCTCGCGTTCCACCGGAGCGCCGTGTCGCTCGTGCACCACGGGGCGAACATGCTGGCGCGCTTCGTCGCCTTGCCGCTCGAGCGCAAGGGCTACATCCTCGGCGCGCGCAGCGACGCGGACACCCACGAGACGGCACGCCGGGTGGCGGCCTCCGGGATTCCCGTCGCCACGGTGAAGGACTCCGGGCACGGGTTCAGCGAGGACGACCCCGAGGGGTTCGCCCGCGCCATCCTTCAGCTCATCTCGTGAGGCTCCGGCTCATTCCTTGGGCCAATCGGGATACGCGATCTCCATCAGGCCATTCGACCAGGTGGCGTACGCGGCCTCGTCCGCCAGGGTGTAGGACCGCCCGAAGGTCTTCCGGAAGTATTCGCCCCAATCCGGCTGCCGTCCGTCCACGTCCTTGACGCCGTACTCCTTCGCGAGCTGCCAGGAACTGAAGACGCGTCCGGCCTTCTTCGCGACGTTCGGGTCGGCCGCCAGCGCCGCGACGGCCCGGCCCACATAGAACGGTGTCTCCGACGCGATGAAGTGGGGGTCCTTGGCCGTTGCGTCCCGCCAGTTCGCCTCCGTGACGCCAAAGCCTTCCAGCATGGCCTCGGAGCGGAGGAAGCCCGGCGTCACGGCGAGTGAGGTGATGGGATGGCGCCGGAGCTCCCAGGCCATGCTGAACGCCAGGCGGATGACCGAGAGCTTGACCAGGTCATAGAAGAGATTGCCGCGATAGCCGAAGGAGTCTCCATCGGTGATCTCGACGATCAACCCACGGTCCCGCTCGAGCATGAGGGGCACCGCGTAGCGGCTCGTGAGGATGTGCGAGTAGATGCCTCGGTCGAGCATGAGCCGACCCTTCTCGGGTGAGAGCTTCCAGAAGGGCTGGCTGAACTCCGTGAGCTCATCTCCGCCCCAGACGTCGTTCACGAGCACGTCGAGCCTTCCCTGCTCACGCTTCAGGCGCTTGAGCAGCTCCGCGACCTCGGACTCGACGGTATGGTCGACCCGCACCGCGATGCCGCGGCCACCTCGTGCGCTCACGAGCTCCGCCGTCTCCTCGATCGTCTCCGGGCGGGTGCCGGTGGCGGGACGTCCCCGCACGCTGCGCCCGGTGCAGTACACCGTGGCGCCCGCTTCTCCGAGCATCATCGCGATCCCTCGCCCGGCCCCACGCGTGGCGCCGGCGACGAGGGCAATACGTCCTTCCAGTGGCTTCATGGCCCTTCCTCCTCCAATCGTTCGAGCACCGTCGTAGCTGACGATTCCTGACACCCTCTGTCATGATTGTGCGCCTACGCTCCGTGCGGAGGTCATGACACATGCGTGCGGATCGACTCGTCAGCCTGCTCATGCTCCTGCAGACCCGTCAGCGATGGACGGCGGGCGAGCTCGCGCGGCGCCTGGAGGTTTCGGAGCGCACCATCTACCGGGACCTGGATGCGCTCTCGGCTTCCGGTGCTCCCGTGTTCGCGACACGTGGTCCAAATGGCGGAGTGGCGCTCGTGGAGGGGTGGCGCACGCAGCTCACCGGGCTCACGCGGGGGGAAGTCCACGCGCTCGCCGCGGTCGGCGCACCCCTGGCGCTCGAGGATCTTGGCTTGTCCGCTCCCTTGCGCAGCGGGCTCGTGAAGCTCGCGGCCGCACTCCCGGCCGTGCAGCAATCCCTCATCGAGTACGCACGCCAGCGGCTCCACGTGGACCCGTCCTCCTGGTTCTCGGAGCGCGAGCCGGTCCCTCACCTCGCCGTGTTGCGAGATGCCGCCTGGCAGGATCGCCGCGTCCGGCTCTCGTATCGGGACTTCGACGGACACCGTACCCGGCGTGTCGTGGAGCCGTACGGACTCGTCATCAAGGCCGATCGCTGGTACCTCGTCGCGGGCTCCGAGAAGGGTCCGGCTGTCTTTCGAGGGTCACGCGTCGAAGGGGTGCGTCTCCTCCCCACGACGTTCGAGCGGCCCGCGCGCTTCGACCTGGAGTCATTCTGGAAGGAGTGGTGCAAGCGTTTCGCCGAGCGCCGCGCCCGGTACGAGGTCACGCTCCGGGTCACGGCGGAAGGGGAGGACGTGCTCCGGCACGTGAGGCCTCCAGCCGACCATGCGCGACTCGCCGAGAGCCGCCGTGCGCGCGATGGGACGAAGACGGTCACCCTCGACTTCGAGCGGGAATCCATCGCGCTCTCCCAGCTCTGCGTGCTCGGTCGTGCCGTCGAAGTGCTCGCACCCGAACCACTCCGCGCCCGGCTGCGCGCGATCTCCGCCGAGCTCCGAACGCTCTACGGCCCGGCGTGAGTCCAGAATCTCAGGGCCTTCACCGAGGGGCTCTTCCTGCCGCCCTGCGCCTGAGCTCCGGAGCTCCGGAGCTCCACGAGCCTCCGGAGTCACCACCCTCCTGGGGCTACTTGCTCCTGCCGTCGAAGGGGGTCCGCTTGAGGGAGGCGAGGTCCACGCCGTCCAGGCATCGGACGTTGATGGCATACATCTTCTGTCCATCCGGTGTCTGGCCCGTGCCGAACGACTCGACTCCGCAGTCCGGGCAGAAGAGGTGGTGAACGACCTTCTTGTTGAACTGATAGTCTTTCAGAGCGGCCTCATTCCCCGCCACGAAGGTGAGTTGTTCGGGGGGGACGAAGGTCAACAGCAGCCCGCGCTTCGTGCAGATCGAGCAGTTGCAGTCGATCACCATGCTCAAATCCGTCGTCACTTCGAAGCGCACCTTCCCGCAGTGACAGCCACCCGTGTACTTCTTCTGCTCCGCCATGTTCCTGCTCCTGGGACCTCTTATCGGGTCCTCCCAAGGGGACGAGAGCAGGTACCACCGCCGCGCACCGGGGGCGAGCGCGGGCGTACGGACAAAATAATCGGGGAGGAACCGCCCCCCAGCGGCCCCTCCCCGACATGATTCCCCAGGTCCTACCCCCGACTGCTCCCCACCCGGCTGCCCGAGCCCCTACGACCCCCCGACCCGCCGCTCCCCCACCGTCCTGCACCATCACCTTCTCGAGGGCTCATAAAGCATCCTGCGTGCCAGCACGGCGCCGGGGAGACGTGAATGATTCCAGGAGGTTATCCCGTCGAGGCGGATTGCTCGGGCTGGAGGCGTGTAGGACTTACGGCAAGGGCTCGACGGGGCAGGCGAGCGTGGAAGAGCGCTCGATGTACTCGTTGCAGGCGTTCTTCAAGTCGTGTCCACTTTTCGACTTTCGACTCCGAGACCATGCACAACATGATGGACATCCCGGGCCATACGCTGCGCGGTTCGCTGCGCGCGACGGGCGCCAACCTTCTCTTCCTCGCGGTCTGTGGCGCGGACAACCGGGCTGTCATCGTCAAGACGCCCAAGCTCACCGTGCCCGGCCCGCGCGAGTGGGAGCGGTACCGCCGGGAGCACGGCATCCTGCAGCGGCTCCAGGACGTGGCAGGTGTGCCTCGCGCCCATGCCTGTGAGCTCGTCCACGATCGCCCCCTCCTCGTCCTGGAAGAGGTCGAGGGCGAGCCGCTGTCGAAGCTCGTCGGTCAGCGGCTCGACGTCACCCGCTTCCTCTCGCTGGCCATCTCCCTGGCCTCGACCCTTGGGGAGATCCACCGGCGCGGCGTCATCCACAAGGATCTCAAGCCCTCCAACATCATCCTCACGCCCACGGGGGAGGGGCGGATCATCGACTTCGGCTCCGCCTCCCTGCACCGGGTGGAGCACGTGGACTCGGTGGCCACCCCCTTCATCGAGGGGACGCTCGCCTACATGTCCCCCGAGCAGACGGGGCGGATGAACCGGGCGGTGGATTACCGCACGGACCTGTATTCGCTGGGGGTGACGTTCTACGAGCTTCTGACGGGCCGCCTGCCCTTTCACGCGAAGGATGCGCTCGGGTGGTTCCACGCGCACATGGCCTTCCGTCCGAGGCCCCCGCACGAGCTCGTCGCGTCCCTTCCGCCCCCCTTGTCCGCCATCGTGATGAAGCTCCTGGCCAAGGTCGCCGAGGAGCGCTACCAGGGCGCCGATGGGCTGAAGGCGGACCTCGAGCGGTGCCGGGACGGTCTGCTCCGGGGAGAGCCCGAGGCATTCCCGCCAGGCGAGCACGACTTCCCCAGTCGTTTCCAGATGCCGCAGCGGCTCTATGGACGGGAGGCTCCCGTGGCCACCCTTTTCGAGAGCTTCGCGCGGACCGCGAGGGGAGGGCGGCCGGAGCTCGTCCTGGTCCGCGGCTACTCCGGCATCGGGAAGTCGGCCGTCGTCCACGAGCTGCACCGGCCAGTGGTGGAGCGGCGCGGGTTCTTCCTGCGCGGCAAGTTCGACCAGTTCCAGCGGGACATTCCCTACGCCACGCTGGCTCAAGCCATCCGTGGGCTGGTGCAGCAGTTGCTCGCGGGCACCGACGAGGAGCTCGCGACGTGGCGCGAGCGGCTGCACGAGGCGTGGGGGGACAAGGGGCAGGTGCTCGTGGACCTGGTTCCCCAGTTGGAGCTCGTCGTGGGCAGACAGCCCGCCGTCCAGGAGCTGCCGCCCGCCGAGGCGCAGAACCGCTTCAACCAGGTCTTCCAGAAGTTCCTCGGCGCCTTCTCCACCTGCGAGCACCCGCTCGTCGTGTTCCTCGACGACCTGCAGTGGGCGGACCTGGCCAGTCTGCGGCTCATCCAGCAGCTGCTCTGCGGCGAGGAGCTGCCGCCCGTGCTGTGGGTGGGGGCCTATCGCGACAACGAGGTCAGCCCGTCACACCCGCTGATGCTGACGTTGGACGAGGTGCGCAAGGCGGGCGCGCCGGTCACCGACATCCGGCTCGAGCCGCTGAGCCTCGCGCAGCTCCAGCAACTGGTGACCGAGGCGCTCCCGGGGGCGGGGGAGGACATCGTCGTGCCGCTTTCGGCCCTGGTGCTCGAGAAGACCGGGGGCAATCCGTTCTTCCTCATCCAGCTGATGCTGACGCTGAACCAGGACGGGCTGTTGACGCGCACGCCGGATGGGCGGTGGCGATGGGATGCCGATGGCGTCCGGGAGAAGGGCTACTCCGACAATGTCGTCGACTTCATGGTGGGCAGGTTGCGCCTGCTCCCGGATGGAGCCCAGCACCTGCTGCGCCTCTCGGCGTGTGTGGGCAATACCTTCCCGCTCCAGATGCTGGCCATCATCTCCGGCATGGAGCCACACGAGGTGGAGCGGAACCTCGAGCCGGCAATCCAGGAGGGCATGTTGGCGCGCGGGGGGCCGGAGCAGTTCCGGTTCCTCCATGATCGCATCCAGCAGGCGGCGCAGGCCCTCATTCCCGAGGAGGATCGCAAGGCCGTGCACCTGCGCATCGGCCGGCTGCTGCTGGAGAGCCTGTCCCCGGAGGAGGTGCGCGAGAAGCTCTTCGACATCGTGGGGCAGCTCAACGCCGGGGCGGAGTTGATCGTCACGCCCGAGGAGCGCCTGCGCGTGGCGCGGCTGAATGCCGAGGCGGGTTGTAAGGCCAAGCGCTCGACCGCGCACCGCTCGGCCATCGCGTACTTCTCGACGGCCTTCGACCTCATTCCGGGAAACCCCTGGACGACGGACCACGCATTCGCCTTCAAGCTGCGCCTGGACCAGGCGACCAGCGAGTTCATGAGCGGCAAAGCCGCCGCTGCGCGCGCCCTGGTCGAGGTCCTCCTCTCCCAGGTACGGACTCCCACGGACACCGCCGCCGTCTATCGCCTGAGGAGCGATCTCCACCTGGCCGCCGGGGAGATCCAGGCCTCCGTCTCCTGTCTGCTGGAGTGTCTGGGGCTGATGGGCATGCACATGCCGCCGCATCCGTCCTGGGAGGAGGTGGTGGCCGCCAACGACGAGGTCTGGGCCCTCCTGGGTGAGCGCTCCATCGCGAGCCTCGTCGAGCTGCCGCTCGTGACGGACCCGGACATGAAGGCGGTGCTCAGTGTCCTGGGCGCTCTCTTCACGCCGGCGTACTTCACCGACTACAACCTGCTCATCCTCCACCTCGCCCGGCTGGTGTCCCTGAGCCTGCGGCATGGTAACAGTGAAGCGGCCGTGAACGGGTACGCTTGGTACGGCGCGGTGGTGGGACCGGCCTTCAAGAAGTACCGGGAGGGCTATGCCTTCGCCGAGCTCGCCTGCGAGCTCGTGGAGCGTCACGACTTCTCCGCGTTCCGGGGCATGGCGCTCTACAGCATGGAGATCGTCAACTACTGGACCCGGCCCATCTCCCGCTCCATGGAGCTCATCCGTGGCGCCTTCCATCACGCGCTGCAGGCCGGGGATTTCCAGGTCGCCTGCTATTGCTGCAACCACATCGTCACGAACAGCATCTCCCTGGGTTACAACCTGGAGGATGCCTATGCGGAATCGGTCGCCCGCTTCGACTTCGCCTACAGGGCTGGCTACCAGGATGTGCATGAGGTCATCCGTGCGTCGCAGAGCTACATCCAGTTCCTGCGTGGGCGCACGCGCTCGTTCCATACGCTGAGCGGAGAGGGTTTCGAGGAGGAGGAGTTCGAGGCCGGGCTGACTCCCGAGCGCATGAGCACCCTGAGGTGCTGGTATTGGATCATCAAGATGCAGGCGCGCTTCATGTGCGGCGCGTACGAGGAGGCGCGTCAGGCGGGAGAGAAGGCCGCCGCGCTCGTCTGGTCCTCCACCAGCCACATCCAACTGCTGGACTTCCACCTCTACCTGGCGCTGACCCTGGCCGCGTGTGTCCCGGGGGCGTCGCCGGAGGAGCGGGAGCGGTGGCTCGGGGAGCTCCAGCGGCACCAGCAGCAGCTCGCGGAGTGGGCGGGCTATTGCCAGGAGAACTTCCTCGCGCCCGAGCGGATGGTATCCGCGGAGCTGGCCCGGGTGACGGGCCGGAGCGAGGACGCGGCGCGCGCCTATGAGGACGCGGTCCAATCGGCCCGGGAGCATGGCTTCATCCAGAACGTCGGGCTCGCGAGCGAGCTCGCGGCGAACTTCTGGCGCGAGCGGCGTTTCCCGACCATCGCCGATGCCTATGCGCGCTCGGCCCGGGAGGCGTACCTGCGCTGGGGCGCCCTGGGCAAGGTGCGGCACCTGGAAGCCCGGTGGCCGAACCTCGTGCTCGCGGAGGACGCGCCGGAAGGCGATACGAGCTCGTCGACGCGGATCGACGCCCTCTCCCTGGTGAAGGCCCAGCAGGCCATCTCCGGGGAGATCGTGCTGGAGCGGTTGGTGACCACCCTCATGCAGGTGGCCATCGAGAACGCGGGAGCCCAGCGCGGGGCCCTGCTGCTCGCCCGGGGTGACAAGCTTCCCGTGGCGGCCATCTCCGGCGCCTCACCGGGAGAGCCCCTCCTCCTGCCGGAAGAGGACGCGCCCCAGGCGCTGCCGTGGACGCTCATCGCCTACGTCAAGCGCACGCGGGAGCACGTGCTCATCGGTGATGCCTCGCGGCCCCATCCCTTCTCGGCCGACGAATACCTCGCGCGAGGCCGGGCGCGGTCGGTGCTCTGCCTCCCGCTGCTGCGCAAGGAGCACTTCTACGGCGTGCTGTACCTGGAGAACGAGCTGGCGACCGAGGCCTTCACTCCGGAGCGCCTCTCGCTGCTCGGACACCTCGCCTCGCAGGCCGTCATCTCCATCGAGAACGCGCGCCTGTACGCCGAGGTCCAGCACGCCGAGTCGGCCCTGCGCCGCGCCAACGACGAGCTCGAGGCCCGGGTGGAGGCGCGCACCCGGGAGCTCAAGGAGGCCCAGGCCCGGTTGGTGGACACCGCGCGCGAGGTGGGCATGTCCGAGATCGCCTCCAACGTGCTGCACAACGTGGGCAATGTCCTCACCAGCGCCGTCGTCAACCTCGAGGTGATGCGCGGGACCATGGCCACCTCGCGTCTGGTCCGGCTGAAGCAGCTCTCCGCGCTGCTCGAGGAGCACCGGGGAGGCCTGGCGGACTTCTTCACGAAGGATCCGCGCGGGCTCCAGCTGCCGGACTATTTCGCCGCCCTCACCGAGGAGCTCCTCCGCGAGCAGACGAGCCTGCGGGGGGGCCTGGCGGAGATGGGCTGGCATGTCGAGCACATCCGCTCCATCGTCCAGGTGCAGCAGAATTACGCGAAGACCGCGCTCCTCATCGACGAATGCGAGCTGTCCCAGCTCGCCGAGGACGCGCTGCGCATCCAGAGGGCGGCGCTCGAGCGCCACGGTGTCACCGTCACCCGCGAGCTCTCGTCCTCCTGCAAGGTGCGGGTGGACAGGCACAAGGTGCTGCAGATCCTCATCAACCTCATCAGCAACGCCAAGTACGCCCTGGATGGGGTGCCCGTGGAACAGCGGCACATGCTCGTGCGGCTCACCCTCGGGGAGAAGGTGGCTCGCATCCAGGTGGTGGACAGCGGCATGGGCTTCTCGCCGGAGCTCCGCGAGCGGCTCTTCACGCACGGCTTCACCACGCGCAGGGATGGCCACGGCTTCGGCCTGCACTCGAGCGCGCTGGCCGCGAAGCTGCTGGGAGGCGGGCTCCTGCTGGAGAGCGACGGGGCGGGGAAGGGGGCCACGGCCACGCTGGAGCTCCCGCTCGCGTAGGTCCGTGCCACCCGCCCCTCCCACGCGGGCTCAGGTCCCCTTGGGCTCCGGGGGGATGCCCTTGCCCGCGTAGGCCACCACCCGCACCTCCGAGGTGTCATCCAGGGCGAGTCCGTCTCCCTTCGCCTCCGTGTTCGTCACCGAGATGACGTCTCCCCGGTTCAGCTTGAGGAAGCGCTCGTTCTTCTCCGTGCGGTGCTTCTCCTGCATCGCCAGGCCCATGCGGCCCTCGGGTCCGCAGCCGATGTAGCGCTGCCGCCCCTTGCCCTCGAGCGACTCGGAGACGATGCGGAACAGCCGATCCGTCCGCGGCTCCGGCCAGCCCTCGCCCTTGGGCGCCAGCACCAGGTAGCTCATCTTCAGCGATTCCTTGTGCAGCCCCGCCGCCCGGGCGATCTCCTCCACCACCCGTGGCATCGGCCACTCGCGCTCCGCATGGCACCAGTCGCTCTCCTTCACCAGCGCGGGGCAGGCCCCCCGGTACATGCACGGCGCGCGGATGGCGTAGCCCTTCTCCACCATCACGTCGCGGACCTTCAGCAGCAGCCGGGACGTCTCGCGCAGCGCGGGCTCCAGCACGAGCAGGCTCCCCCCCGGCTTCACCTGCGCCAGCACCTGCTCCAGCAGCGCCGCGCGCGGCTTCACCGCCTCGTCCCCCGCGCCGTACAGCTCGTTGAGGACATGGCCCATGGTGATGAGGTCGTACTTGCCCTCCGGCGGGGCCGCCTTGCGCGTGGGGTCCCACTCCCGGGTGGCGAGTGCCTCGCCCGCCTCCGCGGCGAGCGCCCGGGCGAGCGTCAACGCCGGCTTGCTCCGGTCCGCCGCCGTCACCTCCGAGGCTCCCGCGTCCAGCGCGGCGAAGGCCACCGGGGCCGGTCCGCTCCCGAGGTCGAGCGCGGTGCGGGGCCGGTTGGGCAGCTCCCCGAGCGCCTCGCGCGCCTGGGCGTAGGAGACGGGCCAGTAGAAGAGCAGGTAGGCACCCAGCAGCCTGGGGTCATCCATGTACCGGGCTCCGGCGAGCTTCCGGTCACGCGTGAGCCCGAGGGAGAGCTGCTTCACCCCCGCGCCCACCTCCTTCACTTCCTGGGGCGTCAGGCGCGTCTCGGGACCGTCCCCCTTCTTCCGGGCCTCCCGCCATACGGCGATGAGCCGCGGTATCCACCGCTCCAGGTCCTTGCCGTATGCGCCACTCATCCAACCCTGCCTTCCAACGAAGGGTCGCCTCTTCCAGGCAACCGCGTTAAACCCTGTCCCAATGATTTCCGTCCGAGACCTGCGCAAGCACTACCAGGTCCACAAACGCCCGCCCGGCCTCATGGCCGCCCTCCGCTCCGTCTTCCACCGTACCTACACCACCGTGAAGGCCGTGGATGGCATCTCTTTCGAGATAAAGCCCGGCGAGCGCGTGGGCTTCCTCGGCCCCAACGGGGCGGGGAAGACGACGACCCTCAAGGTGCTCTCGGGGCTGCTCCACCCGTCGAGCGGCGAGGTGCTGGTGGATGGTCATGTTCCCCGCCACCGCGAGGACCTGTTCCTCAAGAAGATCATGCTGGTGATGGGGCAGAAGCAACAGCTCATCTGGGACCTGCCACCGGCCGAGACGTTCGAGCTCAACCGCGCCATCTACGACGTCCCGCGTGCCCAGTACAAGCAGACGCTGGACGAGCTGGTGGGGCTGCTGGACCTGGGGGAGCTCATCTCCAAGCCGACGCGGCAGCTGTCGCTGGGCGAGCGGATGAAGTGCGAGCTGGCGGCGGCGCTCATCCACCGCCCCAAGGTGCTCTTCCTGGACGAGCCCACCATCGGGTTGGACGTGTCCATGCAGGCCACGATGCGGAGCTTCATCAAGTCCTATAACGAGCGGTACGGGGCCACGCTCATCCTCACCAGCCACTACATGGACGACGTGGCGGCGCTGTGTCCGCGGGTCATCGTCATCGACAAGGGGATGCTGTCGTACGACGGAGGCCTGGACGCGCTGGTGCAGCGGGTGCGGCCGGAGAAGCGGGTGGTGCTGCGCATGAACCAGGTGGTGGACGCGGCCACGCTGACGGCGCTGGGCAAGGTGGTGACGCATGACAACGTCACGGCGGTGCTGCAGGTGCCGCAGGAGGCCGTCAACACCACCGTGAGCCGGGCGCTCTCCAGCCTGCCGGTGCAGGACCTGACGGTGGAGAACGCGCCCCTGGAGGAGGTCATGAGCGAGCTGTTCGCCGAGAGCAAGGCGCGGCGCGGGGTGGTGGGCTCATGAGCGTGCGGAGCACCCTGCGTGCCTTCCCCACGTTGCTCCGGGTGGGCATCTCCGAGGCGGTGGCCTACCGGGCGGAGATGTTCGTCTGGGTGCTGTCCACCACCATGCCGTTCATCTCCATGGCGCTGTGGACGGCCGTGGCGCGCTACTCGCCCGTGGGCCGCTATGGCTCCGGGGACTTCGTGCGCTACTTCCTGGCCGCCTTCGTGGTGCGGCAGATGACGGGCGCCTGGGCGGCCTGGCAGATCAACTTCGAGGTGCGCCAGGGCACGCTGGCCATGCGGCTGCTGCGTCCCGTGTCGCCGCTGTGGTGCTACGCGGCGGAGAACCTGGGCTCCTTCCCCATGCGCTTGTTCCTGGTGGTGCCGGTGACGCTCTTCTCCGTGTACCAGGTGGGCGCCGGTTCCGTGCCCCAGACGGCGTGGGGCTGGGTCTTCTTCTTCGTGTCGCTCGCGGGGGGATGGCTCATCACCTTCCTGGCCAACGTGGCCATCGGCACCATGAGCCTTTACATGGAGAGCAGCACCAAGCTGATGGACGTGTGGGTCGCGCTCTTCTTCGTGTTCTCCGGCTACCTGTATCCGGTGGATCTCTTCCCTTCCGCGCTGCGCTGGCTGCTGGAGTGGCTGCCCTTCCGCTATCAGATTGGCCTGCCGGTGGAGTTGATGACGAACGCGCACGGTTTCGGCGAGGCGCTCGGACTGCTGGCGCGTCAGTGGCTGTGGGTGGGGTTGATGCTGCTGGTGGCGGTCGGACTCTGGAAGCGGGGCCTCAAGCGCTTCGCGGCCTTTGGAGGGTAGGGAGATGCTGCACCGCTACCTGCGCCTGCTCGGTGTCCGGCTCCGGGCCTCCAGCCTGCTCGCGATGCAGTACCGCGGGGATTTCCTCATCGACGGCCTCATCTCCATCTTCTGGACGGCCACCACGCTGGTTCCCCTGTTCGTCGTCTTCCAGGCCCAGCAGCAGAACATCGAGGGGTGGACCTTCGGCGAGTCGCTGCTGGTCATCGGCTGGTTCACGCTGCTGCAGGGCATCCTCGAGGGAGCCATCAACCCCAGCCTCACCGGCGTGGTGGAGCACATCCGCAAGGGGACGCTGGACTTCGTGCTGCTCAAGCCCGCGGACGCGCAGTTCCTGGTGTCCACCGAGCGCTTCCTGCCGTGGCGCGCCATCAACGTGGTGGCGGCGCTGAGCATCTTCGTCTACGGCTTCCACCTGCTGGGGCGGACCCCGTCACCCGTGGGCGTGCTGGTCTCCCTGGTGCTGCTGGGCACCAGCGTGCTGCTGCTCTACTCGCTGTGGATCCTCACGGTGGCCGCCGCCTTCTACGTGGTGAAGGTGGACAACCTGACGTACTTCTTCACGTCCATCTTCGATGCGGCGCGCTGGCCGGCCCCGGTGTTCCGCGGGGTGCTGTCCTTCGTCTTCACCTTCGTGATTCCGTTGGCGGTGATGACCACCTTCCCGGCGCAGGCGATGCTGGGGCGGCTGCCGTGGACGTCATTGCTGTGGGCGGTGGTGGGCTCCATCCTCTTCGCGTTCATCTCCCGCCGGGTGTGGTTGCGCGCCATCAGCCGCTACACCTCCGCGAGCAGCTGAGGCGCGCCCCTGCTTCAGAAGGCCAGTCCCATCTCCATCAATCCGACCTGGAGCGAGGGGCCCGCGGTGGCGAAGTCCGTCCCATAGCCCACGCCCAGCTCCAGCACCGACACGCAGCTGCCTCCCTCCATGCAGAAGCGCAGCGGCGCGAGCGTCACCCCGAGCGCTCCGGCCGGTCCTCGGGGTGACCGGGGGATGGTCTCGGTGCGTGTCGTCAGGGCATCCCCCATCAGCAGGGACACCGTGGCGAGCGCCGCGGGCGACCACGTGCCCCCACGTTGCACGCCCGCCCCCAGGCGCACCTCACCCACGTGCCCGAGCAGCGTGAGATAGCTCGCGTCCGCCTGGAGGATGAACCGGTCCTTCAGCACGTCGCGTACGCCCACGCCCACACCCAGGCCGCCCATGGCCCGAGAGGGCGCGAGCACGGCCGAGACGCCGCCGCGGAGATAGACCGAGAGCTGGTGGGCGCCCGGTTCCCGTGCGCTGGCGAGGGAGGGGAGGAGGCACAGGGCGCCGAGCAGCAGCCCCAACACAGGCGCCTTCATTGGACACCTCCCGCCCAGTAGGCGAGCGATACGGCCGACAACCGCACCACCTCTGCGACGAACTCGAAGTCGACGGTGTCCGGTGTATCCGTGGGCTGGTGGTAGTGGGGGCTGCGCAGGTCGGCCGTGTCTCCCAGGAAGATGGCGGGCTTGCCTGCCAGCCAGAAGGGGGCGTGATCGCTGCGCATGAGGTCTCCGGTCGCCGGTCCGTTTCCATTGCCCGGCGCGCCGAGCGTCATCACCCGGGTGAGTCCCAGGCGCTGGTTGAGCGCCCACAGCTCATCGGCCTGCTGGGAGGAGTCCGCGTTGGTGGTGGCGAGGATGAAGTCCGCCGCCGAGGGGAAGGAGAGCGGTGGCACCGACTGCTGCGAGCCGGGCGTGGTGTCCCGGTAGCCGATGCTGTCGAGGATGAGGGCCACCACCACCTTCTCGCCCTTCACCTGCTCGTTCACGTACCGGGTGCTCCCCACCAGTCCGAATTCCTCCAGGTCGAAGCCCACGAAGCGCACGGTCCGCTCGAAGGAGTGGGCCGACAGGACGCGCGCCAGCTCCAGCACCGCGGCCACTCCGGTGGAGTTGTCATCGGCCCCCGCGTAGAAGGCGTCGTAGTGCGCGCCCACCAGCACCACCTCGTCCGGGAAGCGTGTGCCCCGCTTCTCCGCGACCACATTGGCGACGTCGAGCTCGCCATCCCGCGACACCTGGTCGTTCACGGTGTAGCCCAGCTCCTGGAGCTCGCGGTGCATGTACTCACGCGCCTTCTCCCGCGTGTGGTGACAGAAGGGGTTGTCCTCGGTGGCGTCGGGGATGCCGAGGCGCGTGCAGTCCAGCGGCGTGTCGCTCCGGTGCGCGGCCACCACCTCCTCCACCGTGTTCCTCAGCCGCACCTCATCCACGGCAGCGGAGAGCTCCGGCAGGCCAGGCATTCGTGCCTCGTCGAGCGGGAGGGGTTCGGTGGCGCAGCCCGCTGACAGGGCCATGGCCATCCACAGCGGGGTGAGCCGTCTCATGGTGCGCATCAAAAAGTTCCTCCCAGGTGCAACAGGCCGAGCTGGACGCGGACGGCCGAGCCGAAGTCCTCCAAGGGGGTCGCCGCCTGTAGCTCCGCGGCGCTGACGGTGAATCGCCCGAGCTGGAAGCGCAGTGGCGCGAGCGCGAGGCCGGCATAGGTGAGTCCCAGGCGCTCCTGCACCACTCCGCGAACGCCTCGGGGGTAGGCGGGGCTCTCGCTGTAGCGACTCAGGTGGGTGAAGCCGCTCACTCCCACTTCCGGGCCCATCGCGGGCACCCAGGGTCCCACCCGCGCCACCAGCTCCACACGCCCGTAGCCCTCCAGTGGCAGCTCGGCGCTACCCGGCGGGCCCACGCGGACTCCCGCCGTCAGCCGCACGCTCCGCGGCCTCGCTCCCATGCCCAGCGTGTAGTGCCAGGCGACATCCAGGGTGAGCTGCGTCTCCGTGGAGCCCAACGAGGCAAGGGTGAGAAACGAGGTGGCGCCTACGCTGACTTCGTGGCGCGCGGGGGAGGTTGGGCCGGAGGTCTCCGCGCGTGCTCCTCCTCCCACCAACATCAGGGTCGCGGCGAGCACGTGGCTCGCTCGCTTCATGGCATTCGTGTCGGGATGTCTCATGGCGTCGGGCCGTACGGTACCCGCTCCATTGTGAGCTCCCTGCAACGTTTTCGTGCGGCTCCCGCTCCGCCGTCACCAGGCGGTGTGGCGGTAGTCCTTGAAGAAGTTGCCCCACACGTACTGGCCGGTGTTCTCCGAGTAGATGACCGGATCCACCACGCGCGCCGCGCCGTCGACGATGTCCAGCGGCGGCTGGAAGTCGAGTTCCTGCTGCTTGCGCTCCGCGTGCACCACCGGGTCCTCATCCGTGACCCAGCCGGTGTCCACCGCGTTCATGTAGATGCCGTCCTTCGCGTAGTCCGGCGCGGAGGTCAGCGTCATCATGTTCAGCGCGGCCTTGGCCATGTTCGTGTGCGGATGCTTGTCCGTCTTCGTCCCGCGCGAGAAGCTTCCCTCCATCGCGGAGACGTTCACGATGTGGCCGGGCTTGGAGCGGTCCCGCATCATCAGCGGCTTCAGCTTCCCGCAGAGGATGAAGGGCGCCACCGCGTTCACCAGGTGGACCTCCAGCATCTCGGCCGTCGGGACTTCCGCGAGCTTCATCCGCCAGGAGTTCATCGTCCGCAAATCCACCTGCTGCAGGTCCGCGTCCAGCCGGCCCTGGGGGAAGAGGGCGCTCGTGTCGCCCTCCTGCTCGAGCACGTACGGCAGCTGCGACAGCGCGGCGGACGAGTGGATGCCGAGCGCGGGATCACTGCTGCGCCACGTGGGCACGAGCGTCGAGGGGTCGACGCCGCCCGCGGCCAGGGCCGGCTGCACCGCCGCGACGCACTCCTCGTGTCCGGTGAGGAGCGGGCGCAGCTCGGGCGGGAGATCCTCGATGGGGCGCAGCTCGCCCTCCAGCAGGTGCGCGTAGAAGCCGGGCGGACGGCGCACGGTCTGCGCCGCGTTGTTGATGAGGATGTCCAGCCGCTGGTGCGTCTGCTCGATGTGCCGCGCGAAGAGCTCGACGCTGGGGGCGTGCCGCAGGTCCAGGCCATGGATGTGCAGCCGGTGCGACCAGGACGAGAAGTCCGGCTCCTGCGCGTAGCGATACGCCGCGTCCTTGGGAAACCGCGTGGTGGCGATCACCCGCGCACCCGAGCGCAGCAGCATCAACGACGCCTGGAAGCCGATCTTCACGCGCGCGCCGGTGAGCAGCGCGACCTTTCCGGACAGCGGCGCCCGCTGGGTCCGCTTCGCGTAATTGAAGTCCCCGCACTCGATGCACATCATGTCGTAGAAGAAGTGCAGCTTCCGGTACTCCGCCTTGCAGACGTAGCACCGGCGCGGGTTCTCGAGGATGCGCTCCGGACCCGTCTCCGTGGGCGGCGGCGGAGGAAGCTGCGGCACCGTGAACACGGGGGAGCGGCGCAGCGTGCGGATCTCCGTCGTCGCGCGGACGTTGCGGTCGTGCTCGCGCTTCGTCTTCTTGCGCTCGTGCCTCAGCGCCTTCGCGAGCCGCGACTTCGCGTCGCGCTCCGGGTGCACCATGTTGCCCGCAGCGGTCAGGAGCGCGATCCGGTCCTCCTCCGGGAGACGCATCAGCAGGACGCGGTCCTTGACGATCGCCTCGATGAGCTGCGTGCATCGGCGCACCTCGTCCAGCGACAAGGCGGTCGGCGGTGCATCGGCTGGGAGTGTCTGGGCTGTCTCGTCGTGCTTCATTGCCCCGGTGCATACCTCCCGAGGGGGGCAGGCGGGAAGGGCGGAGGCGGGGTCGGCTCGTAGGCAGGGTGGGGGGCCGTGCGATCGAGCCCCTCGCGCCTCATTGCAGCAGGAACCCCTTGGGCGTCAGCGGCTCGGGCACCGGCTCGCCCAGCCAGTCCGAACGGCAGCAGCAGGCAGAACAGGTATGCCGTCCGGTGCAGCAACAGGCTGTAGGCGAAAGGGGGGCCGGAGCAGGTCGTAGACCCTCACCCCGACCCTCTCCCAGAGGGAGCGGGGACGTACATGGCGTATGGAGGGGGGGCTGTGTGCCTGGATGCTCCCCGGGGGGACGCCTCATACGGACGGAACCCCGCGAAAAAACACACGCCCCGTGATAGTTCCCTTCCCGATATGGCATCCGAGCTCGACCAGGAAGTCGCCCGTCGGCGCACTTTCGCGATCATCTCCCACCCCGACGCGGGTAAGACGACCCTCACCGAGAAGCTGCTGCTCTACGGTGGCGCCATCCACCTCGCTGGCAGTGTGAAGGCTCGCCGTGCGAGCCGCCACGCCACGAGCGACTGGATGGAGCTGGAGAAGGAGCGCGGTATCTCCGTGACCTCCTCGGTGCTCCAGTTCCCCTACCGGGGCCACGCGGTGAACCTGCTGGACACCCCGGGCCACCAGGACTTCTCCGAGGACACCTACCGCACCCTGGCGGCGGCGGACTCGGCGGTGATGCTCATCGACGCCGCCAAGGGCGTCGAGCCGCAGACCAAGAAGCTCTTCAAGGTGTGCCGCATGCGCGGCATCCCCATCTTCACCTTCGTCAACAAGCTCGACCGCTTCGGCCGCGCGCCGCTCGAGCTGATGGACGAATTGGAGCAGGTGCTCGGCATCCGCGCCTACCCGATGAACTGGCCCATCGGCATGGGGCCGGAGTTCCGGGGCGTGTATGACCGGCAGAACAAGGTGGTGCACGTCTTCTCCGCGGAGGGCCGTCACGGCGAGTCCGAGGTGGCCGAGCGCTCCGTGTCCATCGACTCGCCGGACATCCACTCCGTCCTCACCGAGCGCGAGCTGGCCACGCTCAAGGAGGAGATCGAGCTGCTGGACATCGGCGGGGACGAGTTCACCCGGGAGAAGGTGGCCACGGGTCAGCTCACGCCGATGTTCTTCGGCAGCGCGATGACGAACTTCGGCGTGCGGCCGTTCCTGGACCACTTCCTGGAGCTGGCGCCGGCCCCCACGTCGCGTCAGACGAAGAACGGGCCGCGCGAGCCCACGAACCCGAAGTTCGCGGGCTTCGTGTTCAAGATCCAGGCGAACATGGATCCGGCGCACCGCGACCGCATCGCGTTCATGCGGGTGGTGTCGGGCCGGTACGTCAAGGGGATGAGCGCGTTCCACTCGCGGCTGGGCAAGGACGTGCGCCTGGCCAAGCCGAGCCAGTTCATGGCGGCCGAGCGCACGGCCATCGAGGACGCGTGGCCCGGGGACGTCATCGGTCTGTTCGACCCGGGCATGTTCCGCATCGGGGACACGCTCTGCGAGGGCGAGGATCTGCTGTTCGACAGCGTGCCGCGCTTCAGCCCGGAGCACTTCGCCATCGTGCGCTCGAAGGATCCATTGCGGCGCAAGCAGATGGAGAAGGGCCTGGAGCAGCTCTCCGAGGAGGGCACGGTGCAGATCTTCCAGCAGCTCGGGATGGGGATGAAGGATCCCATCGTGGGCGTGGTGGGAGCGCTGCAGTTCGAGGTGCTGCAGTACCGGGTGGAGCACGAGTACGGCGCTCGCATCATGCTGGACCGGCTGCCGTTCAGCCACGCGCGGTGGGTGGTGGGGCCGAACTTCGATCCGAAGAGCTTCGACTGGGAGGGCAACCGGCAGACGGTGCAGGACCGTGACGGACTGCCGCTGGTGCTCTTCCGGGACGACTGGGCGTTGCAGCACGCCGAGGAGAAGCACCCGGAGCTGAAGTTCCTCTCGGCGGCGCCGCAGCTGCGCGAGCTGGCCGCCACGGGCTCCTGAGTTCCGGTGCTACGACCCGCCCTCTTCCACTTCGAGGAGAGGGCCGGGGTCGATGCAGCCTCTGAGTTCGAGTTTCGCACTTTTGGCCGAAGCGCAAGCCGCTGCCTGCATGTCGGCGAAGGAGGGACGTACCTTGTGCCTATACCAGGGCCGCAAGGGATGCTCGTAGAGAACGTGCCCCTCCTGGGCGAACCACAGCACCGTGAAGCAGTCCGCGTTTGCGTGCCAGGGTGTCATCGAGGGTGAGCGGCACGGGGCCCGAAATGGACTTCATCCGACGAATCAAACCACACCTCAAGTCGACACCAGTCTAAGCCCCGCCCGCTGACGTTCCGCCTGGGCGTTCTCTCCGACATAGGCATCCAAGGCAACATCCCTCTGGAGTCCTTTACGTGCCACTGAAAACACTTTCTTCGCCCAGGCTTGAAAAGCGGCGGGCTTCTCAACCCAGTTGCCCGTCTCATCATAGAAGCCCCGATCATAGAACAGGCGTCCAACACGAAGGATCTTCCCGTCGTAGAAACAGCGGCTCAACTCGATAGCGGGTGACCGCAACAGATCCACGGTCCAGTAGCCCTGTTGCATCACATTCTCGAAGCTGAGCGCCTCCAATGATTCTGGCGGCACCAGGAGCATCGGCAGCCACGTCTTGCCGAACTCGGCCACAGCGAGCGTGGAGAGCAATCTCGGAACAGGCTGTTCCGACCTGTAGTCCAGATAAACCACCGGACAGTGTGCCTTCAGCCGCTGCTCGAGGATTTGAAGGTCCGCAGGAGTCAGAAAAAACCTGATCTGGTGTCCCATGTGAGTCGGCTATTCATCTTTGTATGGGTGGAACTCTGGACGCTCCCCCGTTGCTTTCTGGATATCATCCAAGGCTTTTCTTTCACGAGCCACGGGCTGACCGTCCTTCGTTTGGCGACCCACCTGATGCATTTCCTCGACACTCCCTGTCGACGGTTCCACGCCCACCACATCAACGAATCGCTTGCTCTTCGATCCTTGGGGCGTCTGAACTATGGCGAGTAACCTCATCATGGGTTCACGCCCTTCGACTTGCTTCGAAACAGGCAAGTCCCTGATTGTTGACTGGCAGTTCAACGGATGGTGACAGAGTGTAACTCAGGGCCTGCGAGGCGATCCAGACCAGCAGGTGCCCCTTCCCACTGGCGCGTCAACCGTTCGGGTAGCGCCAACCTTTGGTCAGCCGACGACGTAAGCGGTGCTATCTGCCTCGCACCTGATGGACGATGGCCTCCACCAGACGCTCCATCGCGCGTGGCCCGCCCTGGCGGAGGAAGAGGTTGGGCTCGGTGACTTCCTGTTCCATGAGCCGCAGCCCGTCCTGCTCGTTTCTCGACAGGGGCCGGTTCCATAAGGGCCGGGGCTTGGGTCGGCTCTCCTCCCCGTAGGTGCATCCGCACCTGGTTGTCCCTTCCGCGGCTCAAGCCTACTCCTGCCGGATGCCCGGAGGTGATGACCTACCTGGTAAGGTGCCTTCCATTTCTCCGCCCTTCCATGGTACGTGTCGGAGCACGTTGGAAATAACCAATGGGGACTCGCACTCCTCTCAGGCGATCCGCAGCGCACGGGAAACCACATGATCGGAACCGGCAACCCGCCCACGGACACGGGGCGCTTCACCTTCGAGTCAGGAGGCTTCCGTTACGAGGTGTTTCGTACCCTCCTCGAACACGTGGACTACGACACCCTGTTTCTCTCGTGGTGCAGGCCCTTGAAGGAGAAGGCTCGCCGGAGGCTCGTCGTCCTGAAGCAGGTAGAAGTTCCGGAGGGGCGCGAGGGCCGGACCCGAGCAATCGAGGAAGTTCAGCTCGCCGAGTACCTGCATCACCCGAGGCTCGGCCGCGTTCTCCGGCTCGCCGAGTATCAGGGGGCCCCTTTCGTGGTGATGGAACACTCGCCAGGAGCGTTCCTGGCCACGATCATCGGCTCCGGGCTGCTGCTGGAGCGGAAGCTCTCGCCTGCCCTCGCCGCCTTCATCGCCGCCGAGGTGGCCAACGCTCTCGACTACGCCCACCAGTGCGAGGACGACAGAGGGCGCGAGCTTCACATCGTTCACCGGGCCGTGAGTCCCATGAGCATTCGCCTCGGACGCAACGGTCGGGTGAAGCTCACCCACTTCGGCGCGGCCTTCTCCGAGCTTCTCGGCCGCGTTCCCACTCCGCCGCGAGTGCTCCGAGGAAACTTCGCCTACGCGGCCCCGGAGATCATTCGCTCCGTCTCCGAGAAGGGCCGGGCCGGTCTTCTCTCGCCCAAGGGGATCGACAGCCGCGCGGACATCTTCTCGCTCGGGCTCGTGCTGCTGGAGATGATCGCGGGCCACCATCCGCTCGATCCTCCTGACGTACTGCCACCCGAGGTATCCAGACGCGCGCTTCGGCTCGTTTCGGGCGTGAAGGCCGAGCAGTCGGCGTGGGCTTCCATCGAGGTGCTGGCTGACCGGCTCTTGCGCTTCGGACCCGAGGACGTGGAACGCATCGCCCAGCAAGCCCCGGCCCCTTTGAAGAAGATCGCACTCCGGGCCCTTCAGCGCGACCCCGCTGAGCGCTACCAGTCGGCCGCTGAATTGCGTGACGATCTGCGCGCGTACCTTCGCAGTCTCGGCCAACCCTTCGGCGCCACCGAGGCGGCAGCGGAACTGGCCGACATCCTCAAGAAAGCATCCGCCCTCAAGCGGAAGGATGCGCACCCTATCGAGATGGGTGTCCTCCCCTGGCCGAAGGCATCGAGCATCCGATAACCACTGGACCGAGCGCACCGATGACGGACAGGCAGAACGAGAAGAAGAAGCTGATGGTCCACCTGGCAGCGGTCGTGCGTGAGGCTCGCAAGACGGCCGAGCTGACCCAGGCTGATGTGGCGGATCGCGTTGGGATCGTCACCGAGGTTTTCGGTCGGCTGGAGCGAGGATACCTACTCCCGAGCGTTCCGACCTTTCGCAGGTTGTGCCGCGTGCTGCGCCTGGACGCAAACATCGTCCTGGGGCTCGATGTCGAGAAGGCTCCTTCGTGGCTGAAGGTGCCTGAACCCGAGGCAGATGATCCACCCGAGCTGCGCCGACTGGTGAGAACGCTTCGCCGCATGGACGCCGCACAGGTATCCGTCATGCTCAGCACGGCCAATGCGCTGGTGAGACACACGGCACAACGGCCAGATGGTCAAGCCGAGTAAGCGGATGGTTCTACCTGGCTCAATCCTCGAAGGAGGAAGCAAGTACGGTCAGCACCTTGCTGAGCACCTTCAGCCGCTTCGGCGTCCACGTGCGAAGTTGATGGAGGATGCGCCGAAGTTCAGGCGAGAGGTTCTCCACTGGGGGCGCTTCATCCACCGTGGCTGCAACCCGCGAAGGGCTCACCCCCATCAGCGCGTCAGACGAGATTCCCAGGACGATGCTGATTCGCCGCAGGCTCGGGACGGACGGCATCATGTCGCCGCGTTCGATCCTCCCGTAGACACCCGGGACGAGACCCACCTTCTGGGCGACTTGGGCCTGCGTGAGTCCGAGGCGCTCCCGTGCCGCGCGAGCCACCTCTCCGAGGGAGCGCTGAAGTTCTTCGTCCATGGAGGCCGTCTACCACGGTGGACGGGGGGCCGTGGCTTTCGGAGCGCAGCTCGCTCTCCACGAGGCTGGTAGGCTCGGCATTCTCGGGGGTGGTTCCGTGGGATTGGTCTACAGGTTGCCGGAAACCCAAGAAATGGTCGGGGGCTACCGCATTGTCGAGAGGCTCGGCAGCGGGAGCTACGGCTACGTCTACAAGGCCGAGCAGGCTGGATGCTTCTACGCCGTCAAGATCCTCCGGGGCCACTTGTTGAATGACAGGGCCAAGCGAGAGAGCAGCATCCTGAACCACCTGGAGCATCCCGATGTCGTCCGCTTCTTCGGATGCGGATACTGGCCGGATCCATTCGTCGGTCACCCCTACATCGTCATGGAGTTCGCCGGGGGCCGGACCCTGGAGACGTATGTTTCGGAGGAGAACCCCTCGGCGCGCAAGTCCGCGCGCATCATGCTGGATATCGGGCTGACGCTCGGCGAAGTGCTTCGGCAAGGCGTCATGCACAGGGACCTCAAGCCGGACAACGTCATCATCCGGGATGGGAACACGAGACCGCTGCTGATCGACTTCGGCGTGAGCACGCTCACGGGGCTCCCAGCCCCCACCACTTCGCGTCTTCCGCCAGGAACCATCGAGTTCCGCGCGCCCGAGGCGTGGCGTTTCAGCAGAGATAACGATTCCGGGAGCTACGACTACAGCCCAGCGGACGAGCTTTGGGCCCTTGGGGTGTCGTTCTATTGGCTGCTGACGGACATCCTTCCGTTCGGAGACAGGGAGGATGGAGAAGAGGGCGGACTCGCGGAACGCATCCTCCACCAAACGCCTGTGGCGCCGCATGTTCTCAATCCACGAGTCTCGCGAGCACTCTCCGACATCTGCATGCGGATGTTGGAGAAGGACCCGGCAGCACGCTACGGGAGTGTGGTCGATTTCTGCGCGGCACTCGATGCGGCCATGGCCAACGCCGAGGCCGATGCAAGCTGGGACCTCCCGCTGTTCGAGCCGGACTCGCCCCACACCAGGACGACCGAGGAAGATCCCGCGCTGGTGGATGTGGACGACTCGAAGCGCTGGCTCCGACGTTGGCTGAAGAAAGAGCGTCGGAGAGGCCGGATGCCACCGAAGAAGGTTCCGGCTCTTGCACCCGAGGCCATGGAGAAGGCCGGAGAAGCACCTGCGCCCAAGGCCGAAGTTGTCGCCGTCGTGCCGGAACAGCAATCTCCCGTTGCTGCTGCTGTCCTTGTCTCGGAGCCGGTTCCACCGGAGCCGGTTCCGCCACCAGCATCCCAAGCCCCGGCCCCTCATGGAGCACCGCGAGCTACACCAGCCCCGACCCCTCCGGTCTCGCGCCGTCGCTCTCGCTTCGCAGCAGCAGTGGGGGGCGCGGCTGTGGCGCTCGGCGCGTTCCTGTTCGCAACCTCGCTGCCCACTGGTCCTGAGTCGGCTCCACTCCACACGTCATCCGAGGCCGCTCCCACTCGACAAGCCGGGCCCGGTCGTGAAGTGGCGCAATCCGCGAAGCCGCTGGATCCTCCAAGCGGAGAAGGCGCCGAGCCTGCGATGGGCTCCATTTCCGCGCCTGTCATGATCACGATGCTTCGCAAGGACGACAGCAGCGAGAAGCCCCAACAGAAGAAGACGAAGGTCCTCGGACGCGCGGGCAATGCGCTTGGTTCAGCGGCCCTCTGTACGGCGCTGTCTGGCTGCCCAGCACCGCAGGTTCGCCCCACTCCGGAACCTGCTCCATGTCCGGCGGGCGCGGTCGAGACGATGAAGACGCTCGGCCTCGACATCGGGAACCAACATCCCGCGACATTCCCCTCGCCTGAGGCCATGTACATCACCGTGAAAGAGGGTGACACCACCATCCGATTGATTGGCGACTGGGGGAAGTTGCCGCAGAAGACTCTCTTGTCCGGGCGGCTGATCTTCGGCGATGGGCGCGTGTACGGGAGACTCACCGAAGCCAAGGTGCCGGGCGGAGACACGTTCAAGGTCTGCCTGGAAGTGAGAGACGAGGAGGGTGGGAGAGGCGCCATTCGGGAGCCGAACGGAGGACCGGAGAGCGCACGAGTCTTCTCCACGGTGCGCGTGAGAGCCGTCAGCAGCTTCGAATAAGGGCCTGCCGAGCGGTCAGTACCATCGCCCCGGGCTCAGTCACCATGGGGCCCGGAGCCGTGATAGAGGCGGACACCGTTTCTGCTTCGGAGTCTTCTCCCCGTGTTCGCTTCGTTGCCTGCTGCGTTCCTGATGATGCTGCTTCTCGCGGGGACTTCCGCCACCGCGCAGACCTGTCCTCCGCCAGGGGAGGCAGAGGGCCGCTGCATCGAGCTGACGGCGGAAGGGACCAACGAAGTCCCCGAGGTTCAAATCAGTCCAGGGCAGCCCACCACCTTCCGCTTCGACTCGGATGTGCGGGCGGGCGGGATGACGTTGGAGAATCGCGAGCACTTCGAGGTGGCGCCTGGAAGGCGGCTCCTCACGCTTGAGCCCTCGGAGAAGATGCGCGGTGCGAAATCCAGCATGGTGACGGTGTGCTTCGCCGATGATGCGGTTCCTGCTTGCGCAAACTTCCGGTTGGTTGTCCATCCCGCGATTGGTGAGCGCCAGGTGGAGATCTTCCGCCACCCGCGTTCGGTGGACTCCGTCCAGGCCGAGTTGAGGAAGACGCGCGAGGAGAACTCGGATCTGCGCGCGGAAATCCAACGGCTGCACGCGGAACGAGACAGGCCGGAGGGCCTGATCGGGCTGTTCGCCTCGGGCATGGTGGGGGAAGCGGGCATCCCGTCTCAAACCATCACCAAGCGCATCACCAAGCGCGAGAGCAACACCCTACGGCCACGGACTGTAACGACATTCCGCGCTCCTGGCCGGGTCGCCATCGAGTTGTGGTTGGAGAACCCGGACGCGGTGAAGTCGTGGACACCGCAAGGCGCGGTTTTGGTCGGGCCCAGGGGAGAGGTACTGGACGCGACCTTCTGGCCAGCCGAGCCCATCCCTTCGGGTGAGGAGCGCCGCGTCTGGCTCGAAGTGATGGCCCCGGACGCGCGGACAGAGGGCACCTTCACCCTGAAGCTCTGGGAGGCTGACGGCCAACGAACCTTCGTCATCGGGAACGTGACCTTTCCGGCTTTGACTGTGGGGCTGGGGCTTTGATGTGAGCCCGCGTGTCTCGACGCGGGAAGGCCCCTCATTGCTCAAGCCCCGGCGGGGCTGCCTGTTCTCCCACAGGACTGGCTTCCGGTGGCCATGAACGCCTCCAGACTGACCGGGTCAATCCTCACGGCAGTCCCACCCGAACGAACCGGAGCCGCCCAGCGGCGCACAGGCTGTGAACGGTAGCAGGAGACACCGCCAGCCGTTCCGCCACCTCTCGCACCGTCAGCAGCCGCGCCAACATGGGCCGCGCTTGCTGCACCTGTGTTGGTAACGTCTGGACGCAACCCCAGCCCTCCTCGGGGAGAGGGCGGGGGTCGAGACGCGCTCAGGCGCGAAGCCCGCTCACTGATCGTCGCAGGGCGTGCCCAGCCGGACGCCGGTGTAGGGCCCCAGCTCGTTGTAGATGAGCGGCAGGTTCTCCGAGACGGGCACCGCGCGCAGCTCGAGCTTCTTCTTCTTCTCGATCCAGATCGAGGGCTTCTTCTCGTCCACCACGAGCCGGAGATCGCCCTTCTTCGTGGAGAAGATCTGCCCCTCCGAATCGGAGACGAGGTTGACCATCTGCTGCGGCTTGAGATTGCCCTTGGGCCCGATGGACACCCGGAAGCGGTTCTCCTCCTCCGGCCGGAAACCCCGCTCCACCAGGTAGTAGACGCCCTTGCTGTCCCGGAGCAGGGCGTAGGGCACGAACTTCTGCGGGTTCTCCGCGAACGAGGCGGACAGGAGCAGCTCCTGTGCCTTCTCGGACTCGACGAAGGAGAAGGGGACGGTCCGCTCGCCGCAGCGCACCGCGCAGCTCCCCTTCTCCCTGTCCACGATGACATCCGAGTACACGCGCATGTCCATGCCGCGGAAGTTGGGGTTGCGGCTCTTGTCGACGAAGCGCGGCTCCAGGAAGGAGGTATTGGAGTACCGGGCGAGGGGCACCTGCACGAACGTGCGGCCGTCCCCGTAGAAGAGCTGGTCCGGGCCGTCCCTGCCGGGTGTCAGGGTGAAGTAGTGACCCTTGCCATCGGTGCAGACGGCGGTCTTCTCGAGGAGCCGCTTCTCTCCCAGGTTCTGGGCCTTGCCCCATGGGGGCTCGATGGCCCACGAGGCGTTGGAGGTGAGGAGGACCGCGGCGGTGGCGAAGATGTGACGAGCTGACATGGGCGCTCCGTCTAGAGGTTCTTTTCGAAATACTGGACGGCGAAGTCTTCCTGGTTCGCGGCATCCTGCTGCGTCGTCCACGTCACGCGCCCCGCGTCGACGGACAGCTTCATCTCATCCCCGAACTGGCAGCGGACTTCCCGCACCTTCTCGCCGATGATCCGCTTGCTCACGTTCGTGTCGCACAGCTTCTCCAGCGCGGTGAGCGGGCTCTCGCAGAAGGAGGCGATGCTGTAGTCCTTCAGCAGCTCATCCGAGATGGAATCCCAGACGATTGTCGCGGTCACCGAGGTGCCGCAGGTCTTGTTCATCGCGTTCAGCGTCTCGGCGAGCGACTGGTCGTGCCGCGCCATCGTGCCCGTGCGGTCGAACGCCGCGAGCTTGTCGAGCGTGCCGTCCGCCTTCTGCTTCTCGTACAGCGCGTAGATGTCCCTGGCCTTCAGCGCCTGGGTGCGAGCCTCGTCGTAGGAAACGCGGATGCCATTGTTGCGCCCGGGCACATGGAGCTGATGGCTCCGGGCGCCCCCTTGGGGCCGCACGATGAACGTCCGGTAGTCGCTGCCCCGCAGCGTCGTGGTGTAGTCCTCCTTGCCGTCGTAGGCGTCGTGCTTGTGCGGGAGCGCCTTGCCGTCGAACTCGCCGCCCGTGCCCTGGACGTAGACGAGCGCCTTCTGCTCCTCCGCGGGGAGGAGCGGGATGACCGCCACTTCTTCGCCCTGTGGGCCCGAGAAGACCTTCCCGGCTCCGATGGGCGCCCGGGTCGTGGCGCAGCCGAACATCCCCACGGCGATGACCATTGTCAGAATGATTCTCACGTTCGCATGTCCCCCGATGTCTTTCGCGAGCTCAAAGGTTGATTTCGTATAGCTTGCAGTACTGACGCACCCGGTTGCGCTCCGCCGGGAGAACCTTCTCCCACTGCGCGCGGGCGTTGGTGAGATCTCCCTGGCGACAGTGCGCCCGGGTCAGGAGCGAGAACGACGCCTTGGTGACCTTCGTCCGCTGGCTGCGGCGGGCGAGTCGGATCGCCTCCGCGGCATCGTTCGCGGCAAGGGCTTTCTCCGCCTCTTCCAGATCCATCCGGACCGCCTGGGGCATGACCTCGGCCGTGACCTGGCGCGTGGGGGCTCGCGCGGATGGACCGGGCTCGGCGGCGGTAGGAGCCGGCGTCTGCTCGGAGACCGCGGGCTCCTCCGGGCGTTGCTCGGAAGGAGGCTCGGCTTCAGCCTGGGCCTGGGCCGGAGACTCGACGGCGGGCGGCGGGGGCGGGTCGGCCGGTTTCGGGGATGGCTCCGCCTTCGCCGTGCTCTCCGGTGCGCTGACGGTGGGGGCGGGGGCGGTGCGCAGCAACCACCACCCGGCGGTCGCGGCCACCAGGATCAACACCGCCGCGCCCACGGCCATCGGGGCCTTCGACTTCGGCGGGGCCGCGGGGAGCGGGGCCTCGGGGGCCGACACCACCGCGAGCGCCGGCTCCTCCGCGACCTTCGACTTCGCCGCGGCACCGGGGCGCAACGCCACCGTGCGATTGGGAGCCTCCGCCTGGGGCGGCGTGGGCGCGGCCCGGGGGCCCGCCGTCACGATCTCCTGCCGGGGACGACGGGGCTCTGGGCTCGGCTGCGGCTGCGGCTTGGGCAGGCTCTGGAGCGGCGTCCCGGTCAGCGCTTCGATGAATGACGCGACGTCCGGGAAGCGCTCCTGCGGCTCCTTCGCGAGCGCCCGCTCCACCGCCGCGACCACCTCCGCGGGAAGGTCCGGACAGAGCTGGCTCAGCGGGACGGGCGGATCATGCACGATGTTGTAGATGAGCCCCGCCACGGACTCCGAGTTGAAGGGCGGCCGTCCCGCCAGCATCTCGTAGACGATGGCTCCCAGGGAGAACAGGTCCGAGCGGGCATCGAGCTCGCGGTTCTTTCCCTTCGCCTGCTCGGGCGACATGTACCGCGGCGTGCCGATGAGCACGTCCTCCTGGGTGTGGAGCGTCTGGGCCGAGACGAGCTTCGAGATGCCGAAGTCGAGCAGCTTCACCCGCTCGTGGAGCACGCCTCCGGACTCGGTGGGCACGAGGTACACGTTGCCCGGCTTCAGGTCCCGGTGGATGACCCCCGCCTGGTGGGCGGTGTGGAGGGCCGAGCCGATCTGCCGCGCGATGAGGAGCGCCTCCTGGAGTGGGAGGGGGCCCTTCCGCATCCGCTTCGAGAGGCTCTCGCCGCGCAGGTACTCCATCACCAGGTAGGGCGTGCCGTCCTCCATGCTGTGGAAGTCGAGCACCTCGACGATGTTCGGGTGGCCGAGCCGCGAGGTGATCTCCGCTTCACGCTGGAAGCGCGCGTGCAACTCGGGGCTGACCTCCTCCTGGCAGTGGAGGACCTTCACCGCCACCTGCTTGCCGGGAAGCCGGAGGTGCTGGGCCAGGAAGACGGCGCCCATTCCTCCTTTCCCCAGCTCCGAGATGAGCTCGTAGGTGTCTCTCAGGATGGTGCCGACGCGGACGGGGGCAGTGGCTGGATGGCTCATGAGGCGTGGGGCCGCTTCATACCAACTTTCCACTCCGGTCTGACTCCGCGGACCCATGACCGCGTGCGTCAGCCCGTCCGTATATTCCCAACGATTGAGAAAGACGGGCCTACTTGTACGGCACCACCGTGCCGCCGCGGTGGGCCGAGTCGCGCAGCACCAGCCGGGTTTCCTTGTGGAGGCGCGCGGCCTTGGGGCCCACGAAGAAGGCCTTGGGGTCACCCTTGCGGAAGGTCTTCTTCAGGTACTCCTCGATCTCGCGGTACAGGCGCCGGAACTGATCCGAGGCCGCCTCCTTGCGGCCCGTCTGGGGCGTCACCTCCAGCTCGGCCCACATCTGCCCGCTGAGCAGCTCGCCCTCCTCGTTCATCCGGCAGCGCTCCATGAAGATGACCGGCGAGCGCACCTCGTCGATGCGCCAGAAGCCCTTGTCCGGGCCGCGCTTCACCTTGTCCACGATGGCCGGGCCCACGGAGACGGCCACCAGGTAGAGGTCCTCCTCGGGCAGCCGGGGGACGTTCTCCTGGCTCGCTCGGAAGGCCTCCCAATCAGGGGGGACGCGCCGGGGGTACACCTCCAGCTCGAAGCGCTCGAGGAAGCGGAAGAAGGCGACCTCGTCGTCGGGGGACATGAAGAACTGAAGCTGGCTGGCCATGGGTGGCCCATTAACCGAATGCTGGCGCTTGCGGAAGTCCGAGGCGAATCGGACTAAAGGATCGCCATGGAAAAGACCTTCGACACGCTGCTCGCCCGGATGCAGGAGCTCCGGGATATCGGTGGACTCATTGGCCTGGCCACGTGGGACCAGGAGACCTACCTGCCCGCCAAGGCGGCGGAGTCGCGAGCCCACCAGCTCTCCACCTTGCAGGGCATCCACCACGAGCGCCTGGTCGATCCCCGGCTGGGCGAGCTGCTCGCCTGGGCGGCCGACAACAAGAGCCTCACCGCCGACCAGCGGGCCATGGCGCGCGTGCTCACCCAGGAGCGGGACCGGGCGGTGAAGGTGCCCAAGGCGCTGGTGCAGGCGCTCGCCGAGGCGCAGAGCCGGGGTCTCGTGGCGTGGCGCGAGGCGCGCAAGCAGAACCGCTTCGCCGTCTTCCAGCCCGCGCTGGAGCGGATGCTGGCCCTGCGGCGCGAGCAGGCGGATGCCTATGGCCACGGCGGCGAGCGCTACGACGCGCTGCTCGAGGGCTACGAGCCCGGGATGCGCGTGGCCCGCCTCACCCCGGTGCTCAGCGCCCTGCGCGACAACCTCATTCCGCTCGTCGCGGCCATTCAGGCGGCGCCGCGCAAGGTCGAGGACCTCTTCCAGGGCCGACGCTTCGATCCGGAGGCGCAGTGGCGCTTCACCCTGCGGTTGTTGGGGGACATGGGGTTCGATCTGGAGGCGGGGCGGCAGGACAAGAGCATCCACCCCTTCTCCAGCGGGCAGCACCCCACGGACGTGCGTCTCACCACGGGCATCGAGGAGGGCTCGCTGACGGCGCTCCTCAGCACGCTGCACGAGGGCGGGCACGGCCTGTACGAGCAGGGCTTCTCCGAGGCCCACTACCGCACGCCCCTGGCGAACGCGCCCTCCATGGGCCTGCACGAGTCGCAGTCTCGCCTGTGGGAGAACCTGGTGGGACGCAGCCGCGCCTTCTGGACGCACTACTTCCCGGCGCTGCGCGAGGCCTTCCCCGAGGCGCTCTCGGGCGTGGACCTGGACACCTTCCACGCCGCCCTCAATCGCGTGACGCCCTCGTTCATCCGCGTGGAGGCGGACGAGGTGACGTACAACCTGCACATCGTCCTGCGCTACGAGCTGGAGTTGCTGCTCATCCGCGACGCGCTGCCGCTGGAGGAGCTGCCCTCGGCGTGGAACGAGCGCATGCAACGCTTCCTGGGCGTCACCCCTCCGGACGACACGCGGGGCGTGCTGCAGGACATCCACTGGGCCTGGGGTGAGTTCGGCTACTTCCCCACGTACTCGCTGGGCAACCTCTACGCCGCGTCCATCTACCGCGCCGCGCAGCGCGCCCTGCCGAAGCTGGAGGAGGGCCTCGCCCGCGGTGAGCTCCGGCCCCTGCGCGACTGGCTGCGCACCCACGTGCACTCCGAGGGCTACCGCCAGCCCGCCGAGGAGCTGGTGCGCAAGGTGACGGGCCAGGGCCTCACCGACACGGACTTCCTCGCCTATCTCAAGTCCAAGTTCGGCGCCCTCTACGGCGTGGCCCTCTGACGTCACGCCGGGCCCGGTGCGGTCCGGCCTGGGAGCATGCGCTCCAACCGCGGCCACTTCCCCTCTCCCTTCGGAGAGGAGGTATCAGTCCTCTTCGGTCATTTTCCTGAAGAGGGTTGGGGGGATGTGGCGCCAGGCGCGCGCCGCCGTGCCGCCTCCTCGAGATAGACGCGCACCACCTGGGCGAGGGGCAGCTGGAGCGCCGTGTCGAGGTCCAGGAACCGGGCCCATACCACCTCGCGGTTGTCGAGGACGAGGGGGGGCTCGGCCTGGAGCTCGAGCTCGACGAAGTGGCACCGGTCGCGCTTGTACTCTTCCGTGCCCCGGGTCTCGAAGACCTCGCGCAGCTCGTGAGGGGAGACACGCAGCCCCACCTCCTCGCGCAGCTCGCGCGCGCCGGTTTCCTGCGGGGTCTCCCCCCAATGCCTGCCACCTCCCGGTAGGGCGAAGGCGCGTCTGTACGAGTTCTGCAACAGCAACACCTTGCGGCCCAGCCACACGCCGACGAGGGTGCCCTCCGTCTTCGGGCGGCGCACGAACCAGTACGCCGTCGCCAGCTTGTAGGCGCCGCGGTAGGCCACGCGCGCGAGTGGGTCGAAAAGAGTGCTCACCACACCTCCTCCTCAAAGGCTAGCCGAGCCGACCGTCACCGTCGATGCCAGGGTGAAGCCCTCTCAGGTCCGGTTTCCGCGCAGCCGCGTGTAGACATAGGAAACGGCCAGCAGCATCACCCCGAGCAGGATGAAGGTGAGGATGCGCTGGTCCGGGGGCAGCCCCGCCAGGTCGATGAGCATCAGCCGCCCCAGCGTGAAGGCCAGCACCGCGAGGCCGACGAAGCGGTACCAGCGCTCGCGCACGGCGAAGCCCAGGGCGAACATCCCGAAGGCCGCCACGCCCCAGCCCAGGGTGGTGAGCTCCTTCGGCATCAGCTCGCCCACGAGCCACAGCAGCGCGAGTCCCGCGCCGGCCGTGCAGAAGAGCTGGAGCGCGGTGCGGCGGCTTCCCTCGACGGGCGGGGGCAGCCGCTCCGAGCGGGCCACGGAGAGCCGCTCGACGAGCGTGAAGCTCACGAGCAGGGCGGCGTACAGGAACGCGCGTCCCGAGGGCGGCAGCCAGGTGGCTCCGAGCGCCACGTAGAGGATGAGCACGCCCACCACCCGCAGGGCACCCGCGCCCAGGACGCGCCCGGCGAGCCCCGCCACGAGCCCCACCGCCGTCCAGGCCCGCACCAGCGACGTGTCCTCGTAGTGCGAGGGCATGCCCAGGGCGAGCGTGAGGACGCTCGTGGCCAGGTACGCCTGGACGAGCATGGGAGAGGCGCCCCGCCACCAGGCCACCGCGGCGCCCGCGCCCTGGGCCAGCGCGACGGTGGCGAAGAAGGCGAAGAGGTGGGGCTCGCCCCAACGCGCCACCTCCACGGCCCCCAAGGTGAGCAGTCCCACCCAGTTGAGCAGCGCGAAGGAGAGCGAGGCACGCTTGGACAGCTCGCGCGGGTGCACCAGCAGCGCCACCGAGAAGAGGACGTAGTAGAGCGCGAGGAAGGAGAGGCTCAGTGCCAGCCGCTCGCTGTCGGGCTGGCCCGGGGCGATGGCCCCCGTGCGCATCGCCCAGACGACGTGCGTCGAGTAGACGGCCACCAGGCTCGACAGCGGCACGATGACCCAGCGGTTCTTCACCAGGAAGAAGAGCGCTCCGCCCGCCAGCATCGTGGTGGACATGAGGGTGAAGAGGGTGATGTCGCTGAGCATCCCCGTGTGCAGCCCGAGGAAGAGCGCGATGCCCGCCACCGTCTCCGACTGCATCCGCTGGGCGATGAGGACGATGCCCACCACGTTCAGCGCCAGCAGCACGAGCGCGAGCGTCTCGCTCTGGATGACCCGCACCGCCGGCACGAAGTGCAACGCGTACGTCACGAAGTAGGCGAGCGCGAGTCCCCCTCCGAACACGATGCGCCCGAAGAGCTCGTGGCGCCGTGACAGCCACAGGCCCAGCGCCGCGAGCCCCGCGCTCAGCAGGTAGCCCGCGCCCACCCGCACCAGCACGCCCAGCTCGCCGAAGTGGTAGATGATGAGGAAGGAGAAGCCGAGGATGAGCGCCACGATGCCCGCCCGGCTCAGCCAGTACGTGCCGAGGTGGGCCTCGAGATCCCTCGTCTCCTTCGCGGGCTCGGGTGCCGGGGGAGCTGCCTGCTCGGTGGACTGCCGGGGGAGGGCGGGCTGTGTCCGGGCCGCCGTCTCCAGGTGCTCGATGCGTGTCTCCAACCGGGAGACCGTCTCCTCCAGTCGACGCACGACATCCCGCAGATCCTGCCCGTCTCCCTCCGCCATGTGCTCCTCGTGACTTCGCCGCTCGATACCGGCCCGTCCCTCCCGCCGCACCTTATTGGGAAACGCGCGGCGCCGCGCTATTTAGTGGCCGCGAGCGGCTGCCACTCCGAGCGAAGGATTCCCATCACGAGCGTGTTCACGTACGCGCCGTCCACGTAATGGTGCTGCCTCAGCAGGCCCTCCCGGTTGAAGCCCACCTTCTCGTAGGCGCGGATGGCTCCCACGTTGTGTTCCAGCACCTCCAACTCCACCCGGTTCAGGTTCAGCGTGCCGAAGGCGTAGTCCACCATCATCCGGGTGGCCTCCGTGGCGTAGCCCTTGTTCCACTCGGACGGCTCGCCGATCAGCAGGCCGAAGACAGCGCGCCGGCTCCGGAAATCCAGCTCGTGCAGCCCGGTGGTGCCGATCATCCGGTCTCCATCTCGCAGCGCGATGGCGAAGAGGATGTCCCGCTGGCTGGCGGCCATGGTGTCCACGAACGCCACCTCCTGCCCCACGTTCATCGGGCGGTGGGTCAGCAGGTTGCGGCGCACGTCGGGGTTGTTGACGAAGGAGGCCAGCCTCGGCGCGTCCTCTCGCTCGAGCGGGCGGAAGTACAGGCGCGGGCCCAGTAAGAACGGCGTCTGCACGGTGGGGTCTCCTTTATGGAAGTGGAAGACCCTCACCCTAACCCTCTCCCAGGGGGAGAGGGGATTCGTTCCCTCAGGTGAAGAGCAGCGGCCGGCAGGCCCGGGCCAGATGCAGCGCATCCCGCGCCAGCACGTGGGCGGACAGGTTGCCGTCCAGCCACGCGGCGCGCGCCACCTGGTTGCTCAGCTCGAAGCACAGCGTCGCCGTGCGCCGCGCCAGCCGGCTGTCCTTTTGCAGGGCGCGGGCATTCAGCTCACACAGCTCCGCGCATTGCCGCAGCAGGCGCATCGGCTCGCTGTCAGCGCGCATCCCTGTCGCGGCCAATTGCGCCATCGCCGCCTCGCACGAGGCCTGACAGCTCAGGCTCGCCGCGATGCAGTGATGGATGTCGGCCGTCGCGCCACCCAGTCGCACTCCTGACATGCCCGTGCCACCTCCACAGCGGCTTGAAAACTACGCACGTTCCCCCCAGCCGCAACCGGAAGCGTCACCCTTCCGGCCACATGTTAAATCGGCCTCATGACAGGGCGCCCGTGCCTACTGCCCTCGAGAAGAACGCACAGGCGCTTACCGGGATTTTTGCCCCGCTCTCCGAGGAACTCCGGCAAAGCCCCAGGCGTGCATGTCGTCACGTCACATGCACGTGGGGCTTGTGGGGGGAACGTCCTACGCCCGCGCCGGGTCGCACGGGTGGAAGATTACGTTCCGTCTGGGTCCGGCCCTGGAGACGCTGGTGACGGGCGCGTCAAGAAGCGCATGAGTCCGGGCCGGAGGGCCTCCCGCTGGGCGATGCACAGGTCCACCCGCTCCAGTGTCTGAGCGAGGAACTTGGGGCCGCCGGGGTGGTGGGCCGAGCGCTCCTTGAAGAAGGCCTCGATGTCCTGACGGTGCGCGGGGTCGCAGAAGGCCACGCCCAGGGTGGGCGCCGCGCCGCGGGCCTCGTGCGGCAGCCGCTCGGTCAGGGCGTCGTAGTGGTCCTTCACGTAGGTGTAGAGCAGCTCGCGCGGGACTTCTTCGTTCATCAACTCTCCCGCCATGTACATGATGACCTCGAGCGGGGAGAAGTCGTCGGAGAGCAGCAGCGCGATGCTGGCGCGGACGAGCGTGGGATCGTTGAAGGCGCCCAGCGCGCCGAGCAGGGCGCCGCGCTCGGCCGGGTCACTCGTCCCGCGGGCCTCGGCCAGCATGCGCTGGTGCAGCGCCGCGTCTCCCTTGCGCGCGCCCAGTCGCAGCACCACCTCCACCATCTCCGGCGAGATGGCGCGGCGGTCCTCCAGCCACTTGCGCGTCAGCTCGAGCGACTGTGTCTGCAGCGACTCATCCCGGCCCAGGTCGGCCACGGCCTTCACCAGGGTGGGCCGCAGCAGGCGCGTGGCCTCGTCCTCGCCCGGGCGGGGCCGCAGGCCGAGCGCGTGCGCCTTGTCGCCGAACGTGCGGCGCACGAACGCCGCGTACCTGGGCCTCAGCGACTCGGGGATGAGCTCCCTCCGCACCGAGCCCACCAGGGCCAGCGCGCCGGTGAGGAGCTCCCTGTCATCCGTGGGCAGCAGGCGTGTCACCACCCCGAGCGCCTCGTCCACCGGCAGCTCATTGCTGGCCATCAGCGCCTGCGCGTCGCCGAGCAGCCCCATGCGCTCGGACAGGGTGAGCTGCTTGCCGCCGCCTTTCGTGAGCCGGCCGAGCAGGTCTCCGTCCAGCTTCGCGTGGTAGTAGCCGCGCGCGTCCGCGTTGGGGAGCACCCAGCCGGGGCAGCCGGTGGCGCCCGTCAGCACGAGCTCGCCCGTCTTCCCGGTGAGCAGGGTGCAGGCCCGCGCCTCCTGCTTGCCCATGCCGTAGCGCACGCATACGGGCACCTGCCAGGTCTGCTCCGCCGTGCTCGCGGCTCGAGAGCCCACGGGCAGGAAGCGGCGCTGCGCCAGCGTCAGCTTCGGTGGCGCGCCCGCCGCGCACTGGAGGCCCATGGTGACGAGCGGCACGCCGGGCTGGTCCAGGAAGGTGGTGAGGGGGGCCGTCATGTCGGTGCCCGCCGCCTGGGAGAGGGCCTGGAAGAAGTCGGCCGCGGTGGCGTTGCCCAGGGCGTGCTTTCGCATGTGGGCGCGCACGCCCTCGCGGAAGCGCTCCGGGCCCACCCACGCCTCGAACATGGCGAGCACCGCGTTGCCCTTGGCGTAGGTGATGTTGCCGTCGAAGGCGGTGAGGATGTCGCTCTCGTTCTCGACGGGCTGGCGGATGCGGCGCGTGGTGGCGAGCCGGTCCGCCGTCATCGCCTGCGCGCGCTCCGTCACGCGCTGGGCGTCCAGGTTCCACGAGGGCTGCCACTGGCCCGTCACCTTGAGGGAGAGCCAGTCCGCGAAGGACTCGTTGAGCCAGGTATCATCCCACCACGCCAGTGTGACGAGGTTGCCGAACCACTGGTGCGCCAGCTCGTGGGCCTGCACCCGCGCGAAGGAGCGCTGACGCTGCAGCGTGTCCTGCTCGGGCCGGGCCAGCAGCAGCGGCATCTGGAAGGTGATGAGGCCCGGGTTCTCCATGGCCCCGAAGAGCACGGGCCGCGGAATGGCCAGCACGTCCAGCTTCTCGTAGGGGTAGGGGATGCCGAAGTACTCCTCCAGCAGGCCCACCAGCGGCGGCGTGGCCTGGGCGGCATACGCGGCCTCGGCCTTGCGGCCCTTGGGGACCACGATGCGCACCGGCGTGCGCTTCTCGCCCGCGGGCGCCGCGTCCACTGTCTCGAAGGGGCCCACCGCGAAGGCCACCACCTCGCTGGGCAGCGGCGGCGTGGGCCGGAAGCGCACCGTCTTCCACCCGTCCGCGCCCTGTTCCTCGGAGGCCACTGGCGTGTTGGAGAAGGCCTGTTGGTTCCGGGGGACTCGCAGCGTCAGGTGCCAGGGCACCTTGAAGCCCGGCTCGTCGAAGCACGGTATCGCCCGGCGCGCGTCATCCGGCTGGAACTGCGTCAGCGCGTACCAGGTGTCCCCGTCCTTCTGCCGGAAGAGGCCCGTGGTCTCCTTCTCCGACGCGATGCCCTGGTAGGCGACTCGCAGCGTCGCGGGGCCCGGACCCACCGGGCGCTCGAGCAGGAAGCCGATGAAGTGGGTGCCCTCCGTCACCGCGCGCGCCGGCCGCGTCTGGCCTCCCGCCGCGAGCGTGGCCTCCTTCACCTTCAGGCCGTTGCCGTGCAGCCAGAGCTGCCGCGTGGACTCGGACAGGGTGAGCGCGATTTCCACCACGCCCTCGAAGGTCTCCTGCTCCGGGTCCACCGTGAGCTCCACCTGGTAGCCCGTGGGCTTCACGTGGGTGCCCAGGCGGAAGGTGGGAGGCCGTGGGGTCTCGGCCGCTGGCTCGGGAGCGGGGGCCGTGTTCTGGGTGGGAGCAGTGCGCTGCTGCGGTGTGGCACAGGCCACGGTGAGCGCGAGCAGCGCCCAGGGGGTGCGGCGGAGGCGGAGGTTCATGGGTCCCTCGGTTGGGTCGCGAGGGAACGTCCGAGGGGCGGTTTTATTGCAGGCGGGGTGGTGTGACCCCGATTTCCCGAGATGGCCAGGCGTGGACCTCGGGTCAGGCGTCTACGCCTGTGCACAACAGGGTCGGGTCACGGCAGGTTCTCGGGGCTGTCCAGGAAGAGCGCATGAAAGAGCGTCGTCTCCGGTGGCTCCGTGAACTGGACGTAGAGCGGGACATGGAGCTCGGCCAGTTCGTGCGGAAGCGCGGTCACTTCAAAGCTTGCTTCGATTCTCCTGGCGATGGTGTCGGCGGTCGCCTGTATTTCGGGCGGAAGCGGCCAGAATGCGAGCTTCTTGAAGATTCGCTCGTTGTTGCTGTAGTCGAATTGCACTCCGTAGACGATGTAGACGGGCGCTAGGAAGCTGACGCAACCGACGACGACCCAACGCAAGTCAGGCTGGGACCTGCTGTGTCTCGGATATGCCACACAGCAAAAGCAGGGACCAGGCCCTGTGTAGTCGCCAATGTCGAAATCGGGTAGTTCGCCCTTGAGCTTCTTCTGGAATGCCAGCCAGCGGTCATGCTCTTGAAGTTTCTGTTTGATGACCTCGAAACGCTTTTGGTCCTCGGGACTGGGGTCCTGGCTGTAGTCCTTGAACGACTGCCAGTAATTCAGCGCAATCGAAATCAACTGCGTACGGTCGAGACTCATGGCGTTACGGGCGGGGTGGGGTGAGTCTGACAGGGGGGATTGCCTCGCGGCATCTTTTCGTGACCCTGGCTCCATCAATGATGTTCTTGAGGGTCAGGTGATAGAGGGTCTTGAATTCTTCACATGCGATGCCAATGGGGGTTGCCGGCGTGACGGTGGATAGCGTTGTCTTGGCTGCTTGATTGGCGCAGCTCGCGGCGATGCTCCGCGCTCGGTCGATGGGGATTTCTCCCTGCCTCGTGTTCTTGATTGGCATTTCGACGCCAAACTTGCAGTAGAACAATTCCCCCGTGTTGTTTCTCTCGATGCCTACTTCGAGGCATGCAGCCCGCCAGCCCCCTGGTTCATTGTCATCCTTTTTGGTGACGACATCGTGGAAATGAAAATGCCTGGGACTCAGGCCTCCTTCGACAGAGGTCCTGATGCCTCCCGCAGCGCATCCTGAAAGCAGGATGCACAACACCGACCGGGCGAGCAGCGGCACGGGTTGTCTGGACATGTCCGTGGTCTCATCCCTCTCGAGCAGCAGGACACGGTGGTCGGCACGGGGTTGGATACCCTCACCCCGTCCCTCTCCCAGAGGGAGAGGGGAGGGGGCTCAGCTCTGGACCGGGTGCTGGGCGAGCAGCGTCAGCAGCTCCTCTCCGTAGAGCTGCACGCGCTTGTCTCCGATGTATGGCACCGCCCTCATCTCCTCGAGGTTCGCCGGAGGCCGTGACACCAGCGTGTCGAGGATGGCGTTGGGCATCACCACCGACGGCGTCACCTTGCGCGCCGTCGCCTTCTCCGCCCTCCACGCCTTCAGCGCGTCCTCCCTCTTGCGCCGGTTCACGTCCCTCGGGCCCTTCTGCTCCCCGCCCTCCGCCTTCAGCTCGCCCCGGCGTGACTTCTCCAGCAGCTCGCGCACCAACGCCAGCACCTCGTCCCCGTGCGACCTCACGAAGGCGCCTCGCACTCCCGCCGCCTTCGCCAGCTCCTTGGGGTTTCCCGGTGGCTTCACCGCGATGTCCGAGATGGCCATGTTGGAGAGCATCCTCCCCATCGGGACGTTCTCCGCCTCGGCCCACTCCAGCCGCTTGCGGTGCAGCGCGTGGGCAATCGCGTTGGCCAGCGTCAGTTGCGTCGGGTTCAGTCCCCCCTTCGGCAGGCGCGGCTTGAAGTCCGCTCCCACGTCCGGGCGCGCCGCCGCCTCGTCGCACATCCGCTGGCAGTCGAGCAGTACCTCCTCCAGGATGTCCGCCTTCCGGCACGCCTCCCGCACCTGCCTGCCCAGCTCCACCAGGTAGCGCACGTCGTTGGCGATGTAGTCCCTCATCCCCGGAGGCAGCGGCCGCAGCGAGAAGTCCGATTGTTGGTGCTCCTTCGGCAGCTCCACGCCCAGCCGCTCGCGCGCCAGGTCCGCCAGCCCCACCTTGGGCCACCCCAGCAGCGTGGCCGCCCGGTGGGTATCGAAGAGTCCGCGCACCCGGACTCCCGCCTCGGCCAGGTAGGGCAGGTCCCCCGAGGCGGCATGGAAGAACTTCGTCCGCCCCGGGTCCTCCATCACCGGCGCCAGGAGCGACGGCTCCACCCCGGGTTGCAGCGTGTCGAAGAGGTACACGTCCTCGTCCGTGCCTACCTGGAGGAAGCACAGCCGGGCCCGGAAGGCGTGCATCGCGTCCGCCTCCACGTCCACGGCCAGTTCCTCGGCCTGCTCCAGTTTCCGGGCGGCCGCATGGGCCCCCGGGGCATCTACGATGTCTTGCGCACCTTGTGGGAAGGTCGGCATGGCGGAGAGCAGGCTAGCGGAGCAGGTATGTACGTGTAGCGTGTTTTTTCCCCAGCCGCCGCTAGGATGACAACCCCGATGAACCCCGACGTCCTTCGCCTCGAGAAGAATCTCCTCGGCCACATGGGCCGCGCCATCTCCGACTACTCCCTCATCTCCAATGGGGACCGCATCATGGTGGGGGTGTCCGGTGGGAAGGACTCGTACACCCTCCTCTATCTGCTCCGGGAGCTTCAGCGCCGCGCGCCCGTGAAGTTCGACCTGCTGGCGGTGAACCTGGACCAGGGCCACCCCGGCTTCCCCGCCGACAAGCTGGAGGGCTGGTTCAAGAGCGAGGGCTTCGCCTACAAGATGCTCAAGGAGGACACCTACTCCGTCGTCCTCGAGAAGACGCCCCCCGGGAAGACCCAGTGCACCGTCTGCTCCCGGCTGCGGCGCGGCATCCTCTATACGGCGGCCGTGGAGCTGGGCTGCAACAAGATCGCCCTCGGCCACCACCGGGACGACCTGGCCAACACCCTGCTGCTCAACCTCTTCTTCGCCGGCTCGCTCAAGGCCATGCCGCCCATCCTCAAGAGCGACGATGGGCGCAACACCGTCATCCGCCCGCTGTGCTACGCGCCGGAGAAGGAGATCGCCGCCTACGCCGAGGCCCGGCGGTTCCCCATCATCCCGTGCGACCTGTGCGGCTCGCAGGAGAACCTGCAGCGCAAGCGCATGCAGCGGCTGATGGAGGAGCTGGGCAAGGAGATTCCCAACGTCCGGCAGAGCGTGCTGTCCGCCATGAGCAACGTGCGGGCGAGCCATCTGATGGACCGGAGCCTTTTCGACTTTTCCGCGCTCGCGTCCGAGGGTACTCAACCCGAGGGTGGTACGCAGTCGCGGGACGACGACGGCAGCAAGAACCCAGGGAGGGCTGGCGGATGCCTCGAGAGCAGGCAGTGAAGGCGCGCAAGGAGCGGAACGCGGCGCTGGTGGAGGTGATGCTGCTGGCCGCCATGGCCGATGGCCAGGTGTCGCAGCGGGAGATGCAGACGTTGTTGCGGCGCGTCATCGAGCGCCCCGAGTTCGAGGGCACCAAACCCGAGGAGCTCAACGCGCTGGTGGAGACGAGCGCCCAGAGGTTGTCCAAGGCGCACGACCTGGAGGAGATCCTCGCCTCGTTCCGGGCGCGGCTGCCGGACCACAAGAACCGGATGCTGGCCTTCGGGCTGGCGGCGTCCGTGGCGTTCGCGGACCACCGGGCCACGCGCACGGAGCTGGGCCTGCTCAAGACGTTCCAGGCCGCGCTGGGCATCTCCGAGGACGAGGTGGCGCAGATCATCGACGTCATTGAGAGTGGAGGCAGCCTGGCGGAGGCGCTGGGCGAGCCGCTGGAGCGCCTGTTCGCGGAGGTGATGGTGCTGGTGAGCGCGGCGGACGGACGTCTGAAGGAGGCGGAGGCGAGGGCGCTGGTGGAGAGCTTCGCGTCGGATCCGCTCTTCCACGACGTGAGCCCCGAGCGGGCGCAGGCCTTCGTGAGCGAGGCGGTGGCGGCGCTGGCGGCCGAGGGCCTGCCGACGCGGTTGCAGGTGCTGGCGCGTGGGCTGACGACGCATCCCCAGCGGCTGAAGGCCTACCGGCTGGCGACGAAGATCGCCCACGCCAGCGGACAGGATCCGAGCCTGAGCGAGCAGCGCATCCTCAACATGCTCCAGGCGACCTTCGGGCTCGCGGACGACGAAGTGGCGCGTCTGGACCGCGAGGCGTAAGAGGAGTCCGGCCCCCCATGTCCGCCCCTCCTTCCACTCCGGCACGATTCTCCTTCCGGTTCGGCCTGCCGCCCTCGCTGGGCAACGCGCTGGCGCGCGAGCGGGCCGAGCTCTTCACCTCGTTCATCGAGCGGGCCCTGAGCCGCAAGGTGGAGGTGAGCGTGGCGTCCAGCTACGAGGCGCTGGCGAAGGATCTGCTGGCGGGCCGGGCGGACGCGGTCTGGGCGCCGCCCTTCGTGTGCGCGAGGGTGGAGGCCATGGGCGTACGGGTGCTGGCGCGCGGGGTGCGGCGGGGCCGCTCGTCGTACCGCTCGGCGCTGGTGACGCGGGCGGGCTCCGGGCTGACGCTGGAGAAGCTGCAGGGCTCGCGGGTGGCGTGGGTGGACCGGGATTCGGTGGCCGGTTACCTGCTGCCGGTGGCGTACCTGAAGGCCAAGGGCCAGGAGCCGGCGAAGACGTTCGCCTCGCAGCAGTTCGCGGGCTCGTACAAGGCGGCGCTGGAAGCGGTGCAGAGCGGGGCGGCGGACATGGCGAGCATCTTCTGCCCGCCGGAGTCCACGGGGCTGACGTACGCGGACGGCGTGGAGGTGGTGCTGCCCGGCAAGGGTGGCGCGTTCGAACTCATCGCCTACACCGAGGAGGCGCCCAACGACGGGGTGCCGGTGGGCATGAGCGTGGCGCCGGAGCTGGCGGGCCTGCTGGAGCGGGCCCTGTTGGGGCTGCACGAGAGCGACGACGGCAAGCGCCTGCTGGAGGAGATCTTCTCCGCGGAGCGCTTCGAGCCCGCGCCGCGCATGGGCTACCGCGCCCTCTATCGCGTGGCCCTCGCGAGCCTCTGAGCTTTCGCCATCCCGTTGCATGCGTCGACGCAGGGCGTTATCGCGAGGGCTCCATCGTTTCTTCAAGGGAGACCCATGGCGATTCAGGTCGGTGACGAAGCTCCGGACTTCAACTTCACCCACAAGGATGGCGGTCCGGTCAGCCTCAAGGCCCTGCTTCAGAAGAAGAAGGCCGTGGTCCTCTATTTCTACCCGAAGGACGACACGCCGGGCTGCACGGCCCAGGCCTGCTCCTTCCGCGACTCCTATGAGTCCTTCACCGAGGCGGGCGCCGAGGTCATCGGGGTCAGCTCCGATGAGTCCACGTCTCACGACGCTTTCGCCTCCAAGCACCGGCTGCCATTCACGTTGATCCCCGATGGGGACGGCTCGCTCCGCAAGCGTTACGGTGTTCCGCGCTCGTTCCTGGGCCTGCTGCCGGGCCGGGTGACCTACGTCATCGACAGCAAGGGCGTCGTCCAGCATGTCTTCAACTCCCAGCTCCAGGCCACCCGGCACATCACCGAGGCGCTGGAGGTCATCAAGCGGTTGCAGTCCTGAGCGCCCGGAAAATCGTTTCATGAAAGCGCGGGGCTCCTCCCCTTCAGGGGGATGACAGACACAGCCGTGTCAGCGGGTGCGCGCCGGGCCGGGCGCACGCGCGGGCCAGCACCGCGACGGCGACACCGCCACGGCCGAGCTCTACACGCCGTGAGTCCCCGCCCGCGCGGGGCCCAGCGTCTGGCGCTCGAGTGTGCTCGGGGCCACCGGGAGCTGCTCCATCCGGTACTGCGGCAACGCGCGGAACAGCAGCCAGTCCCCGCTCTCGAGTGGCCCCTTCACCAGGTGTCCGGTGTCCAGCAGTTGCCGCCCGGTGGGAACCGAGGTGTCGCCGCGCGCGAGCTGGAAGCGGACGTGCTCCAGCCGTCCGTCCTCCAGCTTCACCCGGCCCTCCACGTACACGCTGTCATCGCGGAGGAAGAGCTGGGAGGCACCCTCCACCCGGCCGTAGGAGTTGTCCGCGAGGATGAGCTCGAACTCCTCCTCGCGGAGCACCGAGGGACAGTCTCCGCTCGGCGTATGACCCACCACGAGCCGGTGGATGCCCGAGCGGGCGAGCGTCCGGATGAGGGCGGGAGAGGGGAGGCCGGGATGGTTGCGCTCGTCGGCCATGCGTCCGTACACCACGCTGGCGGTGTTGATGCGCTTGCCGGGCGTGGGGGCCTGGTAGGCGATGAGCGGCTCCCAGGCCGGCGTGCCCGTCCCGTCGAGTCGGCCCTCGATGAAGGCCGCCATCTGCTCGCGGTACCAGTGGTTGAGGGCCTCCACCCAGGCGTCCACGCCCTCCACGCGCTCCCCCGTGGGCACCACCCCGAGGCTGTGCTCGTGCACCCCGCCGTGGACGAAGAGGGTGTTGCCGATGCGGTGGGCGAGCTGGCACGCGGCGAGGTAGTCGCGCATCAGCCCCTTGGGGCCAAGGTCCTCGAGGAAGCTGGCCACCACGTCCTCCTCGCTCACGGATGCGTCGGTGCGGGCCAGCTCGGTCCATCGGAACCCGAAGGCGTCGCGCGCTCCCATGGTGTTCTCGAAAATCCAACGCAGGAGCACCGGCCGAGGGGCGCTCCGCATGTCCGCTGGTGTACGGGCGAGGGGATGGCCGTTCAACTCGCGCGCCAGGCGCAGCTTGTTGATGTCCCGGTTGCCCGCCAGGAGGATGACCTGCGATGGGTACTGGCGCCTGGCCTCGAGGAGCGTCCCGAGCACCCGCCGCCCATCGGGGCCTCGGTCCACGGCATCTCCTCCGTAGACGAAGGTGGCGCCCGGACGCACCACCAATCGCCTCCCGGCCTCGAGGGACACGTGGGGGTTGTCCCGGCAGAAGCTGGCCAGCTTCTCCCAGATGCCCTCCACATCCGTGAGGTAGGCGACGGGGTGGTCGGCCTTGCTCGTTCCCGGCAGGGTGCTCGCCATGGATGAATGGTGCTCCTCCACGCCGGGTCCGTCTACGCCTCATCCCAGAGGGCGGCGAGCTCCAACTCCACTGCCTGGAAGGGCTCGGCGCGTACACGGGCCGTGCCGGTGTGTGTGCTCAGCAATGAATAGCGCACCCCTTCCAGCTGGAATACCTCCAGCTCGCGCTTTTCCGGCTCGAGAAGCCAGACGTGCCGCACACCCTCGCGCGCGTACACGGGAAGCTTGTCCTTCTGGTCCAGGGTCGCGGTGGACGGCGAGAGCACCTCGCACACCCAATCCGGGGCGAGCGTGAAGGCCGGGGTACGCGGAACGCGGGGCATCCGCTCTCTGCGCCAGCCAGCCAGAGCCGGTACCAGCACGTCCTCCCCCAGGTGCAACTCCGGTTCATCCAGGATGACCCATCCACCGGGGCCTCCCCGTCCCCGGTGGAACGCTCCCCCCAGCTCGATGCCCAGCACGGAGGCCGCCACGGTGTGAGGACCCGCTGGCCGGGGGCTGACATGGAGCTCCCCGCCGATGAGCTCCCCCACCACCCCCTCCGGCAGTGCTTCCAGGTCGGCGTAGGTGGCCGGTCCACGTCCCATGATTTCCCTCTGTCCCTCGACGCCCGTCTCCGTTTCCATGGAGCCGGTCTAGTACCTGGGTCTGACGTATGGAGGCGCCCGACACCACCTGCCCTGAGAAGTTGCCTCCGGAAGATACCCGGCGCAAGTCCGACGTCCAGGAAGGGCGGGCGGCTCCGTCAATCCAGTCCCCAGGAGAAGGCGATCTCGTTGTCCAGGGCGCCCACCAGCCGCCCTCTCACCCGAACGCCCTTCGCGCACATCACCTCGAACAGGGAGAGCAGGGCGCCCTCGTGGATGACGGGGTGGATGAAGTCGTGCTTCGTGAGGATCAGCCCGCTCCTGGGCCCCGTCCACTGAATCCAGCTCTCCCCATAGCTCACCGCGGCCCGGTAGGCCGTGGGCAGGCTGCTGATGAGAAGCCTCGGATTCCTCTGGTTCAAGGTGAGCATCGTCCTGCCCACGGCGGAGGACAGGAACGGAGGTATCACCATGCACCCCACGTATCTCAGCGCGTTCTCGAGGCTGTCGTGCTGCTCCTTCAGGAGATTCGCCGCCGTGTAGGTGACACGGAGGTAGGCGGCGGCGGGGTATCTGAAGAAGCTCGTGAAGCTCGTCTCCTGGCCCGCCTCGAGGCAGCGCTTCACGGCCTCGTCTCCAAGGCTCCGGACCGCCGCCAGCGCGCCGTTGAAGAAGAACCCGCACATGGTGTCCGCGGGTGTCGCCAGGGCCATCCTCCGTTCGAACTCCTGGGCCGAAACGAGGCCTCCCGTGTCCTGGCCAATGGACATGCCGATCATGCTCATACGCTCCCCCCGTCCGCAGAACTGCCAGGACGAGCAGAATGCAGGAAGGACCAGGAAGGGCAAGACTGCCCCCGGGGCTCGCTGTCCACTGGGTCACTCCCACCTGGACGGAGCCCGAGCCCGAGCGCGACGGGGCGGGGCTAGTTCTCTTCCGTGTCCTCGCCGGGCTCGCGAGTGCTGTCGGGACGACGGGGCGCGGGGGCCTGAGCGGTCCGGGGGCGAGCACCCTGCACGGGAGCCCGCGGCTGCCGGGCCTGCTGCCCCTGGGGGGTGGGGGCCACCCTGGTCGAGGACGGTGAGCTGGCCTCCCGCACGAGCCGTGGGTCGTACTGGATGACGGTGGGCTCGCTGGCGAAGCGCTCCTCCTCGAGCTCCGCGGCGTACAGGTCCTTCATGAACGCGGTGAGGTGCGCCTGGGTGCCGGGGAGCCGCTCGGAGAGCAGGAAGTCCTCGAGCGCGAGCTGGAACTCCCCGGCGCTCTGGAAGCGCTCCTCGCGTTTGCGCGCCAGCGCCTTCATCACCACGGCGTCCAACGTCCTGGGGATGCCGGGCACGGCCTCGGAGGGGAGGGTGACGCGGGCACCGACCACGGCCTTGAGCGTGGCCATGTCCGACTCGCGCTTGAAGAGCCGCTGGCTGGTGAGCAGCTCGTAGAAGACGATGCCCAGGCCGTACACGTCCGAGCGCGCGTCGAGCTCCTCGCCGCGGGCCTGCTCCGGGGACATGTACGCGTGCTTGCCCTTGATGGTGCCGACGATCGTCTGCGACAGCTTCCCCGCGGCCTTGGCCACGCCGAAGTCGATGAGCTTCACGTTGCCATTGAAGCCCACCAGCACGTTCTGGGGGGACACGTCGCGGTGGATGAGGCCCAGCCGGCGGCCCGAGGGCGTGCGCGCCTGGTGCGCATGGTCCAACCCCGCCGCCGCGTCCGCGATGATGCGGCACTTGAGCCCCAACGGCAGCCCGCCCTTGCGGTGGTTGGCGCGCGCGTTCACCTGACTGACGGCCTCGCCCTGGACGTACTCCATGGCGATGTAGAGCATGCCGTCCACGTCCCCCAGCTCGTAGATCTGCGCGATGTTGGGGTGGTTGAGCAGGCCGGCGATGCGCGCCTCGTCCAGGAACATCTGGATGAATTCCTGGTCCTCGGAGAGGTGGGGCAGCAGCCGCTTCACCACCAGCAGCTTCTGGAAGCCCACGGGGCCCTTCTGGCGGGCCAGGAAGACCTGGCCCATTCCGCCCGTCGCCAGTTTTCGTAGCAGCTCGTAACGGCCGAAGGTTTCCACGCGAGGGGACAACCATATCCGCCCCGGGGCCACCAGCGGAAGGACCCCGTCGTCTTGACGGGGCCCCTCGGGGACGCTCAGGGCGCCCGGGGAGGCACCACGCCGCAGGCGCTCCGGTAGCGGACCTCGATGGTCTGGCCCGCCGTGGGGACCGCGGCGCTCCGGAAGACGACCGCGTTGCGGGCGGCGTCGTAGGTCCACTGGTCCTCGGGGAGCGTCACGCCCTGGACGCGCACGGACATCTCCGCCGTGCCATTGGGCGTGGTGCTCAGGGTGAAGTCCGCCTGGAGCCCCTCCGCGCGCTGGAACAGCTTGTCCAGGAAGGGGCCGTAGTCACCCCGGCAGATGGACTCCGCCGCGCCGCCCGTGCGCTGGGCCACGGTGGTGAAGCGCGGCCCCGGGGGACCCGCGGTGGTGCAGCTGTTGTCGGTGGGCACCAGCGCGTGGAGCTGGGTGCGGTGCGCCATGCCGGTGCCCTTCACGGCCTGGAGGAACTGCACGTAGCTCTCCGGGTCGAAGCCGGAGTGATCGTCCTCGTCGGCCACCACCACCACCGCGAGCCGGGCCGTGGAGCGCAGGAAGCCCAGGTTGCCGTCATTGGGCAGCGGGGTGCGTGGATCATCCGCGCTGGTGGCCAGGGGCGAGGAGAGCGCCTGACGCATCGTCTCCAGACCCTGCACCAGGTTGTGGCACAGGCCCGTGTCATCGATGTTGGCCCGCAGCGTCTCCGCCGCCGTGGGCGAGTCACTGGAGACGGCACGCGCGCGGCGGCCGTCCACCGGGACGAGCCGTCCCCCGTCACCGCCTCCCGACACCCCGGCGCACACGGCCGCGCGGGCCGCCAGACCCGTGCTGGTGACGCCCATGCGCAGGTCCACCCCGGCCTGCCGCGCGCGCTCCACCCACCCGGGCAGGGCCGCCTTCAGCCGCGCCTGGTAGGGCTCCATGGTGGTGGTGTTGGACACCACGAAGAGGACGTCCAGCTGGTTGGTGGTGCCCTGGATGAAGCGGTCGAGCTGGAGGCCCTCGTGGTTCGTCTCCGCCAGCAGGGGGACGAGCAGCGGACTCTCGCGCTCCGCGGTGACGAAGAAGGGGCTGTAGTGCTGGCCGAGCACGTTGCGCGCGTAGGTGAACTCCAGCTCGAAGCCCTCGCCGGGGTTGAGCATGCGCGGCAGGGCGGGCGGCGTCGTCAATTGGAACTGCTCACTGGTGCCCGCGCCGAGGGCCGTGTCGTTCACGACGACGGGCGCGGCGCACTGGTTGGAGATGAGCGTGCGCCGGGGCACCGTCGGGCAGTCGTAACGGATGGGCCCGAAGTCCACGAAGGTCGGCGCGGCCACCAGGCACGTCGCCAGCGACACACCGTGGAGCGGCAGCGTCACCGTGGGCGCGGCGGGGTTGTTCACCGTCATCTTCAGCTCGCCGTGGAACTCGCCCTGCGTCGAGGGGCGGAAGGCGATCATCGCGCTGAAGGCCGTGTCGTACGGCACCACGCCGCCCGCCAGCTTGCCGCCCGGCATGAAGAAGGCGCCCCCGCCGTCATTCGACAGGTGGATGTCCTTCACCGCGCACTCGGCCCGGCCGGGGTTGCGGAAGCGGAAGCCCAGCACGGCGCCGCGGCCCGGCTCCACGTTGCCGAAGTCCAGGAGCGGCTGCGGCGTCAGCTCGTAGACGCAGGGGCCCGTGCTCCGCGCGCGGCCGGTGAGGACGATGGTGCGCTCGGGGTTGAAGAGGTCATCCGAGACGAGCACCAGCGTGGCCTGCCAGGAGCCTTCGGACTGGGGCTCGAAGTACACCGTCAGATCGAGCGCGTCCTCGCCCGGCGCGATGGGGATGTCGTCGGCTTCCAGCGCCGGCCAGGCCGTGCCCGCCTTCCAGGGGTAGGCCTGCTTGCCGCGCAGGGGCACGTCCACCGAGAAGTGCTCCGCGGCCCCCGTCCCCTTCACGCCCCGGAAGTACAGGTTGCCGGTGCTGCCGCTGTTGGTGATGCGGATCGTCTTCCCCACCTTGCCGCCCGCGGGCAGCTCGCCGAAGTCCAGCGCCACCGGGGCCACCGCCAACGCGGGCCGGCCTCCGCGCGCATCCAGCATCACCTGCGCCTGGCGCGGCTTGTCCGACTCGTAGCCCACCGTGAGCAGGCCCGTGTTGGGCCCGGAGTAGCGCGCCGCGAACTCCAGCGGCAGCTCCACCATCTCCCCCGGCTTCACCTCCCGCGCGCCCGGCTGCGCGAGCGGCGTGAAGGACTGGTCACTGGTGCTCAGCCCCCGGAGGGTGACCGGCCGCCAGGTGATGTTGCGCGCGCGCGTGAAGGACTTCGTGCGCTCGTGCACCGGAATCTTGTCGAAGGGCACCGGCTCGGGATCGAACGCGAAGGCGTGTGCCACCGAGCGGCCCGCGAGCTCCGCCGTCGTCGGAGTGCAGGTGGCGCAGGGCCTCACCTCCACCTGCGCGCGCATGTCGCCCAGGGAGCGCGGCAGGTACTTCGTCTCCAGCTGCTGCGTGCTGAGCGGTGGCACGGTGAAGGTGTCCGTGCTGAAGGCCTCGGCCGCCTCGCCCTTCACCGTCACCGTGAGGGGCAGGTCCACCGGGTTGGTGATGGTGAGGCGCAGCGTGCGATCGCTGTCCACCTCCAGCGTCTCGAAGTCCAGCAGCGCCGGGGAGATCTGCACCTGCAGGGGCACGCCCCGGCCCTGCACCCGGACGGTGTGCTCACGGCCCGAGTTGGCGTCCGTGGTCACGTGGACCGTCTCCTCCAGGGGGCCCTCGGAGAGCGGGTGGAAGCGCACCCGCACCCGCATCTCGTCGCCGGGCATCACCCGCCCCTCGCCCTCGAAGGAGACCTCGTATGACGGATCTCCCTTCAGCCCCAATGCCTCCAGTGCGTGAAAGGGCACGTAGCCCACGTTGCGTAGACGCACGACCTTCTCGCGCCATTGCCCGACCGGCACCTCGCCGAAGTCGAGTGCGTCCGCGTCCACCGCCGCCTTGGCCTGTACCGCGCGGGTATTCCCCGGCTCGTGGCACGCAGCCAGAAACGCCGTCAGCAGCGACAGCCAGATGATCCGCCCACCGCCCAGCCCCGTTCTCATCGCCCGTTCTCGCCTCGAACCCATCCGGCCCGTCTTCAATCAAAACGCGTACCAACCGCGTGTCGACTAGCGGCCCAATGAAAACAAGGGGTTGGCGAATTCCACGAGGGCGGATGGGACCGGAGGGAAGCGTCTTACCCTGTAGGGTGAAGGAGTTTTCCGTCGAGCCGGGGTGATCGGGCAGGACTTATGGGACGGCGGGTATGAATTGCCTCAGGGCCCGCGCCACGGCCTCCGGCTGCTCCAGGTGGACGTGGTGACCCCCGGGGAGGGTGAGGGGAGGGCGGAGCTGGCGAAGGGCGGAGATCCGCGCTCGCGAGCGCTCGTCATCGAAGCGGAAGCCCTCGCTGCCGAGGAGCAGCTGCATGGGGCAGGTGACGGCGGAGGAGATGGCGAGCCACTGGGCGTCGTCGTAGCCGAAGGCGAAGCGGCGGCGGTGGGCCGGGTCGAACGTGAAGACGAGGCCGTCCTCCACGGACTCGGTGCCGTGACGGGCCAGGTGGAGCGCGGCGTGCTCGGGCAGGGAGGGGTTGTTCTCCCGCAGACGGGCGGCGGCGGCCTCCACGCTGGGGTAGCGCTTGCGGTGGGGCTCGCGCTCGAGGTCCTCGAGGAAGCCGCGCAGCCGCACGAGCGCGTTCTCCGGAGGGCCACCCGTGGGGCCGAGGCTCTCGATCAAGGTGATGCCGAGCACACGCGAGGGGCGCGCGGCGGCGTACGCCGTGGCGATGATGCCTCCCAGCGAGTGGCCGACGAGGTGCACCGCCTCCAACCCCATGGCGCGCACCACCGCCTCCACGTCCACCAGGTGGTCGGCGAACTGATAGTTCGCGTGGCGTGGCAGCCAGGCGCTCCGGCCCATGCCGCGGAAGTCGAGCATCAGCAGACGCCAGGAGTCCGGCAGGTGCTCGGCGACGAGGTCGAAGCTGTGGGAATGATCCAACCAGCCGTGCAGGAACACGACGGCGGGAGTGCCCGCGGCGTTGCGCTGGCGCACGTGGAGGGCCAGGCCGTGGGCATCGACGGTCAACGATTCGAAGGATGAAGGCAACGGCGGCTCCTCAATGGGACCGGGAACACTTCCCCAGGTCCCTCGGCTTGCCACGTTCCGCCGTTACTGGGAACCGCCCGCTTCGACCTCAAGCCTGAGGCTGGACCGACTCCACCGGAGTCGAGGCGGCGAGCACCATGGCGAGCTGCTTCGCCTGACCCTCGGTGGTGCACCGGTACTCCTGCACCTTCCCGTTGGCCTTCTCCAGCCGAAGAATCCAGACATCCGCTTCCTTGGACACGACAGAACGAACCTGCGACATGGCTGCCTCCTTGAGGGCTGCCCTTCCCCCGCCTGCTCCTCAAGCATGCGGCGTGCCGACGTCCAGGTTTCGTTGCTACCCAAGGAATCCGGGGATTTATCATCTGCCCGTCCCTCCCCGAGTGACAAATCTTGCGGATCCAGGTGACAAAATGTGCGGGCAGGCCCGCACCTTTTGCGTAGTGCCTCGATGTAACTTTACAGGTCCCTACGTTCTCGATTTCAGAGAAAATCAACCAGGTGGCGGCGAGGCCTCTCCGCCACCTGTTCGCCAGGGAGGTGGGACTGTCAGCGGGCCTGGGGCGCCGGGGTCTTGGACTGCAACAGCTGCTGCATGGCGGGTGGGTAGCGATCTCCCGCCGCGACACCCCGGGGCGCGATGGCCTCGATGTCGGCGAGGTCCTGAGCGGTGAGCTTCACGTTCAGGGCGCCCAGGTTGTCGTCCAGGTAGGTGCGCCGCTTGGTGCCCGGGATGGGGACGAGATCGCTGCCCTGGGCGAGCACCCAGGCGAGCGCGAGCTGTGCCGGTGAGCACTGCTTGCGCTGGGCGAGCTGCTCGATGAGCTCCACCAGCTTCAGGTTGCGCTGGAAGTTCTCCCCCTGGAAGCGCGGGGAGTGGCGGCGGTAGTCGTCCTGCGCCAGGTCCTCGAAGCGCTTGAGCTGCCCGGTGAGGAAGCCACGGCCCAGGGGGCTGTAGGGGACGAAGCCCACGCCCAGCTCGCGGCAGGCCTGGAGCACACCGTCCTCCGGGTCGCGGCTCCACAGCGAGTACTCGCTCTGCAGCGCGGTGATGGGGTGCACGGCGCATGCGCGGCGCAGCGTGTCCGCGTTCACCTCGGACAGCCCGAGGTAGCGCACCTTGCCCTGCTTCACGAGCTCCGCCATGGCGCCCACGGTCTCCTCGATGGGCGTCTTCGAATCCACGCGGTGCAGGTAGTACAGGTCGATGACGTCCACGCCCAGCCGCCGGAGGCTGGCCTCGCACGCCTGCTTCACGTACTCGGGGCGGCCGTTGATGACGCGCGCCTGGGGATCATTCGGGTCGCGGACGATGCCGAACTTCGTGGCCAGCACCACCTTCGCGCGGTGCGGGCGCAGCACCCGGCCCACCAACTCCTCGTTGCGGCCCGGACCATAGGCGTCCGCGGTGTCGAAGAAGGTGATGCCCCGCTCCAGCGCGTGCAGCAGCGTGGCCTCCGACTCCGCGTCATCCCGCCCGGCGTAGAAGTCGGACATGCCCATGCAGCCCAGGCCCATGGCCGAGACGGTGAGCCCTTGCTTCCCCAGCTTTCGATTCTCCATGCTCCACCTCTCCTGTGGTGACCTTCGCGTTCCCTACAGCGTGTGCACTTCGTCCCCATGCGGCGGTGGCCGCTGGGCCCGGGCCGAGCCGCTCGGGTGGGGCCTTTACTGTTCTCACATATGAGAAATGTCAAGTCGAGTTCGAGTGGAGAGGAAGAGACCGAGCTGGAAGCGGCGGAGGCCTCGAGGTTGGGAGCGCGCATCCGGGAGTTGAGGCAGGAGCAGGGGCTCACGCTGGAGGCGCTGGCGGAGGCATCCGGGGTGAGCCGGGCGATGATCTCCAAGGTGGAGCGGGGGACGAACAACCCCACGCTGGTGGTGGCGGTGCGTATCGCGCAGGGGCTCGGGGTGGGGCTGTCGGAGCTGATGTCGCGCCCGAGGCCGAAGCAGGCCCGGGTGCTGCTGCCTCCCGCGCAGCAGCCCACGTTCCGCGACGCGGAGAGCGGTGTGGTGCGTCAACTCCTGGTGCCCCCGTTCGAGACGCGGGACGTGGAGTTCGTCCGTTTCACGCTGCCGGCCCATGCGTCGACGGGAGAGCTGCCCGGCAAGGGCGTGGCGGTGGGCAAGCACCTGGTCGTGGAGAAGGGCACGCTGCGCATCGACTTCCCGGACGGGAGCGTCACGGTGGCGTCACAGGATGCCTTCTACTTCGAGGCGGACGTGCCCCATGCCTTCGTCAACGTCGGGCGCGGCGAGTGCGTGATCTACTTCGCGATGGCACGTGTGCCGCGCTGAATCAGCGTGCGAGTCCCATCAGGCCGGTCCTCAAGGCCGTCGACCAGTCGTGCCGGTCCCTCGCCTCGGCCAGGAGCGCCGCGCGTTCCCAATCATAGACCACGCTGAGCAATTCGGTTGCCCAGCCCTCCGGTGTGCGCTCGATGAGGGCGTAGCGGGCGTGCGGGGAGCCGACTTCAACCTTGTGCGGGTGGGGACGCTCGTCTTCGTAGGCCTGGAGACCGACACTGCCCGGATTGACGATGGTGCGCCCGTCTCGCAGACGCACGACGCGGGGCATGTGCGTGTGTCCGCAGAGGATGAGCGAAGCCGCGCAGTCACCGGCCCGCTCCTCGACGAGCGCCACCGGGGCTGGCCCGCAGCCCGCGGGGGTGATCTGCTCCAGGAAGTAGGTCAGATCGTCGCCCGGCGTGCCGTGACAGAGGAACACCTCGTCGGAGAGCCACAGCGTCGGCGGCAGACTGGCCACCCAGTCGCGCTGGTCGGGCCGGAGTGATTGCGCGGCGTGACGATCCGATGGACCCATGCGCTTGAGGTCGGGCGCGAGGAGCTGTCGTTCATGGTTGCCGCGGATCGTCGGCAGAGCGAGGCGAATCAGCAGGTCCGCGGTTTCGCTTGGTTGGAGAGGACCCGAGACAATGTCCCCGAGGTTGACGATCACATCGGCGCCGCGCCGGTCGATGTCGGCCAGCACGGCCTCGAGGGCCTCCAGGTTGCCATGAATGTCGGAGATGGCGGCGATCTTCATCGCCGGGATACTAGCAGCCAGCTGAGGCTCCTTACTCGGGAAACGGTTCTCCAAGAAAGGCTTCGAGGGCCTGCCGGGCATATTCCTTGAGGCTGAGCATGCTCGCGGCATCATCGAAATCAATGGACCGCACCATATCCTGAAACCGGGAGAGCGCTGCTTTGCATTCGGCGGGGTTGGGAATCACCTTTGACTTGACGCTCTCCTCACGTGAAACCATGTCGAAAACGATGGTTGCGTCCTCGTGGAACTCTTCCCTTGGTTTCGCGTCGCCCTTGAATCTATGAGCCCACTCCAGAGGGTGTCCCATTGCAATGTGACCCAATCCATTGAGGGCAGCGGCAATGCGGGCGGCTTTCTCTTCAGGGGAAGTTGAAGGCATTTGCGGACTCGAGCATTTATTCGTTGAAGCAAATCGGACCGATGAAAAGCTTCGGAGCTTTAGAGGGTTTTCCGCTGCGTCCCTGTAAGCGCTTTCGTCTGGCGGTTGCTCTGTTGTCCCTCTGTTTTCGGCGTCGTCTTCACGTCGGGTTGAAGCAGAAGACGCGCAGCCACCCGCAAGGACGCTGACGAAGAAGCACAAGAGCCAGCGGAGAAGGCGTCCTTTCGGGAGGTCCATGGCGTTCCTTGGCGGTAGATTGTCAAGTGACTGTGCTTCGTGCTGTGCTCGCCTGTCAAACTTCGTGGGTCGGGAAATCAACGGTGTGGTGGGCCGCCAGGGACCAGCCCCATTTGCGCCGTGACTCGCTCGGGCCCCCGGCCAGCGGCTCGTTCCCGGTGGGCAGCTGGAGCGGATACGCTGGGCGTCATGGAATTGCTCGTCACGAGGGATGAGGGCGAGTCCGAGGAGTTCCGTTTCTTGTGCCAGCGGTTGATGTGCGAGACGCAGACGCTCGAGGAGAGTCAGAAGCTCCTCGAGCTCGTGACCCGTCTGAACCCCTTGGTGCGACAGGTTCTCTTCCCCGGGTTCCCCGAATCGGCCGAGCTGCTCCTTGGGCTGCTCGAGGACACCCAGGGCACTCCGCCCCGCCATGTCGATAAGCGCCTGTTGGAACTGCACCACGGCTCACCTCGCCTGCGCGCCTGGCTCATGAACCATGCGATGGAGGGGCCCGACCACGTCCTGAGTGTGGGGGCCTGCTCCTCCTGTTGCAGCGGCTCATCGCGGATCGGAGTGGACGGCACGTCGTTGCCCTTCACCGTGATCGCTGGGAAGGACGTCGTGGATGGGCAGGTCGATGTCTTTCCCGAGCCGGAGTCCCCCGAGGCAGTACGGGCAGCGCTGCAAGCGAAGCAGGCGGAGAACAGGGCGCTGCGTGCCGAGAACCAGCGCTATCGCCAGGAGGAAGTCTCGGTCGAGCACGCGCTGGCCACCCTGGAGCTCTTCAGAGACGGAGGGCTTCGGCCAGGCTACGTCGAGTTGGACCTGGCGGCCCTGGCGGCGCGCGTCCGTCGTTGAGCTTCATTCGTTCCATAGGCGGGAGTACGCCGCCCAGGAAGTAGGATTCCGGTTCATGGTTTCGACAAGAGCAACCCACCTCTCGGCCTTCATCCTGTTGTCCTGCTGGGGGCTCGGCTGTACGGGCCCTGGTGTGTCACTGCGGGCGGATGGAAGTCCAGGTCCTCAGGCGTGCGCGCAGAAGGCTTTGGAGGCAATGCGAATCCTGCGGCTCCGCCCCGGGGATAGCAGCGCATCCATCGTGATCGATGCCAACCAGAGCAGTCAGAGCCCGGTCTCGCTCACGGATGGGCCCGTCGAGAGCTACTTGCTCGAAGAGCTTGGGTATCTCTCTCCCCTGACCCGGCTGTACGGGCAGATATGGACGGGCGGGCCCAATGTCATCATCCGGTACTACGAGGCACGCCCTCCGGATGGTGAGCCCATTCCCATCTGCGCCGTGGCTCGCCTGGGTCATGGTGGCTTGCGGAAGAAGCCAGAGTCCCCGCCTGGAGTCGCGTTGATCGATGACTCTCGCGCGGCCGTGTTCATCGTCGACGGCTTCCGTTGAGGTGCTTCATGCCTGAACCCTGGCCGCCTCACCTCTGAATCCTCGGCCAATTCGTAGTTCATTCGCGTGGCGTCAGGGCCGCGCGGATCTGCTCAAGGGCGCTCGGGTCTTCCAGGGTGGTGAGGTCGCCGGGCTCGCGCTGCTCGGCCAGGGCCTGGATGCTGCGGCGCAGCAGCTTGCCCGAGCGTGTCTTGGGCAGCAGTGTCACCAGGTGCACCTGGGCCGGGCGGGCCAGCGCCCCCAGCGTCTTGTCCACCGTGGCCATCACCTCGCGCGTGAGGCTCGCGCGGCCCTCCTCCGTCCGCATCCGCGAGGCGTCCCTCGGCACCGCGAAGGCCACCACCACCTGCCCCTTGAGCGGGTCCTTCACGCCCACGACCGCGACCTCGGCGATGCCGGGATGCCCACAAATGGCCTCCTCGATTTCCCGCGTGCCCAGCCGGTGGCCCGCCACGTTGATGACGTCATCCGTCCGGCCGAGGATGAAGTAGTCCCCGTCCTCGTCCCGCGTGGCCCAGTCGAAGGTGCTGTAGACGGGCTTGTCGAAGTGGGAGAAGTACGTGGACACGAAGCGCGCATCGTCGCCCCACACCGTGGACAGGCACCCGGGCGGCAGCGGCGGCTCCACCACCAGCACGCCCTTCTGGTTGGGCTGCGTCACCTCCTCGCCCGTCTGCGAGTCCAGCAGTTTCACCCGGTAGCCATAGATGGCCGTGCCCGGTGAGCCGAACTTGCGTGGCCGCGCCTCCACTCCCGGACAGGGCCCGAGCAGGGGCCAGCCCGTCTCCGTCTGCCAGTAATTGTCCAACACCTGGGTGGCGGGCAGCGCGGCGGAAATCCACTCGTGGGTGGGTGCGTCCAGGGGCTCGCCCGCGAGGAACAGGTAGTGCAGGCTCGACGTGTCATGGCGCGAGAGGTGCGCCGCGTCCTGCTGCTTCAAGAGCCGGATGGCGGTGGGCGAGGTGAACATCACGTTCACCCGGTGCTCCTCCACGAGCCGCCACCAGATGCTCGCGTCCGGGCGGATGGGCAGGCCCTCGTACAGCACCGTCGTCATGCCGGCCAGCAGCGGGCCATAGACGATGTACGAGTGCCCCACCACCCAGCCGATGTCGCTCGCGGTGAACATCGTCTCGCCAGCCTTGCCGGTGAAGATGTTCCGCATCGAGGACGCCAGCGCCACCGCGTAGCCTCCCGTGTCGCGCTGCACGCCCTTGGGGCGTCCCGTGGTACCGGAGGTGTAGAGGATGTAGCTGGGCTCGGAGGACTCGAGCCACTCCACCTCGACTCGTGCGCCCTCGTGCTCGCGCGCCAGCGTGGCGTAGTCCACATCCCGCTCGGGCACGCGGGGCATGTTCGGATCCAATCCCCGGTCGAGCACCAGCACCCGCGAGGGCGGGTGTTGCGCCAGCTTCAGGGCCTCCTCCACCAGCGGCTTGTAGGGGATGACCTTGCCGCCGCGCATGCCCGCGTCCGCCGTCACCAGCAACGCCGGCTTCGCGTCATCCATGCGCGTGGCGAGGCTGTGCGCCGCGAAGCCTCCGAACACCACCGAGTGGATGGCTCCCAGCCGCGTGCATGCCAGCAGGGTGAAGACCGCCTCGGGAACCATGGGCAGGTAGATGATGACCCGATCGCCGCGCTTCACTCCGAGTCCGCGCAGCATGGCCGCGACCCGGTTCACCTCGGTATGCAGTTGCGCGTAGGTGTATCGGCGTTGCTCCTGGGTCTCCGTGGAGACATGGACGAGCGCGGGCTGTTGCGCCCGGTCCGCCAGGTGCCTGTCCACTGCGTTATGACAGAGATTGGTGCGTCCCCCGACGAACCAGCGCGCGAAGGGTGGACGTGAGTCGTCCAGGACCTTGTCCCACGGACGCTCCCAGTCGATGAGTCGGGCCTGTTCGGCCCAGAACGCCTCGGGCTGCTCAACGGACTGGCGGTGAAACTCCTTGTACGTGCCCATCGCGCGCTCCTCTCTCCCACGTCGGTGTGTGAGGCAGTTGAACGGCTTTTCTGGAGAGGACGGTGTCGTCCAATCCGTCATGTCTACCGCCGCGATGGGTGGTGGAACAAGGAGACGTTGAGGGGTGATGACGCACGGCGGTTGGCTCCCCGGGTAACGGCGCAGGATTTGCGCATCACCGCCGAGACCTTGCACATGCAGGCGCGGATCGCCGAGAATTTCCGGGGGCGGGCGGGCTGACGGCCAGGTGTCGCGGCGTTCGCAGGCCTTGTAGGTCGCCGCCTTCACGGCGGGGCGTTCAGGAGGTTTGGCCGCGCCGCTCAGTGCTCCATAAGGCTGCCCCAGGGGTCGCGCGGAACCTGCTCCAGCCCCTGGCGGTTCACGAGCTCCCGCATTCCCTCTGCGGTGGACGGAAAGCGCCGATGCTTCGAATGGTAGAGCCTCAGGGCGCTCTGGATGTTCGCGAGGTCCTGCCTGGCTGTTTCCTGCTTCGATGGCCTGATGTGTATGTAACTGGTCAGGAGGTCGCGCAGGAACGCCTTCCCGTGGAGCTTGGAATGCTCGAGGGGCTCGTGAGCCATGATGGGAGGCTCTTCAATCCACGTACCAGCCACGGGCGAGGCCTGCTCACCCCCCGCGCGAGTCCGGGCGGACCACGCTCCATGCCTACCTGTCCAAGAACTCCGATGGCGGGATGTCATTCTGTCGGAGCCAACCGGGGGACAAGCGTGAACAACGGTTCTCCGTCGTGGCCCACCAACACGAGTTTCCGACCAGCCGTGAGCACGGTCTCGAGCTCCGGTACTTCGGCCCCCAGTTCCCTCATCACGTCTTGTACCCGAAGCACTCCCCCATGTTGTTTCCGGTAGCTTTCGAGGAGAGGCTCCAAATCGCATGAGTCGCGAATCACGAACCCGAGCAGCGTATCCCGCCGGAGCGCATCACGAATGACTGGCCTGAGCGCTGCGCCTTGATTCCCAGTGCAGTCACGCGTGTGCGCGAGTTCATATCGAGATGGCGACACTCGCTCGAAGATGATGATCTTTTCGACGCCTCCAGCACTCGAGGTTCGTTGCGCGAATTCTTCGACGAAATGCCATGCCGGGAAGAGGGACTCAGGAGCAACGGTCCACTCAGCAAGCTCTATTCGGTTCATGCGTCTACCCATCAATCAGGATATCAAGAGGCCGGCTTTTCGAGGGTTGGAATTTCTGGAGCCTGCCCGAGAAGGCGGGGCGCCGTTGCCGGGATGCTTTCTGGCCGCCCTCGCGGGCTTCAGTTGTATCCATGTGCTCATGTGGCACCCGTAGAAGGTGGAGGAGGATCGGTGGGAACGAGCAGGACCACGGATGGTATTGCTTTCGAGATCGTGGGACGGGGGCAGCCCCTCGTCCTGTTGCATGGGGGGTCCGGTCGGCGGCAGTGGTTCTCCTCCATGGCTCCTCTGCTCCAAGACGACCATCAACTCGTGCTCATCGATCTTCCGGGGCATGGCGAGTCGCGCCACACGCCCGGGGCCTATCGTCTCCAGGACACCGCGGAGTTCGTGAAGAGGGTCCTGGACCACGTCTCGGTCGGCCCCGCGTGGCTGTTCGGACATTCTCATGGCGCGCACGTGAGCCTGGTCCTCGCGGCGAATTCCCCGCACCTGGTCACCGGTATCATCGATGGCGATGCGCCGCTGGGCCGGGAACGTATGCGCGCACATCAGGCGAAGTCGCGAGACCTCACGCTTGCCTGGAGGGCGCTCACGGGCCGGGGTCTCACCCCTGAGCAGGTCGCGGAACGGCTGCTCGAGCTCGAAATCCGGCCGGAGCCGGACCGGAGCGTCAGCTTCAGGGAACTCTTCGGCCCGGGGCACCCCTACATCCTCGAGCTGAGCCGGTCCCTGGCTTGCCATGATGGCGACTTGCTGGACGCGATCCTCGACAGGTTCGACGACACCTATGCCGCCCTGGAGGGCGCGTCCCTCCTCGAGAGACTGCGGTGCCGGCTCGTGTTGCTCCAGGCGGACCCGGCCGCGGGTGGGCTGCTGACCCAGGAAGACATCGACATGGCGACCCGCGCCCTGGGTGACGTCACCACGATTCGTCTCACCGGTGTCGGTCATGGCCTCCAGTTGCAGGATCCGAGGCAGGTCGCCGACGCGGTGAGGTCCGCCGTTGGGGCAGAGCGCCGTGTTGCGTGACACGGCGCCCCGCCAGGGACATCAGTGGATCAGGATGAAGCTTCCCGCGAACTTGGAGTCGATGCCGCTCCACAGGACGGTGTTTCCGAGCGATTCACCGGCACCCGGCTCGAGGGCGATCGGGCCGTAGGTGCGCTCCACGCCGTTGCGTTTGACACGCAAGGTGGCCGTCACGGCATGCGTGAGACGGGTGGTGTCCACGCCAACCCGTGTGATCCCCCAGAAGTTCTCGGGGTGCGGCGCGGACATCATGGCAATCAGTGGATAGTGGGTGGCGTTCAGTTGGAGCGTTTCGGACGCGCGTTCGATGGAAGTGCCTGTGTCGTCGGCGCTGAAGGTGACGTCCGTCGAGCCGCTCTTGACGCTCTGCCAGACCATCTGCCCTCGGTGCTGGCGGGGCTCATCCGGCAGCGGAGGAGGCGTTCCATCGGGCAGGGTGGGAATGTATGCCCAATAGGTCAGATCCACATCACCGCCACCCGCCCAGCTCACCGTGACTTCCAGCGTCGACGTGAGGTGGATTGACGCCGTGCCCTCGGCGCCGGAGGGCACCGTCAGCGTTCCCTGTCCCGTGACGGTGTCGCTTCGGCTGTAGGGCGAGAAGATGTCGAAGATATCGGGCGTGCTGGCGATGACCTCGTATTGTCCGGGGGCGATTGCTTCGAAGGTGGCCTGCCCGGCGGCGTTGGTCTTGGCGTGGTAGAGGGCGCGGCCTCCCTGGAGCAAGGTTACGTTCGCGGCGGGTGGCGCGTACCGCGTGTCCTGCTCATTCACGAAGCCATCGTCATTGCTGTCCCATCGGTTCGCGGTGGTGACGATGACGCGTGCGCGCCCGCCTGGTTCGTCCTGCGAGAGGTCATGCCCGGCGAGCTCGTCCACCAGGGCCTTCAGGTCGAGGCGACCCGCGCCGGTCTGCGCGTCCCAGCCGGGCGTGCCGAGGTCATGGGCCGTGCGCTCGAGCAGGCGGCGCACCTGGAAGGGCGTGGCACCGGGATGGAATTGTTTGATCAGCGCGACGGCACCCGCGACTTCCGGCGTGGCCATGCTCGTCCCGGAGATCGCCTGATACCCACCGTTGTAGCCGGGCTCCCGCTGGTTCAGGAAGGCCGGCCACGTCGAGAGGATGTTGACGCCGGGCGCGCTCACGCTGATGTGATGGCCGGTGGTGCTGAAGGTCGCTCGAGCATCCGAGGGGTCGGTCGCGCCCACCGCGATCACGCCCGGAACGGCCGCCGGGTACTGCGTGTCCGCTTGACCCGTGTTGCCCATGGCGACGGTGACGGTCGCGGTGCGGTCCGGTATGCCGTCCCCCGCGATGCCACCTCCCGTGCCGTCATCGTAGGCGGGCAGCGCCTGCCCATCGAGGTCACGGCCAGACAGGGCCAGGTTGAGGGCATCCGCGGTGGCGCTGTCGTACCCGAGCCCGCCCAGGCTCATGGTGATGACGTCGGGGACGAGCCCGTCCCCGTCGCGGTCCAGGATGGCCCCGAGCACCCCTTCGGCAATCACCGCGCTGGTGGTGGTGTCTTCGTTGAAGTCGCAGAAGACCTTGATGTCCATCAGGCGCGCTTTGGGGGCGACCCCCATGACGCCCTGGGCGTTGTCCCGGAGCGCGGCCGCGATCCCCGCGACGTGCGTGCCGTGCTCCAGGTTGTTGGTGGCGTTGACGTTCGGCGGAATGGGGTGGGGGCGCCGGTCGCTGGGGGAGGGCGGAATGAAGTAGTCGTAGCAACCCGACGCGTCCCAGCCATCGACGAACTTGCCGGCGAGATCCGGGTGGGTGCCGTCGATACCCGTGTCGACGACGGCGATGACGACTCCCTGTCCGTCTGGGAATTGTCCTCGCACGCTCGTCTTCCAGGCCGCCTCGGCGTTCATCCGTTCCAGGTCCCACTTCGTCGCGGCGAGTGGATCATTCACGCTCAGCGCCATGAAGGTCCTGGGCGTGAGTCCCGGGCGCTTGTAGGTGTAGTTCGGTTGCGCGTAGCGCAGCGTGGCGCGACTCCCCAGCGCGAGCTGCCCGAGGGCCCGCTCGACGGTCAGCGTGTCCGGCAGCGCCACGCGCGCCTGCTTGAGGGTGGGGTTGTCCCCCATGACCGTCGCCTGGAGCAGGCGCACGGCACGCTGAAGATCCTCGGAACGATGGTACCCAAGGAGGAGCTCCCCGGCTCGGTGCGGGTGTAGCACCGTGGCCTCGGGGAGGGGCGTGGTGTCGACTGGCGTGGGGGGAGGGTTGAGCGGATCGGCGGGGGCCGAGGGCTGGGTGCAGGCGGCCAGCAGGCTCGTGAACACCAGCAGGGCAGGAGCTTTTTTCATGGGGGGTTCGTCCTTCGAGCTCAGGGCGCGGTGGTGAAGCGGAAGACATCCGTGGACGCCACGGTGAACGGTCCGTACACGCCGTAGGAGTCAGCGGCGACACTGACGGCGGTGGGGGACGTGGCGCTGTCGGCGGCGAATGCCAGGCTGAGCTGCCATTCGTACGTTCTTCCGGGTTGGAGCTGCTCGTAGACGCTGCCGGTGTAGTTGTTGTCCTCGTTCCAGGTGAAGGAATCGCGGTTCACGAGGCGTGGCTGAGCCGAGGAGAAATTCAGGTTGCTGTTGCCGCTGACGGTGTCCCACAGCAAGCCGTTGTAGACGTGGATGGCCCCCACGGTTTGTGTGGGCTTCCACGTGAAGGTGGGCGTGGTGGACACGCCCGTGGCCCCCGCGGCGGGACCGGTGAGGCGAACGTCGAACGCCGGGAGCGGCGTGCTGGTGAGCGTGTTGGACGGCGCCGTCTCGTGTTTGTCATTGAAGGCGACGATCCGGTACGTGGCGGGGGTGCCGGGCTGGAGGTCGGCGCTCGTGTCCCGGTAGTCGGTGGTGTAGATGACTTCTCCGCACGCGTCGCCATCCAGGTCCTGGCCGATGCTCCATCCGGGGAGCGTCGCGATGGGCGTGAAGGCGCCCCATCCGATGCGTCGTTCCACGCGGTATTTGTACGGAATGGTGACGAGCGGGTCGCTGCAGGGGGGAACGTCCGTGGCGGGACTCCAGTGGACGTTGACGAACAGGCTCGCGCCTTCGGGCGCGGCCGTGGGATGGACGTTCATTGCCTCCAGGGCCTTGCCGAAGGTGACGGCGAGCGTGCTTTGAAGCACGGGCGGCGCGAGTGGCTGGCCAGGGGTCGAGGGGAGCACGCTGGTGAACGTGACGTGGCGGATGACGTGTGTGCGATTGTTGTTCGCGTCGTAGGCGACGACTTCGAAGGTCGTCGAGCCGAGGCCAACATAGGCGCGTGGCAGCAGGAAGCGTGGGCCCGTGGTGTCGGTCTGCGTGAAGGACTGGCTCTCCCCGGAGGCCCAGGCGGACCCGGGCGTCTTGCCGATCGCGGCGTAGATCATCTGCGTCGGCAGGGTGCCGGCGGGATCGACGGTGACGTCGTAGGGGAGGAAGTTGTCGGCGTCGTAGCTGCCGTTCTCGAGAACGTCGCCGACGTCGACGCTGGGCGCCTCGGTGGGCCAGGACGGGTGGAAGGCGCGTTGTTGCACGAGGTTGAGTCGCGTCAGGCCTCCGTCGGGGATCCGCACCCCTTCGACTCGGGAGGCCGCGTACCCGCTCTTCCGCAGCGTGAGGCTGTAGTCACCGGCGGGCAGCGCCAGGGTGTATCGGCCGTGTTCGTCGCTCTGGGTGGTCGCGACCGCCGGACCTCCCTCGGCGGGGTACGCCTGGATTTCGGTGGCGGTGACCGCCGCGCCAGCAGGGGCGATGGCGACGACACCCTGTAGGCCCGTTGTGCGCTCCGGTGGGGTCGTTGGGGGAGGGTCGGATGAGGGAGAGCCGCAGGCGGCGAGCAACAGGGCAATGCTCACGGGACGCAGCAGTCGTGCGGGGGGGGAATGCGGCATGACGCTCCTGGGTGTGTGGCTGAGTCGAGTGGCGATGCCCCGTCGTCGTGAGCGTGTTCCATCAACGCATGTCGCGAACGATTCGGCTGGGGCATACACCTCACGCCCGGGCACCCGTCCTGGGCGCCTGGCGCGTCGACCATCGTACGCGGACTTCACTCGAAGCTCTTCGAGTGAATTCGACGCGCGAGAGCATCTCGTTTGCTCGGAATGTGAGGGATGACGAGCGCGCGTCGTCAGCGTGGGAGTCGGGAGCGGGTTCCAGGCGCACATAGGCGGACTTCACCTCCACCCATGCCTGGAAGGGTGCCGTGAGGATTTTCACTCCATCGTCATTCGGACCAGACGAGCGCCAGTTCGAGCTCGATGGCCTCGAAGGGTTCGGCACGCACCGGCTCTTCTCCGGTGAAGGAGTGGACGAGGTGCCACTCGCCCTCGGTGAGCCGGAAGATCTCGAGCGTGCGGGCAAGCGGATCCACGTGCCACAGGTGCCGCACTCCTTCCCGGGCGTAGATGCGCATCTTCTGGCCCTTGTCCCTGCTCCGCGTGCGTTGGGAGAGGAGCTCGCAGGCCCAATCCGGGGCGAGGTCGTAATGGGCCGGAGCCTCGTCTCCTCCCACGGCGCGTGGCAGACGTTCGCGCCTCCACCCGGCGAGGTCTGGCACGAGCTTGTCCGGACGCGGGCCAAGGTGCAGCTCCGGCTCATCGATGAGGACCCACCCTCCCGGTCCGCCCCTGCCAAACTTGAAAGGCGCGGTGAGGAGGCCGCCAAGATTCGACGCCACGTTGGCATGCGGTCGTGCCGGGCGCGGGCCGAGGTACAGCTCTCCGTCGAGGATCTCCGCCACCATCTCCTCTGGAGCCGACTGAAAGGCCGCTTCGACGGACGGAGCGTTTCGCTCGGTGGACTCGGATTCGGGAGGGCGACGGGTGACCATGAGGGAGATCTTCCGCATGACCTCCGCGCCGTGCAACGCCGAGGCCGTTGAACGGCGGATGAGGTCCTGCACTCAACTCCGCCGGGTCTTCGCCAGGAGCGACGCCGCGAAGTCGAGGAAGACGCGCACCTTTGGCAGCAGGTGCCGGTTCTCAGAATAGAGCGCGTGGATGGGCCGCTCGTCGCACGCGTACTCCTCCAGGACCGGCACCAACTTCCCGGATGCGAGCTCCTCGGTGACCATGAAGTCGAAGAGCCAGCAGATTCCCAGGCCGGCCACGGCGGAATCGCGGAGCGACGCTCCCTGGTTCACGTGAAACGGGCCCTTCACTTCGTACTCGCCGGTGCGCATCCGCCACGGAACGGGACCTGATTCACGCAGGAACCCGAGGCAGTGATGCTTGGCGAGGTCCTCGGGTGTTCGGGGACGCCCGTGGTGTTTCAGGTAGCCCGGCGCGGCGCATGCCACCATCCGGGTGACGCCCAGCTTCCGCGCCATCATCCCCGAGTCCCGGAGCGTTCCGATGCGCAGGAGCACGTCGATGCCCTCGGTGACCGGATCCACCAGGTAATCCCTGAGGGTGAGCTCGAGCTCGATGCCCGGGTATTGCTTGAAGAACCTCGGAAGGAAAGGGACCAGGATGAGCTGTCCGAGCACCTGCGGAGCGTCCACCCGGAGCCTGCCCGTGGGTCGGGTTCGCACGCGGGTCATGGCCTCCTGCGCTTCTTCGAGCTCGCCCAGGATGCGCCTGCATCGTTCGTAGAACGCACGGCCGTCATCCGTGAGTCGCAAGGCGCGCGTCGTCCGGCGGAACAACGCCAGTCCCAGCTCCTCTTCCAGACGGGCGATCCGCCGGCTGACCGCCGAGGGCGTGAGTCCGAGTGTCCGGGCCGCGCGGGTGAAGTCGCCCTGCTCCACGGCTCGGACGAAGGCTTCGATGTTCGCGAGGGATTTCACCTGGAGGGTCTCCTCGTCTCCTGATTGATGCGCCGCTCGCACAAGTGAGCTTCCCGATGCTCGCTGGTGTTCGTGACTCGCACGGAACAGAAAAGTCTCAAGTACCTGGCCCCGTCGTCAAAGCCGGAGGAAGCGATGCCTGCTCATGAGAACCCGACCGATTTCCGACTCCTGGCCCGACGCTCCACCCGTGCGTCCCTGGGCGTCCTGTTGCTCACCATCGTCCATCACGTCTACGGGGCGTGGCTGTATGCCACTCCCTGGCGCCTGCACGTGGTGGGGATCGCCGTGGTCGCCGGAGCCTTGATTCTCGGGGCGAGCGCGCTGGCCGTCTCCCACCGCGGTGTGGCCCTCGCCGTGTTCACACTCCTGACGGCCGCCTTCCCGGTGGGGTGGATCGGTGCCTTCGAGGGGCTGTACAGCCATGTCCTCAAGGATCTCTTGTTCCTGGCGGGCGCCAGTCCCCAGGTGATGGGCCGTCTGTTCCCGGCCTCCGTCTATTCCCCGCCCGATGATCTGCTCTTCGAGCTCACCGGTGTCTTGCAGGTCCCCCTCGCGGCGTGGGTGGTTCGGGCGCACTGGCTCCTTCTCCGTGGGAGGTCTGGGCGATGAAGGGGGAGGCCATCGTGATCGTGGGAGGCTATGGGCAGGTCGGACAGGCCGTGGCCCGCTCCCTGGCCCCCGCCTTTCCCGGGCAGGTCGTCATCGCGGGTCGTCATCGGGTGAAGGCCGAGGCCTTCGCCGCCACGCTCGGCAATGGAGTCCAGGCAACGGGCCTCGAGCTCGCGGTGGGTCGTCCGCATCCCGTTCTGGCTCGGGCGCGGCTCGTCATCATGTGCGTGGACCAGGAGGGCTCGGATGTCGTCGAGCACTGCCTCGCCGCGGGCGTCGACTACATCGACGTGACCGCGAAGCAGGAATCACTGACGTCCTTCGAGCGACTCGACCCCCTGGCCAGACGGAACGGAAGCACGGCGATCCTCAGCGTGGGGGTGGCCCCGGGATTGACGAACCTCCTGGCGGCCCATGCGGTCGGGCGGTTCGACCGGGTGGCGAAGATGGACCTCTTCCTGATGCTCGGGGCCGGCGATGAGCATGGCGAGGCGGCCATCGGGTGGACCCTGGACAACCTGGATGGCGGGTTCGACGTGTTCCAGGACGGTCGTCTTCGCCGTGTCCGTGGTTTTGGCGAGCACGCGCGCGTTCGTTTTCCCGGCCTCCCACGGGAGCGGCGCGCCTACAGGTTCAACTTCCCTGATCAGCGCGTGGTGGCTCGTACGCTCGCCATTCCCACCGTCTCCACCTGGATGTGCTTCGACTCGGCGTTGCTGACTTCGGTGGTGGGCCTCGCCTCGCGGTTGCGTTTGTCGCGTTCGTTACGCGCACCCCTGTTCCGTCGCGGTGCGATCCGCGCGCTCCGGGCCGTGCACTTCGGTTCGGATACCTGCGCCGTCGTGGCCCGGGCCGAGGGCTTCATCGGGACGGAGCCCGCCACCCGGGAGCTCGCGCTCTCGGGCCGACGCGAGGCGGAGCTCACCGGTCTGGTCGCGGCGGAGGTCGCGCGGCTGCTGCTCTCCGGTCACCGTCCGGGTGGGGTGCTGCACGTCGAGCAGTTCGTGCAGCCGGGTGACTTCCTGCGGCGCCTGGGCACGGTACGGCCTGGACTCCAGCTGTGGCTTTGACCCGTCTCGCTTCTCGGATCCGGCGCTCAGGCGGCTTCGGAGGGATCGGGCCACTCCCAGGCGGAGCGGTAGCCGCCGCCCTCCTGGGTGGACTCGATGAAGCGCGCGTAGAAGGGATGGCCGCTGAGCGTGGCCGAGTCACCCACCACGAACAGGTGCCGGCGCGCTCGGGTGAGGGCCACGTTCATGCGGCGCAGGTCCGAGAGGAAGCCGATCTGCCCCTCGGAGTTCGAGCGGGTGAGGGTGACGAGGATGGCGTCCTTCTCGCGGCCCTGGAAGGCGTCCACGGTGTCCACCTCCACGTCGGCGGAGAGGGGCTCCACGCGCTCGCGCAGGGCGTGGGCCTGTGCGCGGTAGGGGGTGATGACGGCGAGCTCCCGGGGCTCGAGCCCGGCGGCGAGCAGCTCCTTCACCCGGGCGACGACCAGGTCCGCCTCGCCGGTGTTGAAGAGGCTGCCCGTGTCCTTCTCCTGCTCCTCCTCGAAGCCCTTGCCGGCGGTGTCGAGGAAGAGGACGGGTGGGGCGTCCACGCTCGTGTCCGGAGGTAGCACGTCCGCGAGCGTCCGGTCCGCCACGCTGGGGTGGGCGCGCAGCTCGCCGCCGTACATCTCCTTCGAGGGGAAGGTCATGATGGTGGTGTTCATCCGGTACTGCTCTCGGAGCATGCGCTTGACGCCCTCGCCGTGGTCCGCGAGCAGGCGCTCGAAGAGGCTGACGGCGAGACCGGCCTTCGCGGCCTCGGGGGAGAGCACGGTGGGCGGGAGCTGCTGTGGATCTCCAGCGAGCACCACCTTGGGGGCGCGCAGGAAGCCGAGCAGGGCGAGCGGCTCGGTGGCCTGGGTGGCCTCGTCGAGCAGCGCGAGGTCGAACTCCTCGTGGGAGAGGATGCCGGACTCGAGGCTTGCGAGCGTCACGCACACCACCTGGGCACGCTCCAGCACACCGCGCAGGGCCTTGCGCTCGAGGGCGCGGGCCTCGTCGAGGAGGCTCTTGGCCTCGGTGGTGGAGGCGCGGGCGTTGGCGAAGCGCTCGCGGCTGCGGCCCTGGTTTCGCTGGCGGCGGGCGTAGCCGAGCAGGGAAAAGGCCTCGTCGAAGAGCTCGCGGGAGAGCACGCGGTCCGGGTGCTCCTCCACCACGAGGTCCAACGTGTGCTCCTGGAGACGGGGCGTGACGCGGGCCGGGTGGCCGACGCGGATGGCGCGCAGGCCCTTGTCGAGGCAGAGGTCGGTGAGGTGATCCACGGCGGCGTTGCTGGCGGCGGTGCACAGCAGGCGCTGGCCCCGGGCGACGGCCTGGGCGGCCACCTCGGCGAGCACGGTGCTCTTTCCGGTGCCGGGCGGGCCGTGGACGAGGAAGAAGTCCTCGGCGGCGAGGGCTCGGGCGACGGCGTCATGCTGCTCGGGGTTGAGGGCACGGGTGGGGGTGAGCTCGCGGAGGGAGTCGAAGCGAGGGGGCTCGTTGCCCAGGAGCACCTCGCGCTTGTGGCGGGCGGCTCCCTTGTCGAGCGCCTTCACGCGCGAGAGGCCCGCGCGGACGCGCTCGTAGGTGACGTCGTTGGGGACGCGATCGAGGCGCAGCAGGCCCTCGTGCACGAAGGGAGGGGGCTCGCGGTCGAAGGCGAGCTGGACGCGGGTGGCGGTGGCGCGGGCGACGAGGGCGCGCGCGGGCTCCTTGATTTCGGAGCGGCGGGGGAAGACGGCCACCTGGTCGCCGTTGTCCAGGCGGGCGGGGAAGCGGGCCCTGTCCTTGCGAGCGAGCGTCACCAGGACGCGGCCACCGAGGCCTACCTCTTCCTCGATGCTCTCCAGGTCGAGGAAGGAGAGCCCCTGCTCGGCGCGCTGCTGGAGGGACATGCCCTCGGCGAGCGCTTCCATGCGGGCGCGCTCGGCGTCGCGCTCGAGGGCGAGAAGGCGGCCAAGGGAGTCGAAGAAGGAGACGTCGCGAGGCATGGGGGAGGTTTATGCCACGAGGCGGGCTACCGCATGTCTGACGTGTGGGGCCGGGCGCCTGCTGGCCAACGGGAGAAGGCCCGGAGTCAGCGCTTCGGACAGCGCACCACCCAGCCTCCAGAGGGGTGGCACGGCTCGGTGAGCTGCTCGAGCGAAGGCGGCAATGGCTCCCAGCCCTTGGGGTTGTACACGAGGTAGTCGAAGGCGGGCGGCTCCGGTTGGATGCCCGCGGAGTAGAGCCGCACGGGGTGCGCGGTGCGCAGGAGCTCCAGCACGGCGGCGGGAGCCCCGATGACCCGGGCCTCGTCCGGAATCCAGTCCAGGTGCGACGCGTCGATGAGGTGGTCGAACTGCTTTCCGAGCAGCAGCGGCTGGAGGAAGAAGTAGCCGGCGAAGCCCGCGAGGCCCAGGAGCGCCGTCACCCCGGCCCTCAGGGAGCCGTGGGCTGACGCGAGGGTCGCTGCCGCTCCACGGCGGCCTTGAGCTGGCCACAGCCCGCGTCGATGTCGATGCCCCGGCGCTGGCGCACGGTGCTGGGCAGGCCGTAGCTGGCCAGGATGTCCTGGAAGGCGCGCACGGCGTCGGGGCCGCTGGGGCGCTCGCCGTAGCCCACCGTGGGGTTGAGCGGGATGAGGTTCACGTGTGCCTCCATCCCCTTCAGCAACTGGCCCAGCGCGTGGGCCTGCTCGGGCGTGTCGTTCTGCCCGGCGATGAGCGCCCACTCGTAGAAGATGCGGCGCTTGCGCTTCTCCGCGTAGTAGCGGCAGGCGTCCACCAGCTCGGCGAGTGGCCACTTGCGGGCCGCGGGCACCAGCGCGCCGCGCTCCGCGTCCGTGGCGCCGTGCAGGCTGACGGCGAGCTGCACCGGCCGGTCCTCGTCCGCGAGCCGGCGGATACCGGGCACCACGCCCACGGTGCTCAGGGTGATGAAGCGCGGGGCCAGCGCCAGCCCCAGCTGATCCACCATGATGTCCACCGCCGCCATCGTGCCTTCGTAGTTGTGCAGGGGCTCGCCCATGCCCATCAACACCACGTTGCGCAGCGACTCGTCCGTCTCGCGGAGGATTCGCGTGACGTGCAGCACCTGGCCGATGATTTCCCCGGGCGACAGGTGGCGCACGAAGCCCATCTGCCCCGTGGCGCAGAAGACGCACCCCATGGCGCAGCCGGCCTGCGTGCTCAGGCACACCGTGGCCCGGCCCTTGAAACGCATGAGCACCGTCTCCACGGTCTGCCCGTCGCGCAGCTTCAGCAGCAGCTTCCGGGTGTAGCCGTCCGTGCTGTGGACCTCGTGGTGGGTGACGGGCCGCTCCAGGCGCGTGCGCTCGCGGAGGGTCTGGACGAGCTCCGGCTTCAGCCCGGTGAGGGCGTCGAACGACTCCACCTGCTGGCGGTAGAGGGCTTCCCAGAGCAGGTCGCGGTAATAGGCGCTGTAACCCCAGCCGGCGAGCAGCTCGCCAAGGGCGGCACGCGGCAGGTCATACAGGTTGACCGGAGAGGTGGCGGGCGTGGGCTCCATCGTCATCGAGCGATAACACACCCCGACGCCCGACTCATGGGGCGCGGGCGGCCGAGCGAGCCCGAGTGCGTCTCCCCTCCTTATATAGGGAGGCCGGATTCCAGCCCGGGAGGTGCTCCCTCGAAATTCGTACACGTCCCCCTGGAGAGTAGACAGTCAAGGGGGGATGTAGGACCTGCACTCGAGGATTAAACTCTCCATGTGCGAATCGAGTCGCGGTGGGACGTACTCATAGTAGGTGGGGGAGCAAGTGGCACACTGTTGGCGGCCCAGCTCTTGCGGAACGCCTCGGGTCCCCTGCGGGTGGCCCTGCTGGAGCGCTCGGGGCGTGTGGGGCCCGGCCTCGCCTACTCCACGGACAGCGCCAGCCACCTGCTGAACGCCCCCGCCGGGCGGATGAGCGCCTTCCCGGACGATCCCGAACACTTCCTGCGGTGGATTCGCCGCGTCGAGCCGGACACAGGCCCGGGTGACTTCGTCCAGCGCAGGCGCTACGGCCAGTACCTGGAGGCGGTGCTCCGCGAGGCCCGCGAGAAGGCCGCGCCGGGCGTGGGCCTGGCGCTCCTCGAGGGCGAGGCCGCGTCCCTGTCCCAGGAGGGGGACGACGTCCGGTTGGTGCTCGCCGATGGCACGCGGCTCCTGGCGCGGACGGTGGCGCTGGCGGTGGGCAATGCGATCCCCGCGGACCTGCCGGTGCCGGATGGGGGGCTGTACTCGAGCCGCCGCTACATCCGTTCCCCCTGGGCCGAGGGCGCCCTGCGCCACGTCCAGCCCCACCACTCGGTGCTGCTCATCGGCACGGGCCTGACGATGGTGGACACGGTGCTCTCGCTGGCCGAGCACAACCATGAGGGGCGCATCCACGCCATCTCCCGGCACGGGCTGCTGCCGCACGTCCATCGTCCCGGGGTGGTGGCGGGCCCGCCCGTGAGCCTCTCGGAGCCCTCCCGCGTCCGCTCCGTCCTGAGCGCGCTGCGCCGCGAGGCCCGGCGCACCACGGACGAGGGCGCGGACTGGCGCGGTGTGATGGACGGCCTGCGGCCCCTGACGGCCTCTCTGTGGCGCGGCCTGCCGGTGCCCGAGCGGCGCCGTTTCCTCCGCCACCTGCGCGCCCTCTGGGACGTGCACCGTCACCGGATGGCGCCCGGGGTGCACGACATCCTCCAGCAACTCCAGAGCGCCGGTGTGCTGCGCGTCCACGCGGCCCGCGTGCGCGGCTTCCAGGTGACGGGCGAGGGATGGGTGATGGCGCGAGTCCGGCCCCGAGGGGTGGAGCGCGAGGCCACCTTCCGTGTCCAGCACGTCATCAACTGCACCGGACCGGACGCCTGTATCGGCCGGGCGCACCCGCTGCTGCGCGGGCTCATGGAATCCGGGCTCGTCCAGGCGGATGCGCTGGGGCTCGGCCTGGCCACGGACACCGAAGGCGCGTTGCTCGACGCGGAGGGCCGGGCCTCGCGCGTGCTCTTCACCCTGGGCCCCCTGCGCCGGGGTGTCCTGTGGGAGAGCACGGCCATTCCGGAGATCCGCGTGCAGGCGCTCGCCCTGTCGCGACGGCTGCTGGAGCAGCTCGCCTCCCGCGCGGACGTGCCCGAAACCCTCCTCTCGCCCTCGCCGACCTTCCCCTAGGGGAGTGCCGCCATATGGGACTCCAAATCCACAAAGAGACGTTCGATGCCGAGGATCACGAGCGGTTCGCGCGGCGCCTCGCCGAGAGCCTGGAAGTGCTCCGGACCGTGTTGGAGCGGCCAGGGTTCGGCGTGGGCCCGCGGACCATCGGCGCCGAGCTGGAGATGTTCCTGGTGGATGCCGCGGGCTTCCCGCTGCCGGTGAACCGGCAGGTGCTGAGCCAGACGGTGGACCCACGGGTGACGGTGGAGATCGACCGGTTCAACCTCGAGGTCAACCTGCGGCCGGGGCCGCTGGCGGGGCGTCCCTTCACGGCGCTGCGCGAGGAGTTCGAGAGCGCGCTGGCGGAGGTGCGGCGCGCGGCGGCCACGCAGGGGGCGCGGGTGGCGGTGACGGGCATCCTCCCCACGCTGCGCGAGGCGGACCTGGGCAGCGCGTCGCTGACGGGGATGCCTCGCTACCGGGCGCTGTCGGCCGCCATCCGCAACCGGCGTCAGGAGCCGCTGCGCGTGGTCATCAAGGGCGAGGACTCGCTCACCCTGGAGTGGGACGACGTGTCGTTGGAGGGCGCCAACACCTCGCTGCAGTACCACCTGCGCGTGGACCCGGCGGACTTCGCGCGGATGTACAACGCGGCCCAGCTGGCCACGGCGCCGGTGCTGGCGGTGAGCAGCAACTCGCCCTTCCTGGTGGGGCGGCGGCTGTGGGACGAGACGCGCGTGGCGCTCTTCCGCCAGGCGGTGGATGACCGGGGCGAGTCCTCGTCGGAGGCCCCGCAGCACGGGCGCGTCACCTTCGGCCACGGCTGGGTGCGCCAGGGCCCGCTGGAGCTGTTCGCCGAGTCGGTGGCGCTCTACTCGCCGCTGCTGCCGGTGCTGGGCCCGGAGTCGCCGCTGGAGTGTCTGGCCGCGGGGGGCCTGCCCCGCCTGGACGAGCTGCGGCTGCACCAGGGCACCGTGTGGAGCTGGAACCGCGCCATCTACGATCCGAGCGGGGGCGGCCACGTGCGCATCGAGCTGCGCGCGCTGCCCGCGGGCCCCTCGGTGGTGGACATGCTCGCCAATGGGGCGCTGCTGCTGGGCCTCACGCTGGGGTTGAGCGACGAGGTGGAGGCACTGCTGCCGGGGATCCCCTTCGCCTGTGCCCGGGGCAACTTCCTCCGCGCCTCCAAGGAAGGCCTGGACGCGATGCTGCTGTGGCCCGAGCGCAACGCTCCCTCTCCCCGGCCGGTGCCGGCGGTGGCCCTGGTGGAGCGCCTGCTCCCCGTGGCCAGGGAGGGCCTGGTGGGCGCCGGCGTGGCCGCCGAGGAGGCGGACGCGCTCCTTTCCATTATCCAGGCCCGATTGCGTGCGGGTTGTACGGGGGCACGGTGGCAGCGGAAGATGTTGGCGCGATTGGAAGCCCACATGCCCCGGCAGGACGCCCTGGGGGCCTTGCTGGAGCGTTACATGGCCCACTCCACGTCTGGCAGGCCGGTCCACGAGTGGCCGATGGACTGAAGTGGTGGTCAACCTGCTTCGAGGACTTGCCCCGAGGCCCTCACCTGCGCGACGCTTCGCCCATCTTCATGCCCCTCGTTGCGTTGGTCTGCCCTGGTGAGTGAGCCTGTTGCTGCGAAGGTCCTCGTCGTCGAGGACAACCGGACGATGCTGGCCTTGATGCAGTATTACCTGAGCAAGGACTTCACGGTCTTCCTTGCCCGGTCCGCTGAAGAAGCGCTCGAAGTGCTTCAGCGGGAACAACTGCACGCGGTCGTATCGGATCAAAACCTTGGGGACGGCCTGATGGGGGTAGACCTCCTCAAGCGTGTTTCCGAGCTTCAACCCCATGCCGCGCGCATCCTGGTGACGGCCTCCCAGAAGTTGGAGGACGCCCAGAAAGCCATCAATGAAGCGCGGGTGAACCACTTCTTGACGAAGCCGTTCACCGAGCAGGAGTTGAAGAACACCGTGGGCCAGGCGGTCCACAATGCCGCCCTTGTCGCGATCCGCGACAAGATGGTGCAGGAGCTGAAGGAGCAGCTCGGCTTGCGTCCCGCCAAACCGGCGGCCGGCAAACCGGGGTCGCCCCCGAGCTCGCGCGTCAAGACGGTGGAACCGAAGCCCGAAGCCAAGGGCGCGGCATCCCAGTCGCTCATCCCCGAGAGCGAGCGGCTGGCGTTCCGTGACGGCCTGACGGGCCTCTACAACCACCGCTACTTCCAGGAGGCGCTGAGCGCGGGCCTCCTGAGCGCGCGGCGTCGGGAGCAGAAGCTGGCCCTGGTGCTCATCGACATCGACGGCTTCCGCCGCTTCAACCTCTCGCGGGGTTACGCCGAGGGGGACAAGCTGCTGCGCCGGGTGTCCCAGCTGGTGACGGAGATGATGGAAGATCCCGTCACGCACGCCCGGAGCGACAACTCCTCGGAGATCGCCGCCCGGTACGACTGGGACGTGTTCGGTGTCATCCTCTGCAACGCCGACGTGGAGCGGGCCCGCACGTACGCGGAGAAGCTGCGCAAGGCGGTGGAGGAGATGGCCTTCCCCGAGGACGAGGGCGTCGCGGGCGAGGTGACGGTGACCGCCTCGGTGGCCGTCTTCCCGGACCAGGCCCGCAACGAGCAGGAGCTGATCTCCGCCGCGGAGAAGACGCTCGGCGCGTCCAAGGCGAACGGCCCCAACCGTGTGGTGCTGTCCGTCAAGTGAAGGTTCCCTGGGATGGGGGATTCAAATCCCCCTCCCAGCGTCGGCGTGGGGCCGTGGAGCCGCGGCCTCTCGCTCGCTCGAGCCCCGTCAGCGCGCGTACTTGTTCACGGTGACCACCCGGG